>DAHXNW010000195.1 GCA_027365195.1 Acetobacteraceae bacterium
CCCCCCCACCCGGCCACCCACGGCAGTATACTGATGGGGGGGCCGGGTGGGGGTGCGGGCCGGTGCAGAACTTCAAACTGACCCACTACCTTCGGGTGGGCTTGCTTGACAGCCGGGAGGCGATGGGCTTGATCGCCCTTGCCTTTCGTGCCCCCGTCCGCCCCCAGTCCGACCGGAACACCCATCCGCATGGCGACACGCAAATCGAGCCCGTTGCTCGAAAACATCCAGACGATCGTCTATGCCGGGCTGATCGCGCTCGGCATCCGCACGTTTGCCTTCGAGCCGTTCAACATCCCATCGGGTTCGATGATCCCCACCCTGCTGATCGGCGATTATCTGTTCGTCGCCAAATACAGCTACGGTTATTCGCGCTTCTCCTTCCCGTTCTCGCCGCCGCTGTTCAACGGGCGGATTTTCGGCAGCCTGCCGCGGCGCGGCGATGTCGCGGTGTTCCGCCTGCCGCGCGATACCAGCATCGACTATGTCAAGCGCATCGTCGGCCTGCCCGGCGATCGAATCCAGATGACCGGCGGCCAGCTCTATATCAACGGCACGGTGGTCAAGCGCGAGCCGGTCGGCACCTATCTGGCGCAGGGCGAGGACGAGCCGGCGATGGAGTTGAAGGAGTATCGCGAGACGCTGCCCAACGGCGTGCAGCACGACATCCTCAAGGCATCCGACAACGAACGGCTCGACAATACGCAGGAATACGTGGTGCCGCCCGGTCACGTCTTCGCGATGGGCGACAATCGCGACAACAGTGAGGACAGCCGCGTGCTCGACGCCGTCGGCTTCGTGCCGGTGGAAAATCTGATCGGCCGCGCCGAGTTCATCTTCTTCTCCGTCGATGCGCGCGACCCCTGGTGGCAGGTGTGGGACTGGCCGCTCGAAATCCGCTGGTCGCGCCTGTTTACCGGTATCCATTGAGCATGATGCGCCACAAAAGGGGAGCGCATGCCGCATGACCCGTTGAGCGCTGCCGAGGCCGCCCTGGGCCATCGTTTCGCCCGCCCTGGCCTGCTGCGCGAGGCGCTGACGCATCGCTCGGTCGCCCGGCCCGGCGGCGTCGGCTCCAACGAACGGCTGGAATTCATCGGCGACCGCGTGCTCGGGCTGATCATGGCCGAATGGCTGGCCGAGCGCTTTCCCGGCGAGCAGGAGGGCGCGCTCGGCCGCCGGCTCGCCTATCTGGTGGCGCAGCCGGTGCTGGCGCGGATCGCCGGCGAAGTGCGCCTGCCGGCCTCGCTCGATGTGGCCCCCGGCGAGGTGCGCGCCGGGGTGAAATTGCGTGCGACGGTGCTCGCCGATGCGATGGAGGCGGCGATCGGCGCGCTGTTTCTCGATGGCGGAATCGATCCCGCCCGCCGCTTCATCCGCGCCGCCTGGGCCGGGGTGATGGAAGAGCTGGCGTTGCCGCCGAAAGACCCGAAAACCACGCTGCAGGAATGGGCGCAGGCGCGCGGCCTCGATCTGCCGGACTACGTCATCGCCGAACGCCGCGGCCCCTCGCACGCGCCCGCCTTCGTCATCACCGTGGCCCTCGCCGGCCGGCGCGGGCGCGGCAGCGGCGGCAACAAGCGCGCCGCCGAGCAGGCCGCCGCCCTCGATCTCCTCGGGCAACTCGAATGAGCGCCCCGCGCTGCGGCTATGCCGCCATCATCGGCGCGCCGAATGCCGGCAAATCGACGCTGCTGAACCGGCTCACCGGTGCGAAGCTCTCCATCGTCAGCCCGAAGGCGCAGACCACGCGGATGCGCGTGCTCGGTATCGTGCCGCGTGGCCCGGCGCAGATTTTGCTGATCGATACCCCCGGTGTGTTCGCCCCGCGCCGCACGCTCGACCGCGCGATGGTGCGCGCCGCCTGGGCCGGGGCGCAGGATGCCGACCTCACGCTGCTGCTGGTCGATGCGCGCGCCGGTGCCACACCCCCGGTGCGCGAGATCGCCACACGGCTCGGCGCCGCCGGGCGGCCATGCTGGCTGGTGCTCAACAAGATCGATCTGCTGGGTGCGGCACAATTGCTGCCGCTCACCGCGACGCTCAACGCTCTCGTCTCCTTCGCCGCCACTTTCATGGTGAGTGCGGCGACCGGCGACGGCCTCGATGCGCTGCTCGACGCGCTGGCGGACGCGATGCCGGCCGGGCCGCATCTCTATCCGGACGACGAACTCACCGACCTGCCCGACCGGCTGCTGGCGGCGGAGATCGTGCGCGAGCAGATTTTTCTGCAAACCCATGAGGAAGTCCCCTACGCCACGACGGTGGAGACCGAGAGCTTCACCGAGCGGGCGGATGGCTCGGTGCGCATCGAGGCGACGGTCTATGTCTCCCGCCCCGGCCACAAGGCGATCCTGATCGGCGAAGGCGGCAAGCGGATCAAGCAGATCGGCGCGCAGGCGCGCGCGCAGCTCGGCGGGCTGCTGGAGCGGCGGGTGCATCTGTTCCTCAACGTGAAGGCGCGCGCCGGCTGGGACGAGGAAGCCGGGCGGCTGCGCGCGCTCGGCCTCGGCGGCGAGGGATGAGTGCGGCGGACGAGGAGATAGCGCCCGGCGCGCTGCGCGATCTTCTCGACCAGGCGCTCGCCGCCCCACCGCTGCGCCTGCTCTTCCCGCCACCGCTGGAGCGGCGTTTCGAGCGCGAGAGCAGTGCCGTGCGCTGGCGCTATCTGCGCATCGTCACTCTGGTGGTGCTCTGCGTCTATAACGCGTTCCTGTTCGACGACCTCGGGCTGGTTCCCGACATCGCCTCCTGGGCGATCGCCATGCGCCTCTTGGCGGTCACGCCGGCCGCCTTCCTGGCGCTAAGCCTGCTCGGGCCAGACCCGGCGCCAGCTTGGCGCGAGGGCACCGGCGCGTTTGCCACCGTGCTGCTCTCGGCGAGCATCGCTATGGTGTTTCTGCTCTCCCACGCGCCAGAGCGCGAGCATTATCTCTATGGCATCAACCTTGTCGTGGTGTTCGCCAACGCCGCCTTGCAACTGCGTTTCGGCTATGCCCTGGCAGCGTCGAGCGGCAGCTTCGCCTCGCTCTGCATCGCCATCGGCGTAACCTCGGGAATGCCCGGCGCGGTACGGCTGCACCATCTGATGACCTCGCTCACGCTGATCGTGCTGACGCTGATCGGCAATTACCGGCTGGAGCAGCAGTTACGCCGGGCCTATCTGCTCACGCTGCGCGAGCAATTGCGTGGACACGATCTGTCGGAAAGCAACGACCTGCTGCGAGATCTGTCCAATCGCGACGCGCTCACCGGCCTCGCCAACCGCCGGCTGCTGGATGAAACGCTGCGCCAGTGCTGGCAGCGCTGCGCCGAGGCCGGCCAGCCGCTTTCGGTGCTGATGGTGGATGTCGATCACTTCAAAGCCTATAACGACCGCTACGGCCATCTCGCCGGTGATGCCTGCCTGCAGGCGATCGCGGCGATCCTACGGATGAATTTGCGTGAGCCGGCCGATATGCTCGCACGCTACGGCGGGGAGGAATTCGTCGCCGTGCTGCCCGGGCAGGACATCTCGGCGGCGCTGGCGATCGGCGAGCGCGCCCGCGCCGCGGTGGAGACCGCCGCGATGCCGCACGCCGCCGCACCGGCACAACGCGGCAACAAAGCCGGCATCGTCACCATCAGCCTCGGCGTCGCCAGCGCGCCACCCTACCAGGCCGGCGGCCCGGCGGCCCTCCTCGCCGCCGCCGATAGCGCCCTCTATGCCGCCAAGCAGCGCGGCCGCAACCGCGCGTCCGCCGGGCGCGACGACAGCCGCAGCGAGGGAGCCTGCTAGGGCATGATGATGTTAGTCTGCACCGGCCCGCTCCCTCACCCGGCCACCCATTTCAGTATACTGTCGTGGGTGTCCGGGTGGGGGAGCGGGCCGGTGCCGCACTTTCCTGGCTGACCAGCATGGAGTGGGAGGCGCCCGGCATCCTGCTGCACGCCGAACCCTTCGGCGAGGGCGATGCGCTGGCGAGCGTGCTCACCGAGGCGCAGGGGCGCCATCGCGGCCTCGCCCGTGGCGGCGCCTCGCGCCGGCAGGCAGCCCTCTGGCAGCCAGGCAATCTGCTGCACCTACGCTGGCTCGGCCGGCTCGCCGATCAGCTCGGCAGCTTCTCCGGCGAACTGATCCACACCGGCGCCGCGCCGGTGCTCGACGAGCCGTTGCTGCTCGCCATGCTCAGCGCCGCCTGCGCCGTCGCCGAGGGGGCGCTGCCGGAACGCGCGCCGCATCCGCGCGTGTTCGCCGGCCTGCTGCGCCTGATCGCCGAACTGCCGCGCGGGGCGGCGATGCTGGCGGCACAGGTGCGCTGGGAGGCGACACTGCTCGCCGAACTCGGCTACGGCCTCGATCTCTCCTGCTGCGCGCTGAGCGGGGCGCGGGACGGCCTCGCCTTCGTCTCGCCGCGCAGCGGGCGCGCGGTGAGCGAGGCCGCCGCCGGCGTCTGGCGCGCCCGGCTGCTGCCGCTGCCCGGCTTCCTGCTCGACGAGGAGGCTCCTGCCGGGCCGGCGGACTGGCGCGACGGCCTGCGTCTGACCGGCCACTTCCTCGCCCGCGACGCCTTCGGCCAGCAGCACCGCCCGCTTCCCCTGGCGCGGCTGAGCCTGTACCAGCGGGTGGCGGAATCGACGAAAGAGTGATGCCATGTCCGATGCTCTCGCCGGCCATATCGAAGACACCAAACTCGCCGAGGCGCTGAGCGCGCGCTATCTCGCCTATGCGCTCTCCACCATCACCGCCCGCTCGCTGCCCGATGTGCGCGATGGGTTAAAGCCGGTGCACCGGCGGCTGATCTACGCCATGCAGCAACTCCGACTCGACCCGTCGGCCGGATTCAAGAAATGCGCCCGCGTGGTCGGCGACGTGATCGGCAAATATCATCCGCATGGCGATGTGGCGGTGTACGAGGCGCTGGTGCGGCTCGCGCAGGATTTCGCCGTGCGCTACCCGCTGGTCGAGGGGCAGGGCAATTTCGGCAATATCGACGGCGATAACGCCGCCGCCATGCGCTACACCGAGGCGCGGCTGACTGCGGTTGCGCAGGCACTGCTCGCCGGCATCGAGGCCGATTCGGTGGATTTCCGCCCGACCTATGACGGCGAGGAGCAGGAGCCGGTGGTGCTGCCGGCGGCGTTTCCTAACCTGCTGGCGAATGGCGCGGCCGGCATCGCGGTCGGCATGGCAACCTCCATCCCGCCGCACAACGCGGGCGAGGTCTGCGCCGCAGCGCTCCACCTCATCGCGCATCCCGATGCCAGCACCGAGGCGCTACTCGCGCATATGCCGGGGCCGGATTTCCCCACCGGCGGCGTTCTGGTGGAAGACCCGGCAGCCCTGCTGGCCGCCTATGAGAGCGGGCGCGGCGGCTTTCGCATCCGCGCCACCTGGGAGGTCGAGCGCGGCCGGCTTGGCAGTTGGCAGATCGTGGTCAGCGAAATCCCTTATCAGGTGCAGAAGGCGCGGCTGATCGAGCAGATCGCCGCCCTGCTGGAGGAACGCAAGCTGCCGCTGCTCGGCGATGTGCGCGACGAGAGCACGGAGGTCGTGCGGCTGGTGTTCGAGCCGAAAAGCCGCGGCGTCGAGCCGGAGGTGCTGATGGAGACGCTGTTCCGCGCGACCGCGCTCGAAAGCCGCTTTCCGCTCAACATGAACGTGCTCGAAGGCGGCCGCACGCCGCGCGTCATGGGGCTGCGCGCGGTGCTGCAAGCCTGGCTCGACCATCGCCACGAGGTGCTGGAGCGCAGCAGCCGCCACCGGCTGGCGGCGATTCTACGGCGGCTCGAAATTCTCGCCGGCTACCTCGCGGTGTTCCTCGATCTCGATACCGTGATCCGTCTGATCCGTGAGGAAGATGAGCCGAAGCCGGCACTGATGCGGCATTTCTCGCTCACCGACACGCAGGCGGAGGCGATCCTGAACATGCGCCTGCGCAGTCTGCGCCGGCTGGAGGAGATGGAGATCCGCCGCGAGCACGCGGCGTTGGAAGCAGAGCGGGCCGCATTGCAGGCGCTGCTCGACGAGCCGGCGCGGCGCTGGGCGCGGATCGCCGCCGATTTGGCCGGCATGCGCAAAACCTTCGGCGAGGGTCCGCTGGGCGCGCGGCGCACCCGGCTCGGCGCGGCGCCCGCCGCCCTGCCGATCGCGACAGAGGCGACCATCGAGCGCGAGGCGATCACCGTGATCGTCTCGGAAAAACTCTGGCTGCGCGCGGTGCGCGGCCATCTGGCCGAGGGCGGCGAGCTGAAGTTCAAGGAGGGCGACGCGCTGCGCCTGTTGCTCGCGTGCGAGACCACCGACCGGCTGTGCCTGTTCGCGACCGACGGGCGCGCCTACACGCTGCGCGCCGCGGACCTGCCACGCGGGCGCGGCGACGGGCAGGCGCTGCGTCTGCTCGCCGAGCTCGGCAACGAGGATGGCATCGCGTCCCTGTTCGTCTGGCGCGAGACGGCACGCTATCTGCTGGTTTCCTCCGCCGGGCGTGGCTTTCTGGCGAGCGCGGAGGATCTGTTGGCGGAGCGGCGCACCGGCAAGCAGGTGCTCAACCTCAAGCCCGGCGAGCAGGCCCGGCTGTGCTTGCCTGCCGAGGGCGATCATGTCGCCGTGGTGGGGGAGAATCGCAAGCTATTGGTGTTTCCGCTCGATCAGGTGCCGGCGATGGCGCGCGGCGCCGGCGTGCAGCTACAGAAATACCGCGACGGCGGGCTTGCCGATGGGCGCGTCTTCCGCCTCGCCGACGGTCTCACGTGGCGCCTCGGCGAGCGGCTGCGCAGCGAGAGCCGGCTCGATACCTGGCTCGGCGCGCGCGGCCAGAGCGGGCGGATGGTGCCGAGCGGCTTTCCGAAATCCGGCCGATTCGGGGTTTGATGGAGGCGGATATGCCCCTGGTCAGGCATAAGCCGTCGCGCTAAGCACGGCGCGCCAATCCGGCATCACAACACAGAGAGAACCGGCATGACCGCCTCGATGAAACGCCCTCTGCTACGCCGCAGCCTGCTCGGCGCGGCCCTCCTCGCCCTCGGCGCGCTGAGCGTTAATCTGCACGCCGCGCCGATGAAGCGGCTGCATGTGACCAAGAGCATCAAGATCGCCGCCCCACCGGCGAAAGTGTGGGATATCGTCAAGAATTTCGGCGATCTGACCTGGCTGCCGGCGGTCAAGGCGAGCAACGCGACGGACGGCAACACGCCGGGCTCGGTGCGCACCCTCGATCTCGGCGGCCCGAAGGCGACCGAGGTGCTGGCGAAATACAGCGCCAGCGGCATGAGCTACAGCTATCGCATTCCGCCGACGCCGGAGAATGCGCAGGTGCTGCCGGTGACCAAGTATTACTCCACCCTCACCGTCAAGCCGGACGGCAAGGGCGGCTCGCTGGTGACCTGGCGCGGCAATTTCGACCGCGCCGACCCTTCCGCCAATCCGCCGGCCGGCAAGGACGACGCGGCGGCGATCAAGGCGATCTCCGGCCTCTACGATCTCGGCCTCGGCAATCTGGCGAAGCTCGCGCAGGGATCTTGATCCCGCTGACCGCATAACTGGTTCAGTGTGGCTGTGAGCCTGCTCCGGCCCGCACCCTCACCGGGACACCCACGTCGGTATGCGCGCATGGGTGGCCGGGTGGGGGTGGGGGTCGGCGCACGCTGATTTTGCATACCGATTCCGCTGGCGTTTGCGATGCGCGGCGGCGGCGGCTATGGTCCGCCGCCGTAGAGAGACGAGGGTGAGCGTGGCTGATATCTTCGACGAGGTCGAGGAAGACCTGCGGGGCGAGCGTTCGCGCACCCTGTTGCTGCGCTATGGCGGCTGGGTGTTGGTGGGCGGGCTGATCATCGTCCTCACTGCCGGGGCCTGGCAGACGATGCGCTGGCGGCGGCAACAGGCATCGACGCAACTCGCCATCTCCTATTTGGCAGCGATGCAGGAAACCGAGCGCCCGGCGCCGGGCGGCCAGCATCCGGGCGCCAGCATCGCGCTCGGCCGCTTCGACCAGATCGCCACCGCGCCGGCCGAGGGCTATCGCACGCTCGCCCGGTTACAGGCGGCCGGGCTGCATGCGCAGGCCGGCGATCTCGCCGCCGCCGAGGCGATGTGGCGGCGCGTGATCGCCGATGACAGCGCCGACCCGGCGCTACGCGACCTCGCCCGGCTGCTCAGCGTGCAGCAACAGATCGACAGCGGTGATCCGGCCGCCTTGTCGGCACGGTTGCAGCCGCTGCTGGCGCCGGACAATGCCTGGAAGCCGCTGGCGATGGAAGCGCAGGCGATGCTCGACCTGCGCCAGGGCCACACGCCGCAGGCCCGCGCCACGCTGCAGACGCTGGTGCAGGATACCGCGGCGCCGCGCGGGACGCGCCAGCGGGCGGAGGCGATCCTGACCCGGCTCGCCGCCACGCCCCTGACCCATTGATGGCGGCGCCCATCTCGTCGCCGCGCGCGGCATGGACGCGCCGCCGCGCCCTCTCGCTCTCCGCCAGCCTGCTGCCGGCGAGCCTCGCCGCCTGCGGCTGGTTTCAGTCGAAGCCCAAGGCGCCGCTGCCGGGCAAGCGGGAGGACGTGATCGCCAGCGAGCACGCCCTCGTGGTTCCCGCCGGGGCCAAGCCGCATATCGTGCTGCCGCCGGCGGTCGCCAACGCTGCCTGGCCGCAGCCCGGTGGCAATCCGACCCATGCGATGGGCCATCTGCAGACCGGACAGGTGCTGACCCCGCTGTGGCAGGCGAAAATCGGCGCGGGCGGCGGTTTTCGCGACCGCATCACGGCGCAGCCGGTGATCGCCGACGGGCGCGTGTTCACCATGGACAGCGACGGCCAGGTGCGCGCCTTCGCCACCGACACCGGCCGCCTGCTCTGGCAGCACGACACCAAGGCGAAGGGCGACCGCAGCGCCAATGTGGGCGGCGGCCTTGCCATCGCTGATGGGGTCGTCTTCGCCGCCACCGGGCGCGGCCAGATGGTGGCCATGAATGCCGCGGAGGGCAGCGAGCGCTGGCGGCAGGATCTCGGCTCGCCGGCCCGCTCGGCGCCGACCGTCGCCGACGGGCGGGTGTTCGTCTCCAGCCTGCAGCCCAGCCTGCTGGCGATGGCGAGCGCCGATGGTAAGCCGCTCTGGGCACGCCCGGCGACCGCCGCCGAGACCGCCGTGCTCGGCGACCCGGCGCCGGCCTATGCCAACGGTCTGGTGATCGGCGGTTTCGGCTCCGGCGATCTCTTGGCGCTGCGTGCGGAGTCCGGCAGCATCGCCTGGAGTGACAGCCTCACGGCGGCGGGCGGCAACGGTTTTCTCGCCAATATATCGGCGATCACCGGCATGCCGGTGGTGGGCGGCGAACAGGTCTATGTCATCGGTCAGGGCAATCTGATGCTCGCGATCGATGTGCATACCGGCCGGCGGCTGTGGCGGCGCGACGTGTCCGGCTCGCAGACGCCCTGGCTCGCCGGCGAATGGCTGTTCATCCTCACCCTCGACCAGCGCGCCGCCGCGGTGAGCACCCGCGACGGCCAGGCCGCCTGGATCACCGAACTGCCGCATTACAAGAACACCAAGAACAAGAAAAAGCCGCCGAGCAACCCCTTCGCCTGGTTCGGGCCGATTCTGGTGAGCGATAGGCTGATCTTCGCCGGCGCCGGCCGCCCCGGCGGCCCTGGCGGTGCCGCGATCGCGCTCAGCCCCTATACCGGCGAAATCCTCGGCCAGCAGAATTTCCACGCACCCGCCGCTGTCGCTCCGGTGGTGGCTGGCGGGGTGGTCTATTTCGTCACCGATGACGGCGCTCTCTTGGCGTTTCGGTAAGCATCGTGGCGCTGCTCCCCCTCGTCGTCATCGCCGGCCGGCCGAATGTCGGTAAATCGACACTGTTCAATCGCCTGGCCGGCGGCCGCGCCGCGATCGTCGCCGACACGCCGGGTGTCACGCGCGATCGGCGCGAGGCGGTGGCGCGGTTGCGCGGGCGACAGGTGCGGCTGGTGGACACCGCGGGCCTCGAGGAGGCGGCGGCGGAAAGCCTTCCCGGCCGGCTGCGCGCGCTCTCCGAGGCGGCCGTCGCGGAAGCGGCCGTCGTGGTGTTCGTCGTCGATGCGCGCGACGGCATCACGCCGGCCGATGCGCATTTCGCCGCCTGGCTGCGCCGGCAGAACCGGCCGCTGATCCTGGTCGCCAACAAGGCCGAGGGGCGTGCGGCCACCGCCGAGGCGTTGCAGGCGTGGAGCCTCGGTCTCGGTGCGCCCTGCATCGTCTCCGCCGAGCATGGCGAGGGCATCGCCGATCTGATGCGCGAAATCGCCGAGGCGCTGCCACCGGCGATCGCCGGCGAGGACGCGGAGGATACCGACCGGCCGCTCAAGCTCGCCATCGTCGGGCGGCCGAATGCCGGCAAATCCACCCTGCTCAACCGGCTGATCGGCGCCGAACGCATGCTCACCGGGCCGGAACCCGGCCTCACGCGCGATGCCATCGCGGTGCGGCTCGAAGATGCCGGCGGCGCGATCGAACTGGTCGATACCGCCGGCCTGCGCCGGCGCGCGCGCATCGAGGCGCCGCTCGAAAAACTCTCGGTCGGCGCCGCGATCGCGGCACTCAAGATGGCCGAGGTGGTGGTGCTGGTGCTGGATGCGGTGCAGGGGATCGACGAGCAGGATCTGCAGATCGCCCGGCTGATCGAGCGCGAGGGCCGCGCCTGCGTGCTCGGCCTCAACAAATGGGACGCGGTGGCGGATCGCTCGGCGAGCGGGCGGGCGATCGCCGACCGGCTGGAGAGCAGCCTCGCCCAGATGCACGGCATCGAGGCGGTGCAATTCTCCGCCCTCACCGGCGCCGGGCTCGCCGGTCTGCTGCCGGCGGTGCGGCGCGCCCATGCGGTGTGGAACCACCGCATCGGCACCGGCGAACTCAACCGCTGGTTCGAGGCCGCGCTCGAGCGCCATCCGCCGCCGCTGGTGGAGGGGCGGCGGCTGAAGCTACGCTACGCGACGCAGGTGAAGGCGCGGCCACCCACTATCGTGGTGTTCGGCACCCGCGCCGAGCAACTGCCGGAGACCTATCGGCGCTATCTGGTGAACAGTCTGCGCGAGACGTTTGCGCTTCCCGGCACACCGATCCGGCTGCAAACGCGCGGGACGAAAAATCCCTTTGTAGAGTAGAGCGTGATCGCTTCACGCGGAACCGTGATAAAGCGTGAATCACGCTCTCAAACAAAGAGTTGCTGGAGCGTGAGCGGATCAACTTGATACGATCACGCTCTAAAGTCTGACGACTTCAGTCTGCACCGGCCCGCTCCCGACCCGGCCACACCACCACAGTATACTGAAGGCGATTATGTCTTTTGGGAACACCACTGCTTTCGACCCATTGCGGACATTCCGGAGCTTGGGTTGCTCCGGTAAACTGGAATGTCAGGCGCTAATCCCAGACTGTTCCTCGGCGCACCGTTCGGGGCTTTCTGGGTGGCGCTAGCGCCGACCCGACGCTACCCGATCGACAAAGCAACCGATAGGCGCCAGGACTTGGCTGCGGGCGTAGCGGCGGCGGCCTCCCTGCGGGTAATAGAGTCAGCCACCGCAGCCAGTCGGATCCAAGGAACGCCGGGAACACTCATGCCGCGCCTGAAAGCCAATTTCGAGGCTGACGCAATCGCCTGCCTAAGATCCCATCTGGTGAACGTGCAGGGATGGTCTGGGGCGGAAGTGGCCGCCCTCGATGATCGGGATGTGCGGTTCCACTATTTCGATGCGCAGCGCCGTCGAATCATGTCGCGCCCGCGAACTATCAAGGTCGCGGATGATTTCCTATGCCCGCCGACGTGTGAATCGGGCTGGAACATGCTGCAGCATAAGGTGCAGAATGGCGCGGACATTAACCCGCACTTGAGTAAGGGTCACGCCTCTCTACTCTACCCGGACGGTCTCCTCGCTGAATGGAGCGTGCACCATTTTCACCTCGGGGTTGTGCCCGACCCCAAGAATCCGGCTTACATTGAGCGGACCGGACCACTTCTCTATGCATTCGTGACCGACAATGCGTTTTGCGCAATCAATATCTATGAACATAAAAGCTTCGAAAACAGCTCGGTGCTCGAAAGCGTTCACCGGAACTGGCCGGACATGATCAGTCGATACCGGGTGGTGGGTGTGACGGGTGGAACATGGAGTCAAGCGGAACGACGAGCGCTCCGAAGCAAGAACGCGAACGTCCATGTCGCCACGGCCGATGGCACCGTCTATGGGCCGATCGGCGGAGGTGTGATGGCCTCGGGCGTGAACGCCGAAGCCGTCCGAATTGCCGATGCATGGCTTTTCGAGATTCGAAACCTTCAGACTGGCTTTGAAAAAAAGCTCAACGGATTGCTACCCACACTCCGACGGCAGGGCTATGCCGGGGAGGATGAGCTCGAAGCCGAGCTCCGGCTTTCCGATGGCGGCATCCAGGTGTTCTTCCCCAAATACCACGTCCTCGCAAACGTAACTATTGTCAAATCAGTCGACTCCAACACCTAATCTATAGTGTCGTCCCTGGCCATCACTGCGGCCCGTCTGTCACCACCTCTGGCAACCCGTTCGCAAAGGGGATCTGGCTGGATCAATGGTGCGATCTGAACCCGAGATCTGCACCAGGAAAGCTCTCTGCTTTCAGCGGCATGGGGTTGGCACGAAATTCTTCATTTCTGCGCAAGCGCTCCGGGATAAACGCAATCCCGTTTCGTCCGCTTTCCACCCACGGCGGTCGTGTTTGTAAAAGAGCCGATCCCCATACTGAATGGGTGGCCGGGTGGGAGTGCGGGCCGGTGCAGACTGAAGCAACCGTGCTCACCCAGCCGACCGGGTCAGCAACACCTCGCTGATCCCGGTGAGCACGATCTGCGTGCCGATGCACAGCAGGAGAAAAGCAACCAGCCGCGCGAGGGTGCGCGCGCCGGCCGGGCCGAGCAAGGCGAGCAGCCGATCACTCCAGCGATAAGCGATCCAGATGATCAGCGCGAGCAGCAGCGCCGCCGCCGAGGCGCCGGCGTAGAAGGCGAGCATGCCCTGGCCGAACGCCGGCCGCTCGGCGCTGAGCGCGATGGCGACCGACATGGTGCCCGGACCGGTGGTGAACGGCATGGTGAGCGGAAAAAAGGCCACCGCCGAGGCATCGCCGGCCGGGGCTGCCTGCTGCTGCTTGCGCGCCTGCTGCCGCTCCGGCGCCGCCAGCATCTCCCACGCCCGCACCGCCACCACGAGGCCGCCGGCGATGCGTAGGGCAGCGAGCGAAATGCCAAAGAAATTCAGAATATAGGCGCCCGCCCAGAGCGCGCCGAGCATCACCAGCGCCGAATAGACGCCCACCCGCCCGGCGAGCCAGGCACGCTCGCGCGCCTCCCGCTCGCCCGTCACCTCGTGATAGATCAGCGCCCCGCCGAGCGGATTGACGATCGAGAACAGGGCGGGAAAAGCGAGCAGAAAGCTCGCGCCGGCGGTACCCAGCAGCATCGGCGATGCTACGTCTGCCCGCCGCGCCGCCCCGCCATCGCCGCCAGCCGCAAGCGCAGGGCGTTCAGCTTGATGAAGCCCTGCGCGTCGATCTGGTCATAGGCGCCCTGATCGTCCTCGAAGGTGACGGTCTTCATCGAATAGAGGCTGTGCGGACTCTCCCGGCCGATCACCGATACGTTGCCCTTGTAGAGTTTCAACCGCACCTGCCCGCTCACCGAGCGCTGGCTCTCGTCGATCAGCGCCTGGAGCATGCGCCGCTCCGGGCTGAACCAGAAACCGTTGTAGATCGTCTCGGCGTAGCGCGGCATCAGGCTGTCTTTGAGATGCGCCGCCTCGCGATCCAGCGTGATGCTCTCGATGCCACGATGGGCGGCGAGCAGGATGGTGCCGCCGGGGGTTTCATAGACACCGCGCGATTTCATGCCGACGAAGCGGTTCTCCACCAGATCGAGCCGACCGATGCCATTGGCGCGGCCAAGCGCGTTCAGCCGGGTGAGCAGGCTCGCGGGTGAGAGCGCCTCGCCATCGATCGCCACCGGATCGCCGCGCAGGAAATCGATAGCGACGATCGTCGCGGCGTCGGGCGCGTCCTCCGGGCGGATGGTGCGCTGATAGACGATCTCGTCCGCCTCGATCGCCGGATCTTCGAGAATTTTCCCCTCCGAGGAGGAATGCAGCAGATTGGCATCGACCGAGAACGGCGCCTCGCCGCGCTTGTCGCGCGCGATCGGGATCTGATTGGCCTCGGCGAATTCGAGCAGCCTGGTGCGGCTGGTCAACGTCCATTCGCGCCAGGGGGCGATCACCGTCACATCCGGCTTCAGCGCGTAATAGGCGAGTTCGAAGCGCACCTGATCGTTGCCCTTGCCGGTCGCGCCATGCGCCACGGCATCGGCGCCGACCGCCTCGGCGATCTCGATCTGGCGCTGCGCGATCAGCGGGCGGGCGATCGAGGTGCCGAGCAGATACTGCCCTTCGTACAGCGCATTGGCGCGGAACATCGGAAAGACGAAGTCGCGCACGAAGGTCTCGCGCAGATCCTCGACGAAAATCTGCTTCACGCCGAGCATCTCGGCCTTGCGCCGCGCCGGTTCCAACTCCTCGCCCTGGCCGAGATCGGCGGTGAAGGTGATCACCTCGCAGCCATAGGTCGTTTGCAGCCAGCGCAGGATCACGCTGGTATCGAGGCCGCCGGAATAGGCCAGCACCACTTTCTTCACGCTCTTGGCCGGCATCGCGCGTTCCCCCATTGGCCCGGTTCAGAAATCCAGATCGGCATAATGCGCCGGCGGCACCACGCCCGCCACACGGTCGGCGAGCAGGCCGCGAAAGCTCGGCCGGCTTTTCACCCTGGCGTACCATTCGCGCGCCGCCGGGGCTGCCGTCCAGTCTATATCGCCGACGAAATCGAGTGCCGAGAGATGGCCGGCGGCAGCGAAATCGGCGAGCGAAATGCTGCTCCCGGCGAGCCATTTGCGCGTCTCGGCAAGCCAGCCGAGATATTCGAGATGCGGACGCAAATTGGCGTAGCCGGCGCGCAGGGCGGTGGCATCCGGCCCGCCGCGCCCCATCAGCCGCTTCATGAACTTCTCGCCGAGCAGGTTGTGCGTCACTTCGGCGGCGAATTTGCCGTCGAACCAGGCGACCAGCCGGCGTACTTCCACCCGCTCGGCGAGCGTGCGGCCCATCAGCGGCGTATCCGGATAGGCTTCTTCGAGATACTCGCAGATGACGCCGGAATCCGGAATGGCGAGGCCGTTGCCCTCGCTCAGCGTCGGCACGGTGGCGGCGGGGTTGAGGGCGAGGTACTCCGCCCGCCGCTCCCACACCCGCTCCACGCGCAGCTCGAACGGCAGCCGTTTTTCCGCCAGCACGAGGCGCACCTTGCGCGAGAACGGCGAGAGGGGGAGATGATACAGCACACGCATGAACGCAGCTTATGCCATCGCGGCACCGCCCCGCCAATCCATCGCCACGGCTTCTGCCATGCATTATAGCAACACGATGAGAATGGATCCGAATGGAGGGCCACAGCATGTCCGAGCAGCCACGTTTCGAGCTTTATGGCTTCTGGCGCAGTTCGGCCACTTATCGGGTACGGGTGGCGCTCAACCTGAAGCGGCTACACGCGCGCGAGCATTTGGTGAATCTCGACGCCGGAGCGCAGCGCGAGGCCGGCTTTCTCGCGATCAATCCGCTCGGCGCCATCCCGGCCCTGATCGATCGCGCGCCGGGGCAGAGTGCGGCGCCGATCACCCAGTCGCTGGCGATCCTCGAGTATCTGGACGAGGTGCAGCCCGCCCCGCCGCTGCTGCCGGCCGATCCGGCGGGGCGCGCGCGGGTGCGCTCGCTCGCCGCAATGCTGGTCGCCGACACCCACCCGCTGATCACACCGCGGGTGCGTTTCTATCTGGCCGAGCAGGCCGGCTTCGATGCCGGCGCCTGGCGCGGCTGGCAGACGCAGTGGTTCACCACCGGGCTACAAGCGTTCGAGCGGCGCCTCGCGCAGGAGGGCCACGGCGCGCCATTCTGCCATGGCACGGTCCCCGGCCTCGCCGACATCTGCCTCGCCAGCATTCTGGTGGTGATGCGGGTGTTTCAGATCAGCGTGGCGGATACTCCGCTGATCGATCGGATCATGGCCGCCTGCGAGGCCGACGCCGCCTTCGCCGCCGCCGACCCACGCCGCCAGCCCGGCGCGCCGCAAGCGGTGTAGATGTTGTTGAGTGGGCTGGTGCCCACTCAAGCAATCGCGCTATAAATCCTGCTCGGTGAGCAGGGCAGAGTCGACCAGCGCGAGATGCGAGAACGCCTGCGGCATGTTGCCGACCAGCCGTTTCGCCGCCACGTCGTATTCCTCCGACAGCAGACCGACGTCGTTGCGCAGTGACAGCAACCGCTCGAACAGCGCATCCGCCTCGGCCTGACGCCCCTGCAAACGCAGATTATCCACCAGCCAGAAGCTGCAGGCGAGAAACACGCCCTCGCCGGGCGGCAGGCCGTCGGCGCCCGATTCGGTGCGATAGCGCAGCACGAAACCCTCCTCGACCAGTTCCCGCTCGGTCGCCGCGAGGGTGCCGCGCACCCGCTCATCGGTCGGCGGCAGGAAGCCGACCAGCGGGATCAACAGCAGGCTGGCGTCGAGATGCGCGTTGCCGAAGCTCTGCACGAAGCTGCCCTTCTCCGCGTCGTAGCCCTGCTCGCAGACCACGGCATGAATACGCCCGCGTATCTCGCGCCAGCGTTCGAGCGGCGCCGGCAGGTCGTAGCGCTCGGCATCACGGATCGAACGGTCGAAGGCGACCCAGGCCATCACTTTGGAGAAGGTGAAATGCCGCCGTCCGCCGCGCACTTCCCATAAGCCCTCGTCCGGCTCCTCCCAGATCGTCGCCAGATGCTCCAGCATGGCGGTCTGCATCGACCAGGAAGAGTTGGGGAGTTTGAGGCCGCCGGCACGGGCATGGTGCATCGCGTCCATCACCTCGCCATAGACGTCGAGCTGGAGCTGGCCGGCCGCCGCATTGCCGATACGCACCGGGCTCGCGCCCTGATAGCCGGGCAGCCATGGGGCCTCCCACTCCATCAACTGACGCTCGCCGGCGACGCCGTACATGATCTGGATCTGCTGCGGGCTGCCGGCGACGGCGCGATGCAGCCAGTCGCACCAGGTCTGCGCCTCGTCGTAATAGCCCGCCGTCATCAGCGCGGTGAGGGTGAGCGAGGCGTCGCGCAGCCAGCAGAAACGATAATCCCAGTTACGCGGGCCGCCCAATTGCTCGGGCAGCGACGTGGTCGGCGCGGCGACGACGCCGCCGGTGGCCGCGAAGGTCAGTGCCTTCAAGGTGAGCAGCGAGCGATAGACCGCGGCGCGATGCGGCCCTTCGTAGCGAAAGCGCGCGCCCCAGTCGGACCAGAACGCTTGGGTGGTCTCGAGCGCCGCTGTCGCCTCGCAGAGCGGCGGGTCGGGCAGATGCGAGGGGGCATAGCTGAGCACGAAGGCCTCGCTCTCGCCCTCGGCGACGTCGAAAGTGGCGAGCGAGGCGAGCAACTCGCCGTCGCGATGCAGCGGGATGCGGCTGCGCAGCAAGACCCGGTGCGGCCCGGCGATCGCCGAAATGCCCGCCCCTTCCGGCAATCGCGTGACCCAGGGGATCGACACGCCATAGTCGAAGCGCATGGTCAGATGCGCACGCATCGTCACCCGCCCGCGCAGGCCGCGCACGATGCGAACCACCACCGGATACTCCTGCCCTGGCGGCATGAAATCGATCAGCCGGACCGCGCCCTCGGCGGTCTCGAAATCGGTCTCCAGCACCATCGAGCCATCGCGGTAGCGCCGCTCGCTGCGCTGCACGGCGTCGGCCGGGGCGATCAGCCAGCGGCCATGCTCGGGCGTGCCGAGCAGGGCGGCGAAACAGGCCGGACTGTCGAAGCGGGGCAGGCAGAGCCAGTCCAGCGAGCCGGTGCGGCTGATCAACGCGGCACTCGCGCAGTCGCCGATCAGCGCATAATCCTCGATAGCAGACGGGTTTTCTGTCGTAGCGTCCATCCGGCACCTCCAGCGCGTGGCAACGCGCCGACCATGCCGGAATATCCCGTTCGCGTGTCTAAAGAATAGTTCAGCCCGCGGTGCCGCCTATGCTCCCGCCGTGGCTGTTGGTCGGACAGGCGCAGTGGCTGCCGGAGGGCAGCGCGTTATCCAGCGGACAGACATAGCGCCCGGCATAGCAGGTCTCGGCATCGTTGTGCTTCGCCGCCCCGCTCGCCACGCGTCCGGCCGATGGCGCGGTTGGATGCTGCACCTGCACCGGCTCCTGCTGCACCGCGCGATCTTCGCCCTGATCGGTGATGCCCGTGGTGGTATTCGTGGAGGTATCGGTCGAACCGTTGGAGAGCGTGCCGTCCGGCGGCTCGCCGGCGTCGGTCTGCGGCGGCTGGCTGGCCGGCGGCGGATAATTCGGCGCCGCGTTGGTGGGCTGGGCGTAGCCGGGCTGCTGGCCATTGGGTTGCTGGCCGTAGCCGGGCGGCGCGTAGCCTTGCTGGCCATAGCCGGGCGGCGGATAGGGATAAGGCTGACCATAGCCCTGCGGCGCGTAATAAGGCTGTGGGGCATAGACCGTCGGCGGTCCGACATAGATCGGCGGACCAACGTAGCCGCCCATCCACCACGCCTGCCCGGCACGCGGCAGCATCACCACGGCGAGCACGACCGCCGCACAGAGCACACCCAGCCGCTGACCCATCCGCACGCGAGGCATGGCACATCTCCCGGTCATCGGACACACCAACTAAACTCGACATAGGTCGCAACGCCGGCCGCCGCAATGGCGTCATTCAATCGTCACCGCCCGGACGCACCGGTGGAAGATGCGCCCCGGGATTGAAAAATCCGTAAATCCGCCGCGCCGTCTCCCGATTGATGCCGGGGGCGGCCTGCAGATCGGCGAGGCCGGCCTGCTTCACCCCGCGCGCCGAGCCGAAATGATTGAGCAGCGCCCGTTTGCGCGCGGCCCCGATGCCGGGGATTTCGTCGAGCTCGCTGCGCGTGAGCGCCTTGGAGCGGCCGGCGCGATGGGTGGTGATGGCGAAGCGATGCGCCTCATCGCGCAGCCGCTGCAAAAAATACAGCACCGGGTCGCGCGGCGGCAGTTGCAGCGGCGGCAGACCGGGGCGATGGAACCACTCCCGCCCGGCATCACGGTCCGGCCCCTTCGCCATCGCCACCAGCGTCACATCCACCACGCCGAGCGAGTCCAGCACCGCCTGCGCCGCCGAGAGCTGCCCGGCGCCGCCGTCGATCAGCAGCAGATCCGGCCAATCCCCCGCCTCCCCGGCCGCCCGCTCGGCCAACGCCCGGGCGAAGCGGCGGGTGAGCATCTCGCGCATCATGGCGAAATCATCGCCCGGCGCGATCGGCCCACGGATGGCGAATTTGCGATAGGCCGCCTTGCGGAAGCCCTCGCCGTCGGCGACGATCATCACGCCATAGGGGTTGCTGCCCATGATATGGCTGTTGTCGTACACCTCGATCCGCGCGGGCGTGGCAGGCAGCGCGAACACCTCGGCCAGCGCCTGCAGCAGCTTCGCCTGCCCAGCGCTCTCGGCGAGGCGGCGTTCGAGCGCCTCGCGCGCCTTGGTCTCGGCATGCAGCACCACGGCGCGCTTCTCGCCGCGCACCGGCACCAGGACGCTCACCCGCCGGTCGGCCTTCAGGCTGAGCGCCTCGGCCACCAGCGCCGCCTCGCGCAGCGGCAGGTTGAGCAGCAGCACCGGCGGCGGCGGCTTGTCGTCGTAGAATTGCGCGATGAAGGCGGCGAGCACGACGGGCGCCTCCTCGGCGCGGGCGTGGCTCGGGTAGAAGGCGCGGTTGCCGTTGTTGCGGCCGCCGCGCACGAAGAACACCTGCACACAGCTCTGCCCGGCGATCTGCCAGACGGCGATGACATCGGCATCGGCGAGGCTCGCCGGGTTGATCACGCCGCTGCCCTGCACATGGGTGAGGCCACGGATACGGTCGCGCAGCGCCGCCGCGCGCTCGAACTCGAGCCGCGCCGCCGCCGCCTCCATCTCGGCGGCGAGTTCCTGCTGCACGGCGGCGGCGCGGCCGGCGAGAAAGGCGCGCGCCTGGGCGACCAGCGCCGCATACGCCTCGGCATCGATGCGCCCGACGCAGGGCGCCGAGCAACGGCGAATCTGGTGCAGCAGGCAGGGCCGGGTGCGCCCGGCAAACACCGCATCGGAGCAGGAGCGCAAAAGGAACACCCGCTGCATCGCGTTCACCGTCTGATTGACCGACCAGGCAGAGGCGAACGGCCCCCAGTAGCTCGCCCGCCGGGTCTGCGCGCCGCGATGCTTGGCGATCTGCGGAAATGCGTGGTCCTCGGTCAGCATCAGCCAGGGATAGGATTTGTCGTCGCGCAGGACGATGTTGTAGCGCGGCTTCAACCGCTTGATCAGATTGGCCTCGAGCAGCAGCGCTTCGGCCTCGGTATGGGTGGTGATCACCTCCAGCGAGGCGGTATCGGCCACCATCCGGCGCAGCCGCTCCGGCAGGCGGGCCGGCTGGGTGTAGGCGAGCACGCGCTGCTTCAGGCTGCGCGCCTTGCCGACATAGAGCGCCTCGCCGGCGCCATCGAGCATGCGATAGACTCCGGGCGCCTGCGGCAACTGCCCCTGCGCCGCGAGAATCACCCCGGCGCCGCGTGCGGCGCTGTTATGCCCTTCATGCTCCGTCATGCCACCCCTCATATCGGCCTCGCCACCCGGCACGTCGAGAGTGCCGCTGTTTTGGCAGATGTTCATCCACCGAAGCTGTGGACAAGTTTGTGGGCGAGTGGCGCCACAACATAGGCAAGACAAGGGATTCCGCAGGCTCCAAGACTTTGCCTAAATTTAATGCAATGAAGTCAACATACTGATTTCATTGTATCTCCGCCACCGGTGTCGCGATGGACTGAGCTTCTTTGGTCATCTATCTGTAACTCTTGAAGCTTTGCCGCAACTGGTGGACAAGTCGGCGGCCGGGTCTGCACGATTGCCATCGAACCGGCCCGACGCAGGGGGCGCTAACGAAATTTTAGCCGCCCGCAGGTTAAACAGCTCGTGATCACTGCAACCTGCACGAGTTTTCCCTCGTAGGCGTAGAACTCCGGAGTCCCCCGATGTCCTTGCTGCCGTCGCTCCCCTACGTGCCTCGGAAGGATTTCGCTAAGCAGAAGGCGCGCGCGTCGCAATACAAGGAATGGTTCGAATCCGCCATGGTGATGGTGGACAATGTGCCGGTCGGCGTCGCCTGGAGCGACCCGAAACAGGATTTCGTCGTTACTTACGTCAATGTGCTCGGTCAGTCC
>DAHXNW010000020.1 GCA_027365195.1 Acetobacteraceae bacterium
GGCGGCTTAGGCGCCCTGCCGATCACCGGCCGGCAGGGCGGCCCGGTGCGAGGCCATTGCGTGAACCGCGCCTTCAGCCCGGTTTTTCGCGCCCGATGCACCCAGGCGAGCGCCTCCTCATGCGCCTGCCCCCTGAGCATCAGGCTGTCGGCAACGACCTGATATTCTTCCGGCAGGCTGGTCGCAAACGTCAGCGGATCATCCGAGCCGATCGCCAGATCGAGCGGCTCATCCGGCGTGGACAAGCGCCACAGCGGGTGCCGGTCGAGATCGGCGGCATGCGCGATCAGCAGATTCGAGGTCGGGTTGGTCTCGATCACGATGCTGCGCTGCGCGAGGCTGCGCTTCACCGCCGCCCGTAGCACATGGAGCGCCGGCAAATCCTGCGTCGCATCCACTTGTTGCAGCGCCTGCCCCCGGCGAAAAATTTCGCCGCTGGTGAGATACCGTTCAAGCAAACTCGCCGACCGCTCGCGGTTGAGGCCGGGAAAGCCAACTCTCTGGAGCGCCCGCTCGCTATACAGATGGTCCATCAGTTGCACGATGCAGGATGGCGTCGTCACCGCGCCAAACACTGCGTTCGTCAGCCGTTCGATCTCCCGCTGCACGCGCAGGATGCGCACCGCATCCGGCGGAGTGCAGGCGCCGCGCGCATACATCTCCCACTCCCACGCCAGATCGAACAGACGCTCCTCGGCCGGCATCGCCACCATTCCGCCGCGCGCGGCCCAATCCTCGGGATCGATCCCGAGGGCGAGGCCGTGGCCGATGCGGTCGCCCTCGGCCAGCGGCAGCCGGTGCACCACCTCGTCGATGCGCCGCAGCCCGCCCATCAGATGCGGAAAATCCTCGCCCACATGCAGTGTGCGCCGCAACGCCGGCAGGCCGCTCACCGACGAGGCGAGCATCGCCGCCTCGCTCACGTAGCGAAACAGCGGCGCCAGCACCCAGTTCGGGATCGCCATTTCATCGGTGCAGACATCGAGGCCGCGCACCATGGCGAGATGTCCCGGCTTATGCAGCAGCAGCCGCGCCAAGGCCAACGCCTCCCGCCGGCGCGCCCCATAATAGCGGCCGTAGCGAAAGCCGAAGCTGTTCGCGCGCGGCGACGGATCGGCATGCGAGCCGCGCCCCATCGCACCCGGTTTTGCGTGTTTTGTGTCGGATCTTTCTTTCTGGAAATGCACGACGAAGCCGAGTTCGACCGGCGCCACCGGGTTCTGTTTATCCGCTATGTCCAAAGCATCCTTCACGCGACGATGCATTTTGGAAATGCTTTCATCCGGTGCGATGCGCATCTCCAGCGAGCGCAAGCCGCACTTTGCGCCGTTCAGCGCGAGTGCTGAGGGGATCATCACCAGATCGTTAGACTGCCGGATCTTCAAGCGCTTTGTCACCGTGCGCATACGTTGGTAGAAACGAATGAACCACTCCAGCCCCGGTGTCATCGGCCGCTGCGTCACGTGCCGATAAAAGAGGCCGCGCAGCCGCGCCATCTGCCAGAACAGCAAAGCGAAGCTGCGATCTTGCGGATTCTCGGCGAGATACGCGAGACCGACGGCCATCAACCGATGCTCCGGCGTCACCGTGCGGAGCGGTGGGAAGAACCGTGCGATCGGGTCGCCATGCTGGATCAAATCGCCGTGTTGGCTCGCAGCGTCCCTGAGCGGCAGGCGGGCGAGGCCGACGGCCATCAGCCGATGCTCCGGCGTCACCGCGCCGAGCGGTGGGAAAAACCGTGCGATCGGGTCACCGTGCTGGATCAAATCGCCGTGCTGGCTCGCAGCGTCCCTGAGCGGCAGGCGGGCGAGGCCGCTGAGGTGTGTATAGAGCACCTGAAGCGCCGCGTAGCCGCCACGCGGGCCGCGCCGGGGCTGGCGTAGATCCGCCAGCGCGCCGAACAGCGGATGCAGCGGCAGGCTGTGCGTCGCCGGCCAGCGCCTCGCCCAGTCATCCAGGAACGCATCGAAATCGGTCGCACTGTCGCGCCGGGCCAGGAACCGCGCCAGCAGCAACCGCGCGAGGCAGCCGCGCAGCAGCCACGGGGCCATGTGCTCGCCA
>DAHXNW010000064.1 GCA_027365195.1 Acetobacteraceae bacterium
GCCCGCGGACGTCGCGCCCGGCGGGCTGGAGGTGACGGCTGGCTACAAGCCGCAACGCGACAGCGGCACCTTCAGCTATGCCGCCCACGCCGCCGTGGTCAGCGTCGATGCCGAGAGCGGCGAGATCCGCATCCTCGACTACGCGATCTGCGAGGATGGCGGCGTGCTGATCAACCCGATGATCGTCGATGGCCAGGTGCAGGGCGGCGTGGCGCAGGGCATCGGCACGGCACTCTACGAGGAGATGGCGTTCGACGCCGAGGGGCAGCCGCAGGCCTCCACCCTCGCCGATTACACGCTGCCCGGCGCCGGCGAGGTGCCGGCGCTGCGCATCGAGCATATGGAGACACCCTCGCCCTACACCACATTCGGCCAGAAGGGGATCGGCGAGGGCGGCGCCATCGGGCCGCCGGCGGCGATCGCCAATGCGGTGAACGACGCGCTCCGCCCGCTCGGCGTGCGGATCGATGCGCTGCCGATCACCCCGCGCCGCGTGCTCGCCGCCCTGCTCGCGCGCGCGCCGGAGATGCACGGGTGAAGCCGGCGGCGTTCGACCTCGCTCGCCCGGCGAGCCTCGCCGAGGCCTGCGCGCTGCTCGCAACCTCCGGGGACAACGCGCGGGCGATTGCCGGCGGCCAGTCGCTCGGGCCAATGCTCAATCTGCGCCTCGCCACCCCGGCGCTGCTGGTCCCGCTTGCACCACTCGCGGAATTGGCCGGCGCGCAGGAGACGGCGACGGCCATCACGCTGGGCGCCTCCGTCACTCACGCGGCGATCGCCGATGGACTGGTCCCCGATCTACCGCCCGGCGGCATCCTCGCCGGCATCGCCGCGCACATCGCCTATCGCGCGGTGCGCAATCGCGGCACCATCGGCGGCAGCCTCTGCCACGCCGACCCGGCGGCCGACTGGCCCTGCACCCTGAGCGCGCTCGGCGCCGTCGCCCTCACAAGCGATGCGACCGGCAAGCAACGCGACATCCCGCTCGATGATTTCCTCCTCGGCGCCTATCGCACCGCGCTGCGTCCGGGTGAGATTTTGTATGCCGTGCGCATCCCCAAACCGGGCGCCGGGGCACGCTTCGGCTATCACAAATCCTGCCGCAAGCCAGGCGAATTCGCCCATGCGATGGCGGCGGTGCTCGATGACCCGGGGCGCGGCATCCGCCGCATCGCCATCGGTGCCACCGGCGGGCGGCTGCTGCGCGCCGCGACGGCGGATGCGGCGCTGGCCGCGCTGGCATCCTGTGGGCTGGATTTGGTCGCGCAGCAGATGCAGCGCGCCGCCCTGCGCCAGGCGCTGCAACGGGCAGGATTGGCATGAGCGCACGCATGGTGCCGCTCGCGCTACGGGTGAACGGCGCGCCGGTCGAGGCGATGGTGGAGCCGCGCCAGCATCTCGCCGATTTCCTGCGTGAGCAGCGCGCTCTCACCGGCACGCATCTGGGCTGCGAGCACGGCGTCTGCGGCGCCTGCACCGTGCTGCTCGACGAGGTGCCGGTGCGCGGCTGTATCACGCTCGCCGCCCTCTGCGACGGGCATGCGGTATGCAGCATCGAGGGGCTGGCCGAGGATGCGATCATGCAGCGGCTGCGCGCCGCCTTCAGCGCCGAGCACGCGCTGCAATGCGGCTATTGCACGCCGGGCATGCTGATCACCGCGCGCGATATCGTGCTGCGGCTGCCGCAGGCCGACGAGGCGCGCATCCGCCTCGAACTCGCGGGCAATCTCTGCCGCTGCACCGGCTATGCCGGCATCGTGCGCGCGATCGCAAGGGTGCTCGCCGAGGCGCCCGCCATTGCGCGCGCCCCTGCCCCGCCTACGCCGCCAGCGCCCCTGTCGCCCCCCCTTCCGCCGCCGGTCCTGCGTCTCGATGGGCCGCCGATCACCCTGCGCGTGCCGCTCGCCGCCCCGCGCGCGGCGGTTTGGGCGGCATTACAAGACCCCGCGCTGATCGCCGCCTGCGTGCCCGGCGCCAGCCTCACCGAGGCGACACCGGAACGAATCGCCGGCAACCTGCGTCTCGCCCTCGGCCCGATCGAAGCGCGCTTCGCCGGCAGCGCGAGCCTCGCCTACGATGCCGCACGCTGGAGCGGGCGCATCCGTGGCGAGGGGCAGGATGGCGGCAGTGGCTCGCGTCTCGCCGCCGAAGCCGTCTTCGGCGTGGAGGCAGACGGCGCGGAAGCCTCGGTGGTCACACTCGCGATCACCTACGCACTGCGTGGCGCGCTCGCCCAGTTCGGCAAGCGGCGGCTGATCGATCTGCTGGCGGCGGAGATCGGCGCGGAGATCGGACGCAACCTGGAGGCACGGCTGCGCGGCGCCGCACCGGAAACGACAGCGCGCCTCGGGGCCGGCGGGCTGGCGCTGCGGCTGCTCCGGCGCTGGCTGCGTGGGCTGTTTAAAGCAGGATAGCGCGTCAGCCCAGCGCAAGCTCCGGCAGCGGAATGTGGCAGGCGATGCGCCCGCCATCGGCGGTAACCTGCACCGGCGGCGGGGTGTCGTCGCACAGTTTGCCGAGATGGCGCGGGCAGCGGGGCGCGAAGCGACAGCCGGCGGGGGGATGCCGCGGGTCGGACGGCTCGCCGCGCAAGCGGATGGCGGCACGCGGCGCACCCGGCGGCGGCGGCACGGCGGCGAGCAGGGCTGCGGTGTAGGGATGCTGCGGTGGCGCCAGCAGCCGCGCCGCCGGCCCGCTCTGCATCACCCGCCCGCCATACATCACCACCACCTCGTCGGCGATCGCCTGCACCAGGGCGAGATCGTGGCTGATGAACAGGATCGTGGTGCCACGCGCGCGCTGGATGTGGCGCAGCAGGTCCACCACCGTCGCCTGCACCGAGGCGTCGAGCGCCGAGACCGCTTCATCGGCGATCAGCAGATCAGGCGCGCCGGCGCAGGCGCGGGCGATGGCGATACGCTGCTTCTGGCCGCCGGAAAGCTGCCGCGGCAGGGCGCGCCCGATGGCAGCCGGCAGGCGGACCATCTCCAGCAATGCGGCGAGCCGTGCCGCGAGCGGCAACGGGGCGGGCGCGGCGAGCTTGCGCAGCGCCCGCAGGATCGGCTGGCCCACGGTATGCGCGGGGTTCAGCGTGGTTTCGGGGTTCTGGAACACCATCTGGATCGCCGCCACCTCGCGCGGCGAGCGGGCAGCGAGCGTCCGCCCCGCGAGATCGCGCCCGGCAAAGCGCATGGCGCCGGTATCGGCCGCTTGCAGGCCGGCGAGCACGCGCGCGAAACTGGATTTGCCGCAGCCCGACTCGCCCACGATCGCCACCATCGCGCCACGCCGCGCGCGCAGTGCGAAATCCTCCAGCGCCCGCACCCGCCCACCGCCGACCGTATAGGATTTGCTCAAGCCCGCCACGTCGAGCAGGGTCTCGCCCGGTGGCGCCTCGGTGCGCGGCGCGGCGCCGCCAAGCCGGGGCATCGCCGCCAGCAGCGCCTGGGTGTAGACGTGGCGCGGAGCGGCGAACAGCGTGGCGGCCAGCGCCTCCTCCACCATCTCGCCCGCCTGCATCACGCCGATGCGCGCGCAGAGCCGCGCCACCACGGCGAGATCGTGCGAAATGGCGATCATCGCCGTGCGATAGGTCTCGCTCAGGGCGGTGAGCAGATCGAGCACCGCCGCCGCCACCGTCACATCGAGGCCGCTGGTCGGCTCGTCGAGCAGCAGCAGCGCCGGGCGGGCGAGCAGCGCCATGGCGATCGCCACCCGCTGCTGCTGGCCGCCGGAGAGCTGATGCGCAAAACGCGCCATGGCGCCGCGCGGATCGGGCAGGCGTACATCGGCGAGCGCCTGCTCGGCGCGCTCGCGCGCCTCGGCGCGGCCCACTCGCTGGTGCTGCATCGGCACCTCCATCAACTGCCGCCCGATCGTCATGCTGGGGTTGAGGGCGCTCGCCGGCTCCTGCGGCACCAGCGCGATGCGCCCGCCCCGCACGCGCCGCAGCGCCGCCGCATCCGCCGTCAGCAGATCCTGACCCTCGAAGACGATCGCGCCACCGGTGATGCGCCCGCCGGGGCCGAGGTGACGCAGGATGGCCAGCAGCAGCGTCGATTTGCCGCAGCCCGACTCACCCACCAGGCCGAAGCTTTCGCCGGGCGCGAGGTCGAGCGAAAACCCCGGCAGCGCCAGCACCGGCCGGCGGGCGCTCGCATATTCCACCCGCAGATCGCGGATCGCGAGCAATGCCGTCATGGCGCCTCGCTCAGCCCGTCGGCCAGCAGGTTGAAGCCGAGCACCAGCGAGATGATGGCGCCGGCCGGGATCAGCGCCATCGCCGGATAGACCGTCAGCATCGGGCCGGCCTGCTGCACCATGCCACCCCAATCCGGACTCGGCGGCGGCAGGCCGAGGCCGAGGAAGCCGAGCGTGCCGATCATGATGGTGGTGTAGCCGAGGCGGATGCAGACGTCGGTCAGCAGCGGACCACGGCAGTTCGGCAGGATCTCGACCACCATGATGTAGAGCCCGCTCTCGCGCCGCAGCCGCGCGGCGGCGATGAAATCCTGCGCCGCCAGCCGCCGCGCCAGCCCACGCACGATCCGCCCGACACCCGGCGCCGCCGCCAGCACCACGGCGATCACGATGTTGAACGCCGACGGGCCGATGTTGGCGATCAGGATGACATAGAGCACCACCACCGGAAACGAGAGGATCACATCCGAGGCGCGGCTGATCAGCGCATCGGTCCAGCCGCCATAATAGCCGGCGAGCAGGCCGAGGGTGCAGCCGACGGCATAGGCCGCGAGCACCGAGAGCGGCGCCAGCAGCAGCACCACCCGCGCCCCCCACACCAGCCGCGCCAACGTGTCGCGCCCGAGCGGATCGACGCCGAGCCAATGCTGCGCCGAGGGGCCGGGATGGGCGAAGGCGGCATAATCCTGCGCCGTCGGCGAGGGCAGCGGCAACCAGGGTGCGGCGAGCGCCAGCACCACCCAGAGCAGGATCAGCGCCAACCCCACGAACGCCACGCCGGACCGGCCAACCCTCATCCGCGCGCCTTGGGGTCGAGCAGCCAATAGCCGATGTCGCTCAGCAATTGCGTGAGGATGGCGATGCTCAGCGCGATCAGCGTCGCCGCCTCGATCAGCGCGACATCGCCGAACAGCGAGGCCTGCAACAGCATCCGCCCGAAGCCGGGGTAGGCGAACACCAGCTCCGTCACCACCACCCCGCCGATCAGCCAGTTGATCTGCAGCATCAGCACGGTGAACGGCATGATCATCGCGTTGCGCAGCGCGTGGCGCAGGATCACCTGCCGGCGCGAAAGGCCCTTGAGCGTCGCGGTGCGGATATAAGGCTGGCCCAGCACCTCGATCATCGCCACCCGGACCATGCGCGCGACATAGCCGGAATCATAGATCGCGAGCACCGCGACCGGCAGGACCAGTTGCGAGGCGAGCGGCCAGCCGGCGCCGGTGGTGAGCGGCGAGGTACCCGGCAACCAGCGCAGCGCCACCGAAAAGATCGCCACCAGAATGACGCCGAGGGCGAATTCCGGCACCGAGGTCATCGCGATCGCACTCACCGAAATCAGCCGGTCGAGCAGCCCGCCAGGCCGCAGGCCGGCGAGGATGCCGAGCGCCAGCGAGAGCGGCACGATCACCGCGAGCGCGAGCGCGCCGAGCAGTGCGGTGTTGGCGAGCCGGCTCCAGAGCACATCGGCGACCGGGGCGCGAAACAGGGTGGAATAGCCGAAATTGCCGAAATAGCGCGCGCCGCGCGGGTCGGTGAAATGCAGCCCGAGGCGCGGATCCTGCAACGGATCGGCTTTGAGGCCGAGCAGCACGCCGCCCCAGCGCGCATAGCGCAGCAGGATCGGGTCATCGAGCCGCAGGCTGCGGGTGAGTGCGCGCACCTGCTCGGGCAGCGCATAGGCGCCGAGCGTCTCGCGCGCCACATTGGCGGGCGAGAACTGCGTCAGCATGAACACCAGGAACGAGGCGGCGAGCAGGGTGAGGCCGAGGGATGCGACCCGTCTGGCGAGCAGGGCGAGGAGCGAGCCGGCCGGCATTAACCGGCTAAAAGGGCCAGTTGATTGCCGAAAACGTATTGCGAGGGGTGCATGGTAAAACCCTGCACCGCGTGGTCCATGAAGGTGAACAGCGTGCGCCACAGCGGCTGCACCATCGGCCCGTCGGCTTGTAGCATGGCTTCGAGTTCGGCCATCACCGCCGATCGCCTGGCTGCATCGAGCGTGCCTTCGGCTTCGGCGAGCAGCCGGTCGAAGGCGGGATTGGCATAGCCGGTCTCGTTCCACGGCACGCCGGCGCGATAGGCGAGGCCGAGCACCATCACGCCGAGCGGACGGTGATACCAGAGCGTGCAGCCGAACGGCACCTTGGTCCACACATCCCAATACGCCGCCCCCGGCATCACGCTGAGCTTCACCCTGAGGCCGATCTCCTGCCATTGCTCGACCGCCGCCTGACAGGCTGCGGCGAGCCAGCCCGGCGAGGCGGGCAGATAAAGGGTGGTCTCGAAACCGGTCGGATAGCCGGCGTCGGCGAGCAGTTGCTTCGCCTGCGCCACGTCCCGCCGCACCGCCGGCACGCGGCCGTAATCCGGCTGCACCGGCGCCACATGCACGTTCTGCCCGGCGGTGCCGAGGCCGCGCAGCGCCACCTGCATGATCTCCGTATTGTCGAGCCCGAGGCGCATCGCCTGACGCACCCGGGCATCGTCGAACGGCTTGGCGTCGAGCTTCACCCGCAGCACGGCGGTCTCGGCGGTGCTCACCTGATAGAATTGGAGAAACGGGATTTGATGCAGCGCCGGGTATTGCATCGGATCGGTATCGACCAGCCCATGCACCTGCCGCGAGGCGAGGGCCGAGATGCCGGCCGAGACGTCATCGCCGAGATCGATGAACTCGATCGCCTCCAGTTGCGGCCCCTCGCCCCAATAGTTTTTGACGGCACGCACGCGGGCGAGCTTGCCGGCCTCGAAATCGGTGAGGGTAAAGGCGCCGGTGCCCTGCGCGCCGGGGCCGAAGACGCCATTATCGCCGGGATAGAGCATCAGCGCCGGGTAGTGGAACAGATGCTCCGGCACCGCCACCTGCGGGCTGTGGCAATGCAGCCGCACGGTATGCGCATCGACGCGCTCGATCGCCTGCGCATCCCATAGCACGAGCCGGGTGCGCGGCTTGCCGTCCGCACCGGTGCCATCCGGCACCTCGCGCATCAGATAGCCCTTGACCAGACCGAGGAAGGAGGAACCGACCGCCGGATCGGTCAGCCGGCGGAGGTTCCAGATCACCTGATCGGCGGTGAAATCCTCGCCATTGTGCCATTTCACTCCGGGCCGCAGCGCGAGGGTCCAGGTTTGCAGATCGTCGCTCACCTGCCAGCGCTCCAAGAGCCAGGGGTGGGTGACGTTGTCATGATCGGTGAGGGTCAGATACTCGCAGACCTGCCGGCAGACGTTGCTGTCATAGGCGCCCCAGGAATAGGTATGCGGGTTTTTGATGTCCTTCACCCGCGTGCCGAGGCGCAAGGTGCCACCCTGCGGCAGCGCCGCGCGGGCCGTGCCGGCCGCGCCGATTTCGGCGAGTGCTTCCGGCACGGCAAGACCCACCAGCACGGCGTAGCGCAAAAACTCCCGCCGCCCGATCCGCCCCTCGGCGAGTTGCCGCCGCAGGCTCGCGAGCGGCGGCTCGCCGCCGAATTCAGCCAGCATCGCGCTGGATCAGCTCGATCTTGTAGCCGTCCGGATCCTCGATGAAGGCGATGATCGTCGTGCCATGCTGCACCGGCCCGGCCTCGCGCACCACCTTGCCGCCGCCGGCGCGCACCGAGGCGCAGGCGGCCGCGACATCCGGCACGCCGATCGCCAGATGGCCGAAGGCGGTGCCCATCTCATAGCCATCGACCTGACCCCAGTTATAGGTGAGTTCGATCACCGCATGGTTGCGCTCGTCGCCATAGCCGACGAAGGCGAGGGTGTATTTGCCGGCCGGCACCTCGCGCCGGCGCAATTCCTTCATGCCGAGCAGACGCGTGTAGAAAGCGACGCTGGCATCGAGGTCTTTCACCCGGAGCATGGTGTGCAAAAACTGATGGTTCGCATGGGTCATGATATTCTCCCGTGTTGACGTGGAGGCGGCGCCGAGGCTAGCGGGATTTTCCATCGGCTGCCACCCCGAGCAGGAAAATGCCGCTCGCGTCGGCGAGTTCCACCATGCGCGCGCGATCAGTGAAAATCGTGCCGCCGGCCTCGCAGGCGATGCCGCGCAGCCCGGCGCCGGCGGCCGCCTCGATGGTGCGCGGGCCGAGGGTGGGCAGATCGGCGCGCCGGTCCTGCCCCGGCTTCACCAGCTTGACCAGCACGCCGCCGGGCCCCGGCCGGGCCAGCGAGGCCGCGCGCGCGAGCATCGCATCGGTCCCCTCCACCGCTTCGACGGCGAGCACGATGCCCTGCTGCACGACGCAGGCCTGGCCGACGTCCGCCGCCCCGAGAGCCGCGACCACCGCCGCTCCGCGCTCGATATCGGCCAGCGCCTGCGCATCCGGCGCGGCGCGGCTCAGCAGCCCGGCCGGGGCCAGCACCTCGGTGAGGATTTCATGCGCGCCGATGACGCGAAATCCTTCCTCGCCGAGCACGCGCACCACGGCGGCGAGCAGCCCGTCGTCACCGGCGAAGGCGGCGCGGCCGACGCGGGCGAGGATGCGTGCCCCCTCGGCATCCGGGCGCAGCGCCAGGATCGAAGGACGACGCACCGGGCCGACCAGCACCAGATCGCGACAATTCTGTGACCGCAACAGATGCAGAATGCGCCCAGCGGCGGCGAGGCGGGCATAAGCATGCGGGAACGGCGCCAGTACCGCCGGCTCGGCAAACCCCTCGAAACCGATAAGGAACACCGCCCGGCCCGCCGCACGCGCCGCCGTTGCAACCTGGCCGGGTAGCGGGCCACTGCCAGCCAGAATGCCGAGCGGCGCGGGAGCCGCCTCAGGCGATGCGGACGACAACGATCGGCTCACGAGGATTCATCTATTTTTACACAATTTCAGTCTAATTTTGCCTGCACTATGGCGCAACGCACACGCTCCGGACAAAATTTCTGTCGACGTCGAATTTTCACTTGCATACGGATGCATGACAAATTCATAAAACTTGCGGTTGCAGCGGTAAGCTGGTGATATTGATGTCGACGCGGTTCGAGGCAACAGACTTCTGGTTTGACCATTCATAGGCAGGGACACATGATCGACCCGCTCAATGCAGACGTCCCGGTGGAAACCTCCGCCCGCGGCATCATCCGCTGCCTGCGCATGCTGGCCGAGGAGTCCGATAGCCTCAATCTGCATCGCACCGTCGCCGCCATCCTCGAAGCACTCGAAATCTGCCGGACGGAAACCGCCACCGTCACCCCGGAGACGGCGGAGCTCGCCGCATTCGTCTCGTCCCTCATTCATTGATGCCGGTGATGGCCGACCTCACGCCTCCTCGGCCGGCGCGGCGCGGGCGACGCGGATCAGGCCGCGGTGGCTGGGGGCGGCGATGAAAGCGAGGATCTCCTCGATCAGCGGCGACGCCGTGGCATGCGCCCGCACCGCGGCCACCCGTGCGGCGAACGCCCCCTCGCCGTGAAACAACTGCCGGAAGGCCGCCCGTAAGGCCGCGATGTCGGCGTGGCCGAAACCGCGCCGGCGCAGCCCGATGATGTTCAGCCCGGCCAGATGGGCGCGGTTGCCGATCACGCTGCCGAACGGGATCACATCGCGCTCGACGCCGGAAACCCCGCCGATCATCGCGCCGCGCCCGATGCGCACGAACTGATGCAGCGCCGCCGAACCGCCGATCACCGCATGGTCGCCGATCTCGACATGGCCCCCCATGACGACGTTGTTGGCGACGATCACGCCATCGCCGAGGGCACAGTCATGCGCGACATGCGCCACCGCCATCAGCAGACAGTCCGCCCCCACGCGCGTCAGCCCGGTGCCGGTCACGGTGCCGCGATGGATGGTGACATGCTCGCGGATCTGCGTGCGCGGGCCGATCCACGTGCGTGTCGGCTCGCCGCGATATTTCAGATCCTGCGGCGCCAACCCGACGGTGCAGAACGGCCACAGCACAGCGCCGGCGCCGATCTCGGTATGACCGTCGAGCACCACATGAGAGACGAGCCGCACGCCTTCGTGCAGCACGACATCCGGCCCCACCTCGCACCACGGACCGATCGAGACACCCGCGCCGATCCGCGCGCCGGATGCGACGATCGCCGCCGGGTGGATACCCGGCTCATGGCCTGCGTGATGACTGTCCGGCACGCGCGCTACTTATCCCGGATCATCGCGGTGAGCACGGCTTCGGCGACGACGGCGCCATCGACCCGGGCGATACAGTCGAATTTCCACACATTGCCCCGGTTGCGTTCCTTGCTGACATGAAAGCGCACCTGATCGCCCGGCCCGACCGGGCGGCGGAACTTCGCCCCCTCCACCGACATCAGATAGACGAGCTTGCCAGCCGACTCCGGCCCAAGCGTCTCGACCACCAGCACCGCCGCCGTCTGCGCCATGCTCTCGATCAGCAGCACGCCGGGCATCACCGGATTGCTCGGGAAATGCCCCTGAAAGAAATTCTCGTTGATGGTGACGTTCTTCAGCCCGATCGCCGAGACACCCGGCTCGACATCGCTCACCCGGTCGATCATCAGGAACGGGTAACGATGCGGCAATGCGTGCAAAATCTGCTGCAAATCGACCACGCGGCGCGTGGCGCCATGGTCGGGCGCGGGTTGCTCTGTGCTCACATCCATACCAATCAGTCCGTTTCCTTGGATCCCCTGGTGTCGTCCTTATGCTCCGCGGAGCGCCGCCGCGCCAGCCCGCGCAGCACCGCCACTTCGCGAAAAAACGTCCGCACCGGTTGCGCCGGGCTGCCGAGCACATCGGCGCCGGCCGTAACATCGCCCATCACACCGGCCTGCGCGCCGATCCGCGCCCGATCGCCGATCGCCAGATGGCCGATGAGGCCCGCCTGCCCGGCGATCACCACCTGATCGCCGACGATCGTCGAGCCGGAAATCCCAGCCTGTGCCACGATCACGCAGGCGCGACCGAGGCGCACGTTGTGCCCGATTTGTACCAGATTGTCGATACGCGTGCCGGCGCCGATCCATGTATCCTGCGCCGAGCCACGGTCGATCGTGGTATTGGCGCCGATATCGACATCGTCCTCCACCACCACCCGGCCGAGCTGCGGCACGCTCAGGAAGCCCGTCGAAGTCGGCGCGAAGCCGAAGCCCTCATGGCCGATGCGCGCGCCCGGCCCGATCGCCACGCGCGCGCCGAGCAGCGCATGGGAGACACTCGCCTGCGCGCCGATGCGGCAATCCGGCCCGAGCACCACGCCGGCCCCGATCACCGCGAGCGGCCCGATGCGACAGCCTGCGGCGATCTCCGCCCCGGCCCCGATCACCGCCAGCGGGCCAATCTCGGCGGCGGGATCGATCCTGGCCGTGCCATCGACCACCGCCGAGGGATGCACCCCGGGCGCCGATGGCGGTGGCGGATGAAACAGCGCTGCCACCCGCGCCCAGGCCGCATAGGGCTCGGCGGTGAGAATCGCGATACACCCCGCCGGCACGCGGGCCTGCATCTGCGGCTGCACCAGCACCGCCCCGGCGCGGCTCGCCGCCAGCGCCGCGCCGTAGCGGCGGTTGTCAAGAAAGCTGATCTGCTCCGGCCCCGCGCTCTGCAGCGGCGCGATGCCTTGGATCAGCCGTTCTCCGGCCGCCGGCTCGGTCAGTTCGCCGCCAGCCACCTCGGCCAGCCGGCGCAGGGCATGCGGACCGCTGCGGGCGAAGAAACGCGGATCGCCGGTCGCGGCGTCACGACTCACGGCGCGCTCATGGCTGCGGCTTGGGCTTCTTTTTCTTGCTCGCCGGCGTGGCCGCCGTCGCATCGGCCGTCGCCGCCGGCGCGCTGGCGCTGGCGACACTCGGCTCCTGCCCGTCGGGCGGGATGGTGACGGCGGGCAGCACCCGGTTCAACTGCTCGGTGACTTGCAAGGTGATGTCGAACTCGTTGACATTGAGCGCCACTTGCGAGCGATGGAGCACGAGGTTCATCGTGCGGCTGTCGGCGACCTCGCGGATCACCGCGATCAGCGTGCGCTCGATCTGCCCGAGGGCGAATTGCGCCGCGTCCTGGATGATCTTGCCGCGATCGCGGAACTGGCGCTGCGCATTGGTGATG
>DAHXNW010000070.1 GCA_027365195.1 Acetobacteraceae bacterium
CGCGAGGCCGGCGCCCTTGCCCTGCCGCCCTATATCGCCCGGCCGGAGGGGCCGTCGGCCGAGGATGCGGCGGATTACCAGACCATTTTCGCCGCTCGCGACGGCGCCGTCGCCGCCCCCACCGCCGGGCTGCATTTCACCCCGGATCTGCTCGCGGCGATCGCAGAGCGCGGGGTTGCCCGCGTCACCCTCACGCTGCATGTCGGCGCCGGCACCTTCCTGCCCCTGCGCGAGACGCCGATCGCCGAGCACCGGCTGCATCCCGAGCGCGGCATGATCAGCGCCGCCGCAGCCTCGGCGATCAATGCCGCGCGGGCGGCGGGCGGGCGTGTTCTCGCCATCGGCACCACGACGCTGCGGCTGCTGGAGAGTGCGGTGGGCGCGGATGGCCGCGTCCATCCCTTCGATGGCGAGACCAGCCTGTTCCTGCGCCCCGGCCACGCGTTCCGCACCGCCGATCTGCTGCTGACCAATTTCCATCTGCCGCGTTCGAGCCTGTTCATGCTGGTCTGCGCCTTCGCCGGCACGGCGCGGATGCAGGCGGCTTACGCGCACGCGATCGCCAGCGGCTATCGCTTCTATTCCTATGGCGATGCCTCGCTGCTGGCGCGCGCATGAGCCTCCATTTCGCCCTCACCGCAACCGACGGGGAAGCTCGCGCCGGCCGCCTGTTCACCGCGCATGGCGAGGTCGAAACCCCGGTGTTCATGCCGGTCGGCACCGCCGGGACGGTGAAGGCGATGACCGCCGATGCGGTGCGCGCGACCGGGGCGCCCATCGTGCTCGCCAACACCTATCACCTGATGTTGCGCCCCGGCGCCGCGTGTATCGCGGCGCTGGGCGGTCTGCATCGCTTCATGGACTGGCCGGGGCCGATCCTGACCGATTCCGGCGGCTATCAGGTGATGTCGCTGGCCGGATTGCGCCGCCTCGATGCCGATGGCGTCACCTTCCGCTCGCATATCGATGGCGCGCCGCATCGGCTCACGCCCGAGGTCTCGACTGCGATCCAGCATCAGCTCGACGCCACCATCACCATGGCGTTCGACGAATGCACGCCCTTCCCGGCGACCGAGGCGCAGGCGGCGGAGTCGATGCGGCTCTCGATGCGCTGGGCGGCGCGGTCGCGCGCGGCATTCATCCCGCGCCCCGGCTACGGGCAGTTCGGCATCGTGCAGGGCGGCGTGTTCGCTGGCCTGCGGGCGGAATCGGTGGACGCCCTGCTGCCGCTCGGCTTCGAGGGCCACGCCATCGGCGGCCTCGCGGTGGGCGAAGGGCAGGCGGCGATGTTCGCCGTGCTGGAGGCGACCGTCCCGCTGCTGCCGGCCGACCGGGCGCGCTATCTGATGGGGGTTGGCACGCCGGACGATCTGCTCGGCGCGGTCGCGCGCGGCGTCGATCTGTTCGACTGCGTCATCCCGACGCGCGCCGGGCGCACCGGGCGGGCCTATACCTCGGCCGGGGTGCTCAATCTGCGCAACGCCCGCCACGCCGATGACGGCGCCCCGCTCGATGCCGCCTGCGCCTGTCCGGCCTGCGCGCGCCACAGCCGGGCCTATCTGCATCATCTGTTCAAGGCCGAGGAAATGCTCGGGCCGATGCTGCTCACCTGGCACAATCTGCGCTATTATCAGGATCTGATGGCCGGTCTGCGACACGCCATCGGCGCCGGAAACCTCACCCGGCACATGGCGGCGGTCCGCGCCGGATGGAGCGAGCAGATGGAACGTGAGACGCATCCATGAGCGAGCCCCCTCCCCTCACCCAACTCGGCCAGCCAACGCGCCAGCCGGCCTCGCCCGAGGCCGCCGTTTTGGAGCGGGTGGCTGCCCCGGCCGCCGGCAAAGCCTATGTCGTGCGCTTCACCTGTCCGGAATTCACGGCACTCTGCCCGATCACCGGGCAGCCGGATTTTGCCCATCTGGTGATCGACTACATCCCCGACGGCTGGCTGGTGGAGAGCAAGTCGCTCAAGCTGTTCCTGAATTCCTTCCGCAACCACGGCGCCTTTCATGAGGCCTGCACGATGCAGGTGGCGGAGCGGCTGTGCGCGCTGCTGGCGCCGGTGTGGCTGCGCATCGGCGCCTATTGGTATCCGCGCGGCGGCATACCGATCGACGTGTTCTGGCAAAGCGGGCCGCCGCCGGGCGATGCCTGGATTCCGACGCAAGATGTACCGGCCTATCGTGGGCGCGGCTGAAAATGAGAAAGACTGTACCATGACCCCCTCGCTACGCGCGCTGCTCGACCGACCGGGCATCCTCACCCTCCCCGGCGTCTATGACGGGATTTCCGCCCGCATGGCCGACAGCCTGGGGTTTCCCGCCCTCTACATGACCGGCTATGGCGTCGTCGCCTCGGCGCTCGGCCTGCCCGATGCCGGACTCGCCAGTTTCGATGACATGCTGGACCGGGTGCGCTGCATCGCGAGCGCGATCCGCGTGCCCTTCATCGCCGATGGCGATACCGGCTATGGTGGCTTGCGCAATCTCGACCGCACGGTGCGCGCCTATGCCGCCGCCGGGGCCGCCGGCATTCAGCTCGAGGATCAGGAATTTCCCAAGCGCTGCGGCCATACCGAGCGTCGCCGGGTGATCGAGGAGGCGGCGGCGGTGCGCAAGATCGAGGTCGCCGTGGCGGCGCGCCCGAATGCCGAATTCCTCATCGTTGCGCGCACCGATGCGCGCTACGCCGAGGGGATCGACGCCGCCCTGCGCCGTGCCGAGCGATTCCTGCGCGCCGGCGCCGATGTGCTGTTCGTCGAAAGCCCGGAGAGCCTGGAGGAGATGCGCCGCATCGGCACCGAGTTCCGCGGCGCCACCCTGCTCGCCAACATGGTCGAGGGGGGTCGCACCCCCTATCTCTCGGCCGGTGAATTACACGCGCTCGGCTTCAAGATCGCGCTGTTTCCCGCC
>DAHXNW010000114.1 GCA_027365195.1 Acetobacteraceae bacterium
AGAATGCCGCCGGCATCGCCATCGCCCCGGCGCAGCACCACGCCGGAGCGCCCGGCAGCACTGGAGAGGCGCAGCGCCATCTGCACCCAGAACCCCGCCTTTACTCTTGGCTCGGACATTACCTCATCCCGTTGCAGTGCGGCACCGGCTCACGTCGCATCTTAAAATAACTGGACAATCCAACACATGATGCAAGCTAATCGCCATGACACCGCGCAAGGGGGATTTCGGCATGATGCGATTCGTGGCTTTTCTGCTTCTCCTCGGCCTCTGGGCCGGCGAGGCGCGCGCGCAAGCGCCGGAGGCCGTGACTTTCGGCCTCGACTGGACGGCGGAGGCCGAATATGGCGGCTTCTATCAGGCGCTCGCGACCGGCCTCTATGCCAAACACCACCTCGACGTCCACATCCGCCAGGGTGGGCCGCAGGTGAACCAGGCGCAGTTGCTGCTCGCCGGCAAGCTCGATTTCAACCTCTCCTCCAACAGCTTCCTCGCCCTCAACTTCGTCGAGCAGAAGCTGCCCTTCGTCGCCATCGCCGCGATGTATCAGAAAGACCCTTCGGTGCTGATCGCCCATCCCGGCCAGGGCAACGACAGTTTCGCCGCACTGCGCGGCAAGCCGATCATGATCGGCGCCGATACCCGCGCCGGCTGGTGGAATTATCTGCGCGCCAGATTCGGCTACACCGACAGTCAGATCCGCCCCTATGATTTCGACATCGCCCCCTTCCTGCATGACCCGAAGGCGATCCAGGAGGGTTATCTCGGCTCCGAACCCTATTCCATCAAGCAGGCGACCGGGCAGTATCCCGTCGTGCTGCTGATCGCCGATGCCGGTTTCGATGGGTATGGTAGTCTGATCAGCACCAGCCGCAAGCTGATCGCCGCCAAGCCCGCATTGGTGCAGCGCTTCGTCGATGCCTCGATCGAGGGCTGGTACAGCTATCTCTACGGCGACCCGACACCGGCCAATACGCTGATCAAGAAAGACAATCCGGAGATGACCGACGCCCTGCTGGCGTATGGCCGGGGGGCGCTGATCGCGCATGGCATCGTCGATTCCGGGGCGGCGCTGCAATCCGGCATCGGCGCGATGAACGCCACGCGCTGGGCGAGTTTTACCCGCACCATGGTGACGCAGAAGCTCTACCCCGCCTCGCTCGACCCGGCGAAAGCCTACACGCTACGCTTCGTGAATAAAAAAGTCGGGATGACGATGAAGCCGGCCGGGCAGTAAGGCTTTGTGCGGCAATCAGTGCGGCGCGGGCCGGCGCCGCGCTTAAATGCTGACCCTCCGTGGCGTCGGGCGGCGCTTTCCGGGCGGGACGGAAGCGCTCGCCGGCGTCGATCTCGACCTCGGCGAGGGCGATTTCCTGGCGCTCCTCGGCCCGTCCGGCTGCGGCAAATCGACGCTGCTGCGCCTGATCGCGGGCCTCGATCCGCCCGATACCGGCAGTTGCGTCTGGGCCGGCGCGCCACCGGGGCCGGGGCAGATCGGTGTCGTGTTCCAGGATCCGACGCTGCTGCCCTGGGCGCGGGCGGCGGAGAATGTGTGGCTGCCCCTGCGCCTCGGCGGGCAGCGGCGGGAGGCGGCGTGGCCGGCGGTGCAGGCGGCGCTGGCGCAGGTCGGCCTCGCCGATGCGGCGGCGCGTTATCCGCGCGCACTATCGGGGGGCATGCGGATGCGGGTCGCGATCGCGCGCGCACTCGTCACGCGCCCGCGCCTGCTGCTGCTAGACGAGCCATTCGCCGCCCTCGATGAGTTCACCCGCCATAAATTGCAGGAGGATCTGCTGGCGCTGTGGCAACGGGCGCGCTGCACCGTGGTGTTCGTCACCCATTCGATCTACGAGGCGGCCTTTCTGGCGCGGCGCATCGTGTTGATGACACCGGGGCCGGGGCGGATCGCCGATGAGATCGCCTCGCCACTCGCGCCCTCGCCGCAGACGCGGCTCGATCCGGCCTATGCGGCGCTCGTCGGCGAGACGACGCGGCGGATGCAGCGGGCGCTGGAAATGCCATGAATGGCGCCACATGGCTGCGCGCCGCGCCCGCCCTGTTCGGTCTCGCCGCCCTGCTGCTATGGGAAGGGCTGGTGCGCGCACTCGACGTGCCGAACTATCTGGTGCCCGGCCCGCTCGCCATCCTGCGGGCGTTTTTGGAAGACCCCGGCGGTCTGCTGTTGGCGCTGCTCTCCACCCTCAGCGTCACCGCGAGCGCGCTGCTCGCCGCATCCAGCCTTGGCGTGCTGCTCGCGCTCGCGATGGCGGCAAGCCCTTGGGCACGGGCGGCGATCCAGCCCTGGGCGGTGGTGCTGCAGGTGACACCGATCGTCGCCATTGCGCCGCTCATCATCGTTTGGGTCGGCGATCCGTTCACCTCGCTGGTGGTCTGCGCGACCATCGTCGCCTTCTTCCCGGTGCTCTCCAATACGGCGGTCGGGCTGGCGGCGGTCTCGCCCGAATTGCTCGACCTGTTCCGGCTGAATGGCGCGAGCCGGTGGCAGATTTTATGGTTATTACGGCTGCCGGCGGCGCTGCCGTATTTCCTCGCCGGATTGCGCATCTCCGGCGGCCTTGCGCTGGTCGGCGCGGTGGTGGCGGAATTCGTCGCCGGCTCCGGCGGTTTCGCGACCGGCCTCGCCTATCGTATCCTGGAGGCGAGCTACCGGCTGCGCATCCCGCGCATGTTCGCCGCCCTGGTGCTGCTCTGCATCGCCGGTATCGCGATCAACGCGGCCCTCGCCGGCTTCAGCCGGTGGCTGCTGCGCCGGCGTGGCGAGGTGTGATATGAGGTCGTCGAGGTTGGGAGAGCCGATGAGCAAGATATTGACCGAGGGCCAGCGCGCCTATGAGGCGAAACGCGCCGCGCGCGCCGGCATGAGTCTCGAGCGCTGGCTGGAGAGCAAGGAAAAGCAGCAGGCGGCGGAGGCGCGCGCCCGCGAGCGCGAGGCGGCAGCGCCCAAGCCGGCGAAAAAGCCGGGCCTGTTCGGCCGGCTGCTCGAACGCGCGCAGAAGCCGCTGTGAGCCGGGAGGTTCCGCGCGGATGAACGGCCCGGGCGCCGATCACGCCCCCCCGGATCGCGCCCCTCCGGATCGCGCCCCTCCGGCGAGCCTCTATGACAGCCGCTATTACAGCGGCCAGATCGAGGGATCGAGCCGGGCGGCCTCGGTGGTGGCGCCGCTGGTACTGGCGCTGGTGGCGAACACCCATGCGGTGGTCGATATCGGCTGCGGTACCGGCAGTTGGCTCGCCGCCTTCAAGACGGCCGGGGTCGGCGAGGTGCTCGGTCTCGATGGCGGCGCGCCGGACGCAACACAGCAACTGATCGCGCCCGAGGAATACCGCCGCGTCGATCTCGAACGCACCATCGTGCTGCCGCGCCGCTTCGATCTCTGCCTCAGCCTCGAGGTGGCCGAGCATCTGCCGCCCCGGCGGGCCGAGAGCTTCGTCGCCGATCTCTGCGCGCTCGCCGATGTGGTGCTATTCGGCGCGGCGATCCCCGGCCAGGGTGGCACCAACCATGTGAACGAGTGCTGGCCGGGCGCGTGGGCGACGATCTTCGCCGATCTCGGCTATCGCGCCTGCGACGCCATCCGCCCGCTCATCTGGCAGGACGAGCGGGTGGAGTTCTGGTACCGGCAGAACACGCTGCTCTATGCCAATGAAGCCGGCTGGCGGCGGCTGCGCCTCGCACCAGAGGCGCAGCCCTGGCTCGGCAGCCGGCAGCTCGATCTGGTGCATCCGGCGTGTTTTCACATCTATCGTGACGAACTCGACTGGCGGCGCCGGCAGGTCGAGGAGCAGCAGGCGGCACAGGATGCGCTCAGGGCGCAATGCGAAGAGCTGCGCCGGGCGCTGACGCAGGCGGGCGAGCAGGCGCGCACGCGCATCGCCGCGCTCGAGGGTGAGGTGGCACTGCTCGCCCGCCGCTGTGCCGAGGAGGCGGCGGCGCGTGATGCGCTCCGGCGTGAGCGGGATGCCAGCGCGGCGGCGCTGGCGAGCGTGCTGGCCAGCACTTCCTGGCGGATCGGCGCGCCCCTGCGCGGCATTCTGCACCGGCTGCGCCGGCGTTGAGCGCCTTCGCCAGCCTCGATGCGCAGCGCTTCGGGCGCTTCCATTGGCTGGCGCTGTTCACCACCGGCATGGGTGTGTTCACCGACGGCTACGATCTCGCCTCGGTCAGCATCGTGCTGCCGCAGATTCTGGCGAGTTTCGGCATCGCGCGCGTGACCAGCGTGCAGAGTGCCGCCCTGGTGGCCGCAGCCCTGGTCGGCTCCACGCTGGGTGCCATCGCCTTTGGCATTCTGGGCCAGGGCGGGCGGAAGAAATACTACGGCCTCGATGTCGGGCTGATGACGATTGCCGCACTGGCGCAGTTCTTCGCCGGCGGATTGTGGAGCCTCGCCGCCATCCGCCTGGTGCTCGGCTTCGGTATCGGCGCCGACTACGTGCTCTCGCCCACCATCATGGCCGAGCATGCCAACCAGCGCGATCGCGGCAAAAAACTCGGCCTCGGCTTCGGCGTGATGTGGTCGCTCGGTGCCGCCGCGGCGGCGCTGGTGACGCTCGGGCTACACGCCCTCGGCACGCCGCCCGGGCTGCTGTGGCGGCTGGTGCTCGCCCTCGGCGCGGTGCCTGCGGCTTCGGTGCTCTATCTGCGCCGACGCATGCCGGAGACCGCGCGCTTCCTCGGCCGCCTCGGCGGCGACGCGGCGGCCGCCTCGGCGGTAATCGAGGGCATCAGCGGGCCTGGCACCGCAGCCGCGCCACGCGCCGACCGCCGGCCCTGGCTCGTGGTGCTGCGGGCACATCTGCGGCCGATTCTCGGCGCCGCCGCGCTGTGGCTGGTGTTCGATCTGGTGACCTATTCCGGCGGACTGTTCGGCCCGACGCTGATCGCGCGCGGCCTAGGCCTCGGCCCGGCGCAGTTCAGCCTCTTGATCACCTTTCTGTTCGTTCTGCCAGCCGACGCGCTCGGCCTCGCCCTGATCGACCGCATCGGGCGGCGGCCGTTGCAGGCGGCAGGGTTTTTGGGGGCGGCGCTGATGCTCGCCGCTTTCGCGCTGTTACAGGGGCGTATCCGCGCCTCGCCGCTCCTCGGCATGGCGAGTTTCGGCGCCTATACGGTGGCGATCAGCGCCGGGCCGGGGATCGTCGCCGGCGCCGGCATCCTGGGTGTCGAACTCAGCCCGACGCGCATCCGCGCCATGGCGCAGGCAGTCACCGTGGTCGCCGGGCGTATCGGCGCGGCGCTGGCGGGGTTCTTGTTTCCGCTGATTTTCGGGCGCATCGGCGAGACGGGCGCGGTCGGCATCCTCGGCGCGCTCGCCCTGCTCGGCGCCTGGCTCAGCCTGCGCGTTGTGCCGGAGACAGCCGGACGCGCGCTCGAGGAAATCAACGCCGATGACGATAGCGTGCTGGCGGAAAATATCTAAAATTACGCTCAGAATAAAGCGCGGCGCCGGCCCGCACTTATCTCCAAACAAACCCCGATCACGAAAGGATGGCAGATGGACACGACGGCGATCGAAGGCGTGCTGACGGCGGCGGTGGCGCGGGGCCTGCCCGGTGCGGTGGCGATGGTCGCCGACCGGGGCGGCGTGATCGGCACCGCGACGGTCGGGGTGCGCGACCTCGCGCAGCCCGCGCCGATGAGCCTCGATACGGTGTTCTGGATCGCCTCGATGACCAAGCCGGTGACCACCGTCGCCGCCTTGCAATTGGTGGAGCGCGGCAAACTCGCGCTGCATGCGCCGCTCGGCGATCTGCTCCCCGGTCTCGCCCGGCCGCAGGTGCTGGAGGGGTTCACGGCCGATGGCACGCCCCGGTTGCGCCCGGCGCGGCGGCCGATCACTCTGCACGACCTGCTCACCCACACCTCCGGCTTCGGCTACGATTTTGCCTCGAAGCCACTGCTCGACTACATGCGCCAGAACGGCACCCCCTCGATCGGCACCTGCCAGCGCGCCGCCTTCGCCCTGCCCCTGCTGTTCGACCCCGGCGAGCGGTGGGAATACGGCATCGGCATCGACTGGGCCGGGCAGGCAGTGGAGGCGGCGAGCGGGGAGAATTTGGAGGCGTATTTCCGCCAGCACATCTTTGCCCCGCTCGGCATGGCGGACAGCGGCTTTCGCCTCGGCGCGAGCCAGCGGGCGCGCAAGGTGGGCATGCACCAGCGCCAGGCCGATGGCACGCTCGCATCCATCGCCCATGAGGTGCCGCAGCAGCCGGAGGTGTTCATGGGCGGCGGCGGGCTTTATGCCACCGCGCCGGACTACATGATGTTCCTGCAGATGCTGCTGCATGGCGGTCGGTTCCACGAGGCGGAGATTCTGCGCCCCGAGAGTGTCGCGATGATGGCGCGGAATCAGATCGGCCCACTCTCGGCCGGCACCATCGGCTCGGCGCTGCCAGAGATGGCGGCGGCGGTGGAAATGTTTCCTGGAATCGGCAAGAAATGGGGCTACGGCTTCCTGATCAACGAGCAGCCCTGGATGTTCGGCCGCAGCGCCGGCAGCCTGACCTGGGCCGGCCTCGCCAACACCAATTTCTGGATCGATCCGGCCCGCGGCATCGCCGCCGTGCTGATGCAGCAGTTGCTGCCTTCGGGGGACGAGGCGGCGGTGCAATTGCTGTGCGGTTTCGAGCGGGCGGTGTATGATGGCTTGAACGAATAAAAAACCACCAAAAGGAGGGAAACATGTCCGTCAAAGACGCGATCGATCCGATTCTGCGCGCCGCCACCGAGGCCGGTGAGGTACCCGGCGTGGTCGCCCTCGCGGCGACCGCCGGCGGGCCGGTGTATGAGGGCGCCTTCGGCAAGCGCGACATCACCCAACCGGATGCGATGACCGAGGACAGCCTGTTCTGGATCGCCTCGATGACCAAGGCGGTCACTTCGGTTGCCGCCATGCAACTGGTGGAGCGCGGCAAGCTCGCACTCGACGCGCCGATCGCCGAGGTGCTGCCCGAACTGGCCGGGCGGCAGGTGCTGGAGGGTTTTGCCGCCGATGGCACACCAAAGCTGCGCGCCGCGCGCCGGCCGATCACGCTGCGCCATCTGCTCACCCACACCGCGGGCTTCTCCTACGAGATGTGGAGCGCCGACATGCAGCGCTACGTCGCCACCACCGGCACACCGAGCATCACCACCTGCCGCAAAGCGGCGCTCGATCTGCCGCTGCTGTTCGACCCCGGCGAGCGCTGGGAATATGGCATCAACATCGATTTCATCGGCCGCGCGGTGGAAGCGGTGAGCGGGCAGTCGCTGGAGGATTATTTTCGCCAGCATATTTTCACCCCGCTCGGCATGCTCGACGCCGGCTTCCTGCCGAACGCCGCGCAGCGCGCGCGCACCGCGCAGATGCACGCGCGGCTGCCCGGTGGCTCGCTGGCGCCGATCCCCTTCGGCATGCCGGAGGCGCCGGAGTTCTTCATGGGCGGTGGCGGCCTCTATGCGACCGGGCGGGACTATCTCGCCTTCATCCGCATGTTGCTGCATCAGGGCCGGCTGGGGGAGGCTGAGATTCTACGCCCGGAGACGGTGGCGCTGATGGCGCAGAACCAGATCGGCACGCTGCAGGCCGGGGTGATGCACAGCGTGGCGCCGCAGGCGAGCAACGATGTGGATTTCTTCCCCGGCATGGCGCAGCGCTGGGGGCTCGGCTTCCTGATCAACACCGAAGCCTCGCCGCACGGCCGCGCCGCCGGCAGCCTCGCTTGGGCGGGTCTGGGTAATTGCTATTTCTGGATCGATCCGCACAGCCGGGTGTGTGGCGTGATCCTGACACAGATTTTGCCGTTCGCCGATGCCGGGGCGGTGGGGTTGTACCAGCGTTTCGAGTCGGCGCTCTATCGCGGTTTGAAATCGTGATGGTCTGAGCCGGCTAGAGCACGCCGGCTAGAGCACGATCGTATCAGGTTGATCCGATCATGCTCTAGCAACTTTCCGCTTGATACCAGCGGCCGTTGGTATGAGAGCGTGATTCACGCTTCATCACGGTTCCGCGTGAAGCGAACACGCTCTAGCGTTCGTGCTGGGCGGCGGACTGGGCGGCGAGCACGCGGGCCATCTGGCTCAGCGCCTCCTGGTGCTTCTCGTTGTCGATCGCGGCGAAATTGCGCGCGAGTTCGAGGCACATGCGCTGCCGTGGGCTGACCTCCAGCGGATCGCTCTCCGCCGTCAGCCCCTCGAAGAACCAGGAGATCGGCACATTCAGCACATTGGCGATCTCATAGAGCCGGCCGGCCGAGATCCGGTTCAGTCCGCGCTCGTATTTATGCGCCTGCTGATAGGTGACGCCGATCATCCGCGCCAGTTGCTGCTGCGAGAGGCCGAGCATGAGCCGACGCTCACGGATGCGGGCGCCGACATGATGATCGGCACGCCCGGCGCGCGGGTGCACACGATGGTCACCTTCTTCCTGCCCCTCGTCCATTGCTCCCGCCGGTTCGGCGGCCATTTCATCATCGATATCAACGATGGAGTCCCCCATCGCACGCGCTGTCTTGTCCGCCATCGTGGTCTCCTCACGTCTCTTTAAACTCAGAGGTCGGGCCGCTCCCGACTGCTTCAACCGTGAATTGACCAGAAATTTATCCCGCCGTCAAAGAAAAAACGATTGATTCACGTTTTCATGACGAAAAAAACAACGGTGTCTAGCTATCGCCCCCGCGCAGGCTGCGCCGGGGCAGCGTTTCGGGCGTCTGTGTTTTGCTCTCCACCGCCGTCGGCAGGGCGGCGAGCTGGCGCTGTAGCTCGGCGATCTGCGCCTGCAGCGCGGCCAGCATCGCCGCCGGATCGGCCGGCGTCTCCGGCGCCGCCGGCGTGGCCGGCGATGCGGGGGGGAAAAACGGGCTGAACATGCCCATTGCGCGCTCCATCATCGCCATGTTCTGCCGGCTCACCTCGGGCACGCCGAAAGGAAACAGATTGCCCATGGTCTGCTGCATGGCGAGGCGCATCTGCTGCTGCTGATGCGCGAAGGCCTCCATCGCCTGTTCCAGATAGCGCGGCACCAGCCCCTGCAAACTGTCGCCATAAAAGCCGATCAGTTGGCGCAGGAAATTGGTGGGCAGCATCGCGCGCCCCTTGCTCTCCTCCTCGACGATGATCTGCGTCAGCACGCTGCGGGTGATGTCATCGCCGGATTTCGCGTCATAGACGACGAAATCGCGCCCCGCGCGGACCATTTCGGCCAGGCTGTCGAGCGTGATATAGGCCGAGCTTTCGGTGTTATACAGCCGGCGGTTGGCGTATTTCTTCACCACCACCGGCGGACGTTCGGCGGCGGCTGCGGCGACGGGACGAACGGATTCTGACATGACACCACTCTTTTTTCGGGACATCTCTATAGCATGCAGGCCGGCTCTCGCACCAATTCGCGGCACGGCCGCGGGCCGCTGAGGCATGAGCGACGGTGCCGACGCGCCGGCGGCGCCCGATCTCGCGAGCCTTGCGGCCGACTGGGTCACCCTCTGGCAGAGCGAACTCGCCGCCCTCGCCCTCGACCGCGAGGCGCAGGAGAGCTGGCAGCGCGCGCTCGCCCTCTGGGCGGCGGCAGCGGGCGCGCTGCTGGCGCCGGGCGGCGGGCATGAACGCGCCGGAGATGCCGGGGCCGCTGCTGCGCCGGGGGCCGCGCCCGCTGCTGCTGCATCTGACCCTCGCGATGCTGAAATCGCGCGACTGCATCGCCGCATCGGCGAACTGGACCGGCGCCTCGCCGCCCTGGAGCGCGACCGCTGACGCGGCGCTGCGCGGCGCGCTGCAGGAGAGCCTGCGGCGGGACCGCGCGCTGCTCGCCGGCATCGCCGCCTATCGCCGCCATCCCTGGCGCCGCACCCTCGCCGACCCGCCGACGATCTGGCAGGAGGGCGACAGCCGGCTGCTCGACTATGCCCCCACGGCACCGCGCCGCGCGCCGCTCTTGTTGTTCGTGCCGAGCCTGATCAACCGCGCCTATGTGCTCGATCTGGCGGCGGAGAACTCGCTGCTGCGCTATCTCGCCGCCGAAGGTACCCATCCGCTGCTGCTCGACTGGGGCTGGCCGGGCGCCATCGAGCGCGGCTTCTCACTCACCGACTATATCGCCGGACGGTTGGAGCGCGCGCTCGCCGCCGCCGGGCGGCCGGTGGTGCTGGTCGGCTTCTGCATGGGCGGGCTGCTGGCCCTCGCCCTGGCGCAGCGCCGGCCGGACCGCGTGCGCGCGTTGGCCCTGCTGGCGACGCCGTGGGATTTCCATGCGGCCGCGCCCGAGCGGGCGCGCGGGCTGGCACGGCTGCTGCCGCTGCTAGAGCCGGCGCTCGGCTTCAACCAGACGCTACCGGTCGATCTGTTGCAAACGCTGTTCGCGCTGCTCGACCCCGATGCGGTGGCGGCGAAATATCGCGGTTTCGCCCGGCTCGACCCGGCGAGCGCCCGGGCGCAGCGGTTCGTGGCGCTGGAGGACTGGCTGAACGATGGCGTGCCGCTCGCCGCGCCGGTCGCGCGCGAGACGATCGGCGGCTGGTATGGCGAGAACCTGCCGGCGCGCGGCCGCTGGCAGGTGGCCGGGCTTGCGGTCGCGCCAGCGGCGCTGCGCCTGCCGAGCTTCGTCGCGGTGCCGGCGCGCGACCGCATCGTGCCGCCGCAAAGCGCCTTCCCGCTCGCCGAGGCGATCCCCGGCGCGCGATTGCACGAGCCGGCGGCCGGCCATATCGGCATGGTCGCCGGCGCCGGCGCCCCGCTCGCCCTCTGGCAGCCGCTGCTCGCCTGGATCCGCGGGCTGGCGCGATAGGGCTTCAGCTTGCACCGGCCATCTTCCTTACCAGCGCGCGCAGCACCGGCAGCACCTCGGCGGCGAACCAGGGGTTGCGCGTCTCCCACGCCCGCGTGCGCCAGGACGGATGCGGCAGCGGGAAATAGCGTGGCAGATAGCGCGCGAAGTCCCGCACCCGCGCGGTCAGCGGACCACGGCCAAGGGCATAATTCTGCGCATAGGCGCCCACCAGCAGGGTCAGCCGGTCCGGCGCCAGCAGCGTCAGCAGGCGTGGATGCCAGAGCGGCGCGCAACAGGCCATCGGCGGCGCATCACCGCCACGCGGCAGCCGGCCGGGATAGCAGAGACCCATCGGCATGATGGCGACCCGCGCGGTGTCGTAGAATTCGGCGGCGGATATCCCGAGCCAGAAGCGCAGCCGCTCGCCGGAGGGATCGTCGAACGGCACGCCGCTCGCGTGCACCCGCGTGCCGGGCGCTTGGCCGATGATCAGCAGTCTGGCGCTCGCCGACAGCCGCAGCACCGGGCGCGCACCGAGCGGCAGTACATCGGCGCAGCGCGTGCAGCCGCGCGCCTCGGCGAGCACCGCATCGAGGCTCGCCATCGCCGGCTCAGGGCATTTTCATCGGCATATCCATCCCCGGCATCGGTGCGCTCGCTCCGGCGCCCCGCACGGCGAAATCGACTTCCTGCGGCGGCGCATGGGCGAAGCGCAGGGTGCAAGAAAAATGATCGCCGACGGCGAGCCGCCGCGTGGTGCCCATCAGCATCAGGTGATCACCGCCGGGCGCGAGCCGCACCGCCTGTCCCGGCGGCAGATCGACCCCGTCGATCGCGCGCATGCGCATCACCCCGCCATCCTCGCTCATCCGATGCAGCGTGGCGCTCGGCGCGATGGCGCACTGCGCGCCGGTCAGCCGGTCCGCCATGGCAGCGGTGTTGGTGAGCGTCAGATAGCCGGCCGCCGTGGCACCCACCGTGGCGGTGGCGCGGCTCCAGGCGCCGCTCGCCCGCACCGCGCCGGGTGGCGTATCGCCGCCGGCGGCCCACGCGGCACCCGGCGGCGCGGTGGCGAGCAGCAACGCCAGCACCATTCCTCCTCGCCTCGTCATTTCCGGACACTCCTTCACGTCAACGGGTAATCGGCCTCGGCGGTATAGACGGCGTGCTCCTTGCCGAGCAAAGAGGAGAACAGCGTGAAATGCGCGACCGCGATCGTCTCGGCGCGGAACAGGTTATGCGCCTGCACGAAGGCGGCGAGCCGTGCTTCGCCGGCATTGTCCAGCCGGGCGAGGGTGATGTGCGGGGTGAAGCGCCGCCGCTCCGCCGCCAGCCCGGCGCGCTGCAACGCGGTCTCGATCTTGCCTTGCAGATGCTCGAGCGGGGCGCTGCGCTCCACCCCGGCCCAGAGCGAGGTCGGCCGGCCGCCCTTGGCGAACACGCCGACACCGCCGACGCCGAGGCTGAAACGCCGCGCCCGCAGGGTGCTCAGAGCGAGGTCGATCTCCTCGGCACGATGGCCCGGCATCTCACCGATGAAGCGCAGGGTGAGATGGTAATTCTCCGCCGGCACCCAGCGCGCACCGGGCAGCCCGCCGCTCAGCAGCGCAAGCCGCTGGCGCAGCGTGGCGGGCAGATCGAGGCCGACGAACAGCCTCATCGCACGCTTCCCCCGGACGGCGTCACCTCGGCCAGCAGGCGTTGCACCAGCGGCAGCATGCGCTGGATTTCGATCCGCACGCCGGCCGCGTTGGGGTGCATGTCATCCGCCTGGTTGAACCGCGCCTCGCCCGCCACGCCGGCGAGAAAGAACGGATCGTAGAGCACCCCGGGCCGGGCGCCGAGGCGGTCGAACACGGCGTGAAACTGTGCGCCATAGGCGGCGCCCAGATTGGGCGGCGCATACATGCCGCTGAGCAGTACCGGGATATGCGCCGCCGCCAGGCGATCCAGGATGGCGGCGAGATTGGCCTCGGTGACCGCCGGGTCGATGCCGCGCAGCGCGTCGTTGGCACCCAGCTCGACGATCGCCGCCTGCGGCTTATCGGCCAGCACCCAGTCGAGCCGCGCCAGCGCATCGGCGCTGGTATCGCCCGAGACGCCGCCATCGAGCACCCGCACGGCGACGCCCCGTGCGGTGAGGGCGGCCTGCAACTGCGCCTCGAACCCGTCGGCATGGGCGAGGCCATAGCCGGCGGTGAGCGAATCGCCGAGGGCGAGCAGCCGCAGCGGCGCGCCGGCCGACGCGGCTTGTGTCAAACCGGCGAGAGCGCAGGCGAGCAGCAGTGCCAGCCCTTCCCGCCGCGCCCACCGCGGGCCATATGGAGTGGACATGACCGATCGATCCCCTACCCCGGCGCCGTTCATCCAGATCACCGATCTGCACCTCAGCGTGCCTGCCACCGCCGGCCCGGTCAACATCCTGCGCGGCATCGATCTCACGATCGAGGCGGGCGAGGCGGTGGGCATCGTCGGCCCCTCCGGCTCGGGCAAGACCAGCCTGCTGATGCTGCTGGCCGGGCTGGAACGGGCGAGCCGTGGCAGCCTGCGCCTCGGCGATCAGGAACTGACGGGGCTCGACGAGGATGCGTTGGCCCGGCTGCGCCGGCGCATGGTCGGCATCGTGTTCCAGGCGTTCCATCTGATCCCGACGATGACGGCGCTGGAAAACGTCGCCATCCCGCTCGAACTCGCCGGCGCCGCCGATGCGATGCCGCGCGCCGCCGAGGCGTTGCGCGCCGTCGGGCTTGCGCATCGGCTCACCCATCTGCCGGGGCAGCTCTCGGGCGGCGAGCAGCAGCGGGTGGCGCTGGCGCGCGCCTTCGCCCCGGCACCGCGCCTGCTGCTGGCCGACGAGCCGACCGGCAATCTCGATCGGGCGACCGGGGCGGCGGTGATGGATCTGCTGTTCGATCTGCGCGCCCGCAGCGGTAGCACGCTGCTGCTGATCACCCACGACCCAGCGCTGGCGGCGCGCTGCGACCGCTGCGTGCGCATCAGCGACGGCCGCGTGGCGGCCACACCGGCGGTGCAAGCCGCGCCGGCGTGATCGAACCGCGGCGATCTCCACCGATTGGCCGCCGCGCGCCCAGAGTTATGGCGTCAAGACGATGCGGCCGAGCCGGCGCAGGCCGCGCAGGTCATAGATCACCACCCGGTCCGGTCCGCCGCCTTGCAGGTGCAAGATCAACCGGTCGCCAGCCGCCGTCATGCCGACGATGTGGCTGCCCGGCGCCTCCTGCAAGTCGATCTGCGCGGCGAGCGGCGGGGCGGGTGAGAGGCGCTTGGCGATCAGCACCACCAACGTCGCCGTGCCGCCGAGGATCAGCACCGTCATCACCACGATGGCGATCTTCAGCGCGCGCATCGCACGCCTCCCCCCGCGCGCCGATTCGCGCTATCACTCCTCGCATGCCCCCGATCGCCGAGACTGATCCGCACGCAACCCTCCTCACCATTCCCGCCGGCCCCGGCGCGGCCGGCCAGCGCGCCGACCGCTTCCTTGCGGATGCCATCGGCACGCTCTCGCGCTCGCGCGTCAAGAGCCTGATCGAGGCGGGACGGGTGCGGCGCGACGATCAGCCGCTCGGCGAGCCCTCCGAACCGGTGCGCGCCGGGGCGTGCTACACCCTCGCCCTGCCGCCGGTGGTCGCGGCACGGCCGGCGGCGCAGGCGATGGCGCTGGCGGTGCTGTTCGAGGACGCCGATCTGCTGGTGCTCGACAAGCCGGCCGGCCTCGTGGTGCATCCGGCACCGGGCAATGCGGATGGCACGCTGGTCAACGCGCTGATCGCGCATTGCGGCGAGAGCCTGAGCGGCATCGGCGGCGAAGCCCGCCCGGGGATCGTGCATCGGCTGGACAAGGACACCTCCGGCGTGATGGTGGTGGCGAAGAACGAAATGGCCCTCGCCGCCCTCGCCGCCGCCTTTGCCGCGCATGACATCGACCGCGCCTATATGGCGCTGTGCTGGGGCCTGCCGAGCCCCGGCAGCGGGCGCATCGAGGGCGCCATCGGGCGCGATCCGCGTGATCGCAAACGCATGACGGTGGTGCGTCACGGCGGCAAGCCGGCGGTCACGCGGTATGCGACGCGGCAAAGCTGGCAGGCTGCCTGCACATTGCTCGACTGCCGGCTGGAGACCGGGCGGACGCATCAGATCCGCGTGCATCTGGCGCAGCGCGGCCATCCGCTCATCGGCGATCCGGTCTATCTGCGCCGCATCCCCGCCGCCGCCGCGCGCCTCGCCGAGCCGTTGCGCGGCCGGCTGCTGGATTTCCCGCGCCAGGCGCTGCACGCGTGGCGGCTCGGCTTCGCTCACCCGAGGACTGGCGCGCCGCTCAGCTTCGAGACCGCTCCGCCAGAAGATTTCGCCGCCCTTCTGGCCGCACTTTCGGCGTAGCGCGCCTTGTTGCACACTGCGCCGATGCCCGAGACCCGCGACCTGCCCGATCTGCGTGCCACCGAACGTCTGGCCGCCGAGATCGCCGATGTCCTGCGCCCGGGCGATGCGGTGCTGCTGGCAGGCCCGCTCGGTGCCGGCAAGAGCGCCCTCGCGCGCGCCTTGCTGCGCCGGATGACCGACGACCCGGCGCTCGAAGTACCCAGCCCGAGTTTCACCCTGGTGCAGAGCTACGACACGTCGCGCGGCGTGGTGCATCATTTCGATCTCTGGCGACTCGACGGGCCGGACTCGCTCCGCGAACTCGGCTGGGAGGAGGCGATCGCCGATATCGTGCTGGTGGAATGGCCGGACCGGCTCGGCCCGCTAAGCCCGCCCGATGCATGGCGGATCACCCTGCATCCGCTGAACGCCACGCGCCGGCGCGCGCTGATCGAGGCGCCACCCAGGATCGCGCCACGATGAGAGAGGATTTGATCGATCGCTTTCTCGCCGCACAGGGTTTCGCCGGCGCGCGCCGGGAGGTATTGGCGCAGGATGCGAGCTTTCGCCGCTATCTGCGGCTGCATCACGGCCCACGCCCGGCGCTGCTGATGGATGCGCCACCCGGCCGGGAAGACGTGCGCCCGTTCCTGCGCCTCGCCGCCCTCCTCGCCGGCCACGTCTCGGTGCCCGAGATCATCGCCGCCGAGCCGCCGGCCGGCCTCGTGCTGCTGGAAGATTTCGGCGACACGCTGATCGCCGGCCGCCTCGGCGATGCCGAGAGCGACGCCGCCCTGTTCGATGCGGCGATCGACACATTGGCCGCGCTGCATCGGGCGCCGGCCGATCTGCCGCCCTGGGATGCCGGGGCAATGACACGGGCCACGGCGGCGACGTTTCTCGACTGGTGGTGGCCGGCGGCGACGAACGCAGCCGCCACGCCAGAACTGCGCGCCGATTTCGCCGCCGCGATGGCCGCTCTGCTGGCGCCGCTGGCATCCGGCCCGCGCGGCTTCGTGCATCGGGACTATTTCGTCGGCAATCTGTTCTGGCTGCCCGAGCGCGCCGGCCTCCGCCGCATCGGCTTGATCGATTTCCAGGACGCCGGGATCGGCCATCCGGCATACGATGTGGTCTCGCTGGTGGAGGACGCACGGCGCGATCTGCCGGAATCGCTGCGCGCGCGGGCGATTGCGCGCTATCTGGCGCGGCGGCCGGAGCTCGATGCGGCGGCGTTTCGCGACGCCTGCGTGATCTGCGCGGCCCAGCGGCATCTGCGCGTCGCCGCCCTCTGGGTGCGGCTCGCGCGGCGTGACGGCAAACCGGCCTATCTCGCCCATGCGCCGCGCTGCTGGGCGATGCTGCGCCGCGCGCTGGCGCAGCCGGCGGCTGCCCCGCTCGCCGCCTTTCTCGCCCGCCATCTGCCCGATCTGGATGTGGGTGCGGTGCGATGAGGCCGCGCGTGGCGATGCTGCTCGCCGCCGGGCTTGGCACCCGTATGCGTCCGCTCACCGATCAGACACCGAAACCGTTGCTCACCCTCGGCGGACGCGCACTGCTCGATCACGCGATCGACCGCCTCGCCGCGATCGGCATCGAGCGTGTGGTGGTGAACGCGCATTGGCAGGCACCTCGTCTTGCAGCACATCTCGCCGCGCGCCAGGACGGCCCGGCGCTGCAACTGCGCGAGGAGGTAGCACTGCTCGACACCGGCGGCGCGGTGGCGAGCGCCCTGGCGCGCGGCGATCTCGGGCCGGAGCCGTTCTTCGTCGTCAATGGCGATGCGTTCTGGCTCGACGGGCCGACCCCCGCCCTGGCGCGCCTCGCCACCGTCTTCGATGCCGCGATGGAGGGCGTGCTGCTGCTGCACCGGACATGCCAAGTGCAGGCAGAAGCCGGGCGCGGCGATTTCGCGCTCGACCCCTGGGGCGTGCCGCGCCGGCCGGAAGCATGCGAGATCGTGCCGTATATCTACGCCGGCGTGCAACTGGTCGCGCCAGCGTTGTTCGCCGCCCCGCCGGCCGGCGCGTTCAGCCTCAATCTATTGTGGAACCGTGCCCTCGCCGCCGGCCGGCTGCGCGCGCTCGTGCATGACGGGCTGTGGTTCCATTTGTCCACCCCGGCCGATCTGCACGAGGCGGAGGAACGGCTGCGCGCCGGCGTGACCCTGGACACACGATGAACCTCCTCGCCATCCCGCCGCATCTGCCGTTCCTCGACACGCTGGCGCGGGCGTGGCTCGCGCAGAGCGGGGAGGCGGCGGAGGCGGTGGCGCGCGGGCGCATTCTGCTGCCGACGCGGCGGGCGGCGCGCGCGCTGGCGGAGGCGTTTCTGCGCGTCTCCGGCGGCCGGCCGCTTTTGCTGCCACAGATCACCGCACTCGGCGCGCTCGACGAAGCCCCCTTGGCGCTGGCCGGCGCGCTCGATCTGCCCCCGGCGGTGGCGCCGGCGCGGCGCCTCGCGGCCCTGAGTCGGCTGGTCCTCGCCCTGCGCGGCGCCGCCGGCGCGCCACAAACCGCCGATCGCGCCTGGCTGCTGGCCGGCGAACTGGCGCGGCTGATGGACGAGGCGGAGCGCGAGGGTGTCGATCTCGCAACCGCCCTGCCGCACGCCGCGGACCCCGATCATGCCGCGCATTGGGCGCAGACGCTCGATTTCCTCACCATCGTCACCCGCGCCTGGCCGGACTGGCTCGCAACCGAAGGGGTGATGAACCCGGCGGCGCGGCAGGTGGCGCTGCTCGATGCGCAGGCGCGCGCCTGGAGCGCCGATCCGCCCGACGAACCGGTGTGGATCGCCGGCACCACCGGCGGCATCCCGGCGGTCGCACGGCTGCTGCGCGTCGTCGCCGCCATGCCGGGCGGGTGCGTGATTTTGCCGGGGCTTGATCCGTCCATCGACGAGGCGGGCGAACTGCCGCTCTCGCATCCGCAGGCCGGCCTTGGCGCGCTGCTCGGCGGCCTTGGCGCGCGGGTGGGCGATGTCGCCTTCCCGTTCGGGCCGCCGCGCGGGCGGATGGTCGCGCTCGCGCGCGCGTTGCTGCCGGCCGGGGCGCTCGCCGCCTGGCGCGAACCGGTGCCGCTCGACATCGCCGGCCTGTCGCGGCTGGAGCCGGCCGATGAGCAGGAGGAGGCGACGGCGATCGCGCTGATCCTGCGCGCTGCATTGGAGCGGCCGGGCGCGCGGGCCGCACTGGTCACGCCGGACCGCGCGCTCGCCGGGCGGGTGGGGGCAGCGCTGCTGCGCTTCGGCGTGATCGCCGATGACAGCGCCGGAGAGTCGCTCGCCGAAACGCCGCCGGCGGTGTTCCTGCGCCTGCTCGCCGGCGCGGTGGATGCCGAACTGGCGCCGGTCGCGCTGCTCAGCCTGCTCAAGCATCCGCTGTTCGCCGCCGGCCTGCCGCCGGCCGCCGCGCGGGCCGCCGCGCGGGCGCTGGAGCGCGCGGCGCTGCGCGGGCCGCGCCCGCCGCCGGGACTGACCGGTCTGCGCGAGGCGCTGGCCGGGCTGGACGATCCGGCCGGGCTGCTGGCGCTGCTGGAACGGGGTCTGGCGCCGCTGCTACGCGCCACCGCCTCGGTGCGCGAAAGCCCGGCGCTGCTGCTCGGCGCGCTGATCGAGGCCGGCGAGGCACTCGCCACGACCGAGGCGGAGGCGGGGGCGGCGCGGCTGTGGGCGTTCGAAGAGGGCGAGGCGCTCGCGGCCCTGCTCGCCGATACCCTCGCCGCCCTGCCCGCCTTGCCGGAGCAGCCGCCAGCGGTGCTGCCCGGGTTGCTCGATGCCGTGCTGGAGGGCGCGCGGGTGCGCAGCCGGCGCGCGCTGCGCGGGCGGGAGGCCAGCGAGCATCCGCGCGTGTTCATCTGGGGCCTGTTGGAAGCGCGGCTGCAATCCGCCGAGGTGATCGTGCTCGGCGGACTGGTCGAGGGGGTATGGCCGCCGCTGAGTGATCCCGGCCCTTGGCTCAGCCGGCCGATGCGGGCGCGGATCGGCCTACCCGATCCGGAGGCAATGGTCGGCCAGAGCGCGCATGATTTCGTCATGGCCGCCTGCGCGGCACCCGAGGTGGTGCTCTCCGCGCCACGCCGGCGCGACCACGCCCCGGCGGTGCCGGCGCGCTGGCTGGTGCGGCTGCAGGCGCTGCTGGCGGCCCAGGGGCGCGCGCAGGGGGGGGCGCAGGAGGCGGCATTGCCGTCGCACCCCGCAGTCGGCTGGGCGCGCGCGCTCGACCGCCCGGCGCAGGATCGCGTCCGGCCGGTGGCACCGCCACGGCCCTGCCCGCCGATCGCGCTGCGCCCGCGCCGCCTCAGCGTCACCGAAATCGAGACTTGGCAGCGCGACCCCTACGCGATCTACGCCCGCCACATCCTGCGCCTGCGCCAGCTCGATCCGCTGGAGCAGGCGACGGATGCCGCCGATTACGGCTCGCTGGTGCATGCCGGGCTGCACCGCTTCCTCGCCGGAGCGCGCGAGCGCTGGCCGGAGGATGCCGCGGCGGCCCTGCGCCTCGGCCTGATGCAGGCACTCGGCCTGGCCCGGCTGCGCCCGGCGCTGGCGGCCTGGTGGGCGCCGCGTCTTGCGCGCATCGCCGATTGGGTGGCAACGACCGAGGCGGCGCGGCGCGCGGCGGAGGCACCGGAGACGATCGCGCCGGAGATCGCCGGGGTGTGGCCGCTCGACGTGCCGGGCGGCTTCACCCTCACCGGCCGCGCCGACCGCATCGAGCGCTATGTCGATGCGAGCCTCGCCATCCTCGACTATAAAACCGGCAAGCCGCCAAGTCAGGCCGATGTGCAGTCCGGACTCGCGCCACAACTGCCGCTGGAGGCGGCGATGGCGGCGGCCGGGGCGTTCGGCCCGGCGCTGCGCGGCCCCGCCCGCGCGCTGCTCTACTGGCAGTTGAGTGGCGGCTTCGAACCCGGCCGCGCGCTGCTGATCGCCGCGCCGCAGGCGCTGGTCGCCGCCACGGAAGCCGGGCTGCGCCGGCTGATCACGCAATACGACGATCCCGCCACCTGCTATCTGGCGCAGCCGGTGCCGGAGATCGCGCCGCGCCACGGGGTTTACGCGCAACTCGCCCGCGTCGCCGAGTGGGGCGGCGGATGACCCATGCTTCTCAAGCCGGCGCCGCCGACGCGAGTGCGAGCCAGGCGGCGGCGGCCGATCCGGCGGTCTCCGCCTTCGTCGCCGCCTCGGCCGGCTCGGGCAAAACCAAGCTGCTGATCGACCGGCTGCTGCGCCTCTTGCTGAACCCGGGGGCCGATCCGGCGCGCATCCAGTGCCTGACCTACACCCGCGCGGCGGCGGCCGAGATGGCGCTGCGGCTACAAGCCACGCTGGCGCGCTGGGTGACACTGCCGGAGGCCGCCCTGCGCGCGGAGATGCAGGCGTTGCAGCCAGACCCGACACCTGCGCTGCTCGCCCGCGCGCGCGCGCTGTTCGCAACCGTGCTCGATCTGCCCGGCGGCATGCGGATCGGCACCTTGCACGCCTTCTGCCAGTCGCTGCTGCGGCGGTTTCCGCTGGAGGCGGCGATCTCGCCGCATTTCCGCGTGATCGAGGCGTTCGACGCGGCGACCGCCCTGCGCGAGGCCGGCGAGAGCGCGCTGGCATCGGCCAATTCCGAGTACGGCCGGGCCGATCTCGAAGATCTGGCCGGGCTCGCCGACGTCGCCCGGCTGGAGAGCCTGATCGGCGCCTTGCAGGCCGATCGGGAGCGCCTCGCCGTGCTGCGAACGATCGGCCCCGAGGCGGTCGCGGCGGCGCAGCGGCGCGCGCTCGGCGCACCGGCGGGCGATGCGGATGCAGCACTCGCGGCGGCGGTGGTCTGGCCCGCCGAAGCCGCCCTGCGCGCCACCGCCGAGGCGATCCTGCCCACCGCCTCGGCAGCGGTGACCATCCAGATGACCGCGCTGCTCGACTGGCTCGATCTGGCGCCCGATGCGCGCCGCGCGCGATGGGCCGACTGGCAGGCGATATTCCTCACCGCCGAGGGCGAGCCGCGCAAGCAGCGCGGGCTGCTCGGCAGCAAGCTCGCCACCGCCCGGCCGGAACTCTGGCCGGTGCTGGTCGCCGAGCAGGAGCGCCTGCTCGGCGTTCTCGCCGCTCGGCAGGCGCTGCGGCTGGCCACCGTCTCGGCCGCGCTGTGGCGCCTCGCGCTGCCGGCGATCGCCGCCTTCGAGCGCGGCAAGACCCTCGGCGGCTGGCTCGACTATCAGGATCTGATCATGCTCACCACCCGGTTGCTGGCCGATCCCGGCGCCGCCTGGGTGCTCTACAAGCTCGACGGCGGGATCGATCATCTGCTGCTCGACGAGGCGCAGGATACCGCGCCGGCGCAATGGGCGATCATCGGCCGGCTGTGCGAGGAATTCTTCGCCGGCCTGGGTGCCCGCCCGCAACGGCGCACGGTGTTCGCCGTCGGCGACCCCAAACAGTCGATCTATTCGTTCCAGGGCGCCGTGCCAGGGGCCTTCGCGGACTGGCGCGGCCAACTCGCGGCACAGGTTAAAGCCGCCGGCGAGCGCTGGGTGGAGCGCCCGCTGACAGTCTCCTTCCGCTCCACCGAACCGGTGCTCGCGCTGGTCGATGCGGTGTTCGCAGGCCCCGCCGGCGCCGGGCTGGCCGAGCCGGGCGGCGCCGTGCCGCGCCATCAGACGGTGCGCAGCGGAGCGGCCGGCAGCGTCGAACTCTGGCCGCTCGCGCCCCTTCCCGAGCCGCCGCCGCGCGAGCCGTGGCAAGGGGCGGCCGGCTATCGCGCCGCCGCGAGCCCCCGCCAGCTTCTCGCCGAACGCCTCGCCCGCTGGCTGCGCGAGCGGCTCGATGCCGGCGAGCGGCTGGCCAGCCGGGGCCGCGCGCTGGCGCCCGGCGACGTGCTGATCCTGCTGCGCCGGCGCGACGGTTTCGCCCGCGCCCTGCTGCGCGCCTTGAAGCAGCAGCGCATTCCGGTCGCCGGCCTCGACCGCATGGTGCTCACCGAGCAGCCGGCGGTCGCCGACCTGCTGACGCTGTGCGACACGCTGCTGCTGCCGGAGGATGATTTTTCGCTCGCCTGCGTACTGACCAGCCCGCTCGGCGGGCTGAGCGATCCGGCGCTGATGGCCCTCGCGGTCGGCCGCGCCGGCAGCCTGTGGGAGGCGCTGCGCGCGCGCGCCGGCGAGCGGGCGGAGTGGCAGGCGGCGTGGGATTTCCTCGCCGCCCTGTTCGCCCGGGTGGATTTCACCACACCGCACGCCCTGCTCGCCGAGGCGCTCGGCCCGCTCGGCGGCAGGGCACGGCTGCTGGCGCGGCTCGGCCCGGAGGCGGACGAGCCGATGGACGAGTTGCTGCACGCAGCCCTGCACTACACCGAGAGCCATCCGCCCGCCTTGCAGGGCTTCCTGCTCTGGCTGCGCCGCTCCGGCGCCGAAGTGAAGCGCGAGGCGGAGGCCGCCGGCGGTCGACTGCGCATCATGACGGTGCATGGTGCCAAGGGGTTGCAGGCGCCGCTCGTCATCCTGCCCGACACCACGGCGCTGCCGAAGGACGACGTGGCGCTGCTGTGGGCAGCCGATCCGGCCGGCGAGGGCGTGGAGGTGCCGCTGTGGATCCCACGGCAGGCATTTCGCGCCCCCGCCGCAGACGCGATGCTGGCCGCCGCGCGGCAGCGCCAGCTCGATGAGCACAATCGCCTGCTCTACGTGGCGCTGACCCGCGCCGAGGACCGGCTGGTGATGTGCGGCTGGCCGGGCGGGAAGGCGATGCCGGAAGCCTGCTGGTACGAGCGCGTGCGCCACGCCCTCGCCGCCATGCCCGGCGTCGAGACGGTGAGCGAGGCCGGTTTCGACGCACCGCTGCTGCGCCTGAGCCAGCAGCAGACCACGCCGCCCACGGCCACGCCGGTTTTTCACGCCGCACCGCCGCCCGATCCGTTGCCACCATGGGCGGGCACGGCCCCCGACTGGCGCACGGCACCACCGCCGAGCGAGCCAGCGCTGCCCGAGCCGCTGGCGCCGAGCCGGCCGGAAGGCGCCGCCCTCGCCCCGGTGCCGGCGGCAGCTTCCCCCCTCGCCGCGCGGGCCGATACAGCTCTGCCGCTGTTGCGCGGGCAGTTGCTGCATGCGCTGTTGCAGCACCTCCCGACGCTGCCGGACGCACGCCGTGAAGCGGCGGCGCGGGATTTCCTCGCCCGGCCGGGGCATGGGCTGGCACCGGCCGCCGTCGCGCTGCTCGCCGAGGAGACGCTCGCCATCCTGCGCCATCCCGCGCTGGCGCCGCTGTTCAGCCCGGGCAGCCGCGCCGAAGTGCCGCTCACCGGCGTGGTCGGCGGGCGGGTGATCGGCGGCCTGGTGGACCGCCTCGCCGTCGGGCCGGCGGAGGTGCTGCTCGCCGATTACAAGACCAACCGCGCCCCGCCGGCACGCATCGATGCCACACCGCTGCTGTATCTGCGCCAGATGGCGGCCTATCGCGCGGTGCTGGCGGAAATTTTCCCCGGGCGCGCGATCCGCTGCTTTCTGGTCTGGACGCAGGCGGCGCGCATCGACCGGCTGGACGATGCGCTGCTCGATGCGCACACGCTTGATCCCGCGTGGCGCGCGCGCCATGTTGAGCGCTAGAGATTGAGTCTGCATCGACCCGGTCGCCCACGACGGTATGCTGAATGGGTGGCCGGGTGGGGATGCGGGCCGGTGCAGACTAAAGCTGTCATGCTCTCATGATGCAAAAGGATACGAGCCGATGAGCGAACATACCAAGCCGGTCACCGACAGCAGCTTCGAGCACGACGTGCTCAAGGCGGATGGCCCGGTGCTGGTCGATTTCTGGGCCGAGTGGTGCGGCCCGTGCCGCATGGTGGCGCCGGCGCTGGAGGAACTGGCGAAGGAATACGCCGGCAAGCTCACGGTGGCGAAGGTCAATATCGACGAGAATCCGCTGACGCCGAATACCTATGCGGTGCGCGGCATTCCGACGATGATTTTGTTCAAGGACGGCAAGCCGGCGGCGACCCAGGTTGGCGCGCTGCCGAAATCGGCGCTCAAGCAATGGGTGGCGAGCGCGCTATAGAGCGGGATAATTTAGCCTGCACTTTCCCGCACCCCTACCCGGCCATCCATTCAGTATACTATCGTGGATGGCCGGGTGGGGGGGTGCGGCCTTAACCTGAAACATATCATGCTATAGAGCCGCAGCCCCGGCTCGCGGCTCAGCGGGCCGCGGCCTGCGCCGGTTTGGCGGTGCGCACTGGGGCGAGGCTGTGCCAGCGCCGCAGCCAGCCGGCCTGCACTTCGGCGACGAAGGGCCAGTTGATGGTGATGAGGCGCGCCTCGCCGAGCCAGCCGCGCAGCGCATCGGCCTCTGCGCCGAGGGCGGCCACGTCGTTGCGCGCCGGCAGCGTGTCGAACCCGGCCAACTGCGCCTGCACCCGGCGCGAGAGCAGATAGTCGAGCAGCCGCCGTCCGGCCGTTGCCTCGGGTGCGTCCTTGGCGAGGGCGATGGCGTAGGGTAGTGCGAAGGTGGTTGGCCGGCCGTCGGGCTCGCCGGCCAGAAAAACCGGCTCCACCGCGACGCCCTGCCGCGCGAGGGTGAGCGCCATCTGCAGATCGCCGAACGCCAGCATGCCGCGCTGCTCGGCCAGCATGCGCGCGAGCGAGGCGCGGCTTCGCGGATGATGCGCGACCGATGGCTCCGTCTTCTTGAGCAGGGCGAAACCCTGACGGTCGCCGAGCAGCGCATTCACCAGTACCAGCATCGCCATGCCGGCGGCGGAGTCCTTCGGCTGGTTGTAGAGCAGCTTGCCCTTGAAGGCCGGGCGTTGCAGGCCGTCGATCGTGTACGGCGCGGCGTCGATGAGGTCGCTGTCGGTGATGAAGCACACATAATTGAGCGCCAGCGCCCGCCAGCTATGATCGTCCGCCTGCGCCACCGCGTCGATCTCTGCATCGGCCGGCATGATCACCGGCTGGAGCAACCCGGCGGCGTCCAGCCCGCCGACGAAGGGAGGCAGCGCGACGATCAAATCCGCCTGCGGCTGCGTCCGCTCGGCCGCCAGCCGTTCGGCCATCGCGGCGCTGCCGAGAATGACGAGATTGACCTTGATATGCTGGGTCTGCTCGAAGCCGGGCAGCACCGCGCGGTAGAAGGCGCCGAGACCGCTCACGCTGTAGAGTGTCACCGTCGCATTGTTCGGCTGCGCGCGTGCCGGCACGGTCAGCAACACCGCCGCCAGCACGGCCGCCGACGCGGCGCGCAACCCCTGCATCATCCATTGCCGTCGATCCATCGCGTCCACGATCCCTGATGGAAGGCTACAGCGCATAGACCGCCCGGCGGCGGCTGGCAACCACCCCGGGCGGCCTAGCGGGATCGTGAGCGTTACCGCGGTTAGAGTTCCACCCCCCTGGTGCCGACATCCATCGCATAGATGGAGGTGCTGGCCGCGATATAGAGCGTATTGTGGTGATGGCCGCCGAAGCAGAGATTGCCGGCAACCTCCGGCAGCACGATGGCGCCGAGCGGTGTGCCATCCGGCGCGAACACACGCACGCCGTTCATGTTGCGCGGCCCCCAGCCGCCGGCGCACCAGAGATTGCCATCTTCATCGACGCGCATGTCGTCGGCGATATAGGTGCCGTCGCCCTGGAAATCGTGGAACAGCCGATCGTTCGAGAGTTTGCCACCCTCGCTCACGTCGAACACGCGGATCAGCGTATGTTTCGGCTCCGGGCCGCCGAGCACGCCGGTGTCGGAGATATAGAGCTTGCTCTCGTCGGGCGAGAAACACAGGCCGTTCGGCATGCTGAAATCACCGACCACGACGGAGAGATTGCCGCTGCTGGGATCGAAACGATA
>DAHXNW010000211.1 GCA_027365195.1 Acetobacteraceae bacterium
ATATAACCGGCGTAGGCGCCGAGCAGCGTGGTCGGCCGTGCCGAGGCCGGCTCTGGGTGGTGCTGGTCGAGCCAGGCGCTCAGCGCCGCCGCCGGCATCGGCCGGGCGATCGCGTAGCCTTGCGCCTCCTCCACGCCGAGCACGCGCAGTGCGTCGAGAATATCGGGCGTCTCGGCGCCCTCCACCACGAGGCGCGTGCGCAGCCCGCGCGCCAGCGACTGCACACTGGCGACGAAGAGCAGATCGTCCGGCCGCGCGGCCACGCCGCTGACGAAATTATGGTCGAGCTTGATGCGGTCCACCCGCAGCGCCTTCAACCGCAGCAGCGAGGAATAGGCACTGCCGACATCATCGAGCGCGATGCGGATGCCGCTCGCGCGCAGCGCCGCCATGCGCGCCTGCGCCTGCGCCATCGAGAGGAATTCGCCGCTTTCGAGCACTTCGAGCGTGAGCCGCGCCGGTGCCATGCCAGCCCGCGCGAGGGCGCTCTGTATTTCCGCCGCCCAATCATCGGCGAGGAGTGCCGCCGGATCGACATTCACCGACAGGCCGAGCGACCAGCCGCGCGCCTCCCACGCCGCGAGATCGCGGAGACCCTCGCCGAGCACGGCGCGCCCCAGCGCACGGCGGTCTTCGGACGAGAGATGCGGCAGGAAGGCGGCCGGTGAGAGCAGGCCCTCGCCCTGCGCGAGCCGCGCCAGTGCCTCCACGCCCACCACCGCGCCGCTCTGCAGGTCGAGGATCGGCTGATAATGCACCCGCACGCCGCCGCGCTCGATCAGCCGGCGCAGCACCAGTGCCGTGGCCCCACGCTCCTGCGCCGGGCGATAGAGTTCCCAATGGCCCTGCTGGCTCGCCTTGCGCACCTTCGCGGCATAGAGCGCGGTATCGGCATGGCGCAGTAGCCCCTCCGGCGTCGTGTCATCCAGCGGATAGAGGGTGAAGCCGAGGCTCGCGCGCAGCCCCAGCAGCGTGCCGTCCGGCAGTTCCACCGGCGCCTCGATGGCGGCGCGCAGCCGCTCGGCGGTGGCGGCCAGATCGGCGACCTGCGTCATGCCGCCGAGCACGAGGGCGAATTCATCGCCACCGAGCCGCGCGATCACATCGCCCTCGCGCAGCTGCCCGCGCAGCCGCTGGCCGAGAGCGCACAGCAGCGTATCGCCGGCGGCATGGCCATGGCGGTCGTTGACCTGCTTGAAATCGTCCAGATCGAGCATGCCGACGGCGAGCAGACCCTCGCTCTGCCGCACCTCCGCGATCGCCACCGGCAGCCGTTCGGCGAGCGCCAGCCGGTTCGGCAGGCCGGTGAGCGGGTCATGCCGGGCGATCCAGCTCTGCCCGGCGCGTTCGCGATGCAGCGCCTCCTTCAGGTCGCGCTCGTCGAGGCCGCGGCCGGCGAGGCCGGCGAGGCGGGCCAGCAGATGCAGCACTTCGCGGTCGAACAGTCCGGGCTGCGAGGCGATCACCAAGAGCAGCGCCCAGCGCTTGCCTCCGCGCCGGATCGGCGCCACCGCCGCCGACGCCAGGCCGTACTCGCGCAAGACGTGATGGATCGCGGCATAGCGTGGTTCACCGAGCAGATCGTTGTCGAACTGCACCCGCCCGGTGCGCCAGGCGAGCGGGGTGAGCAGCGCGATGCTCGTCGGGCCTTCGCCCATCGGTCCGGCCAGCCGGCGGGTGATTTCCAGCCCCGGGCCGGCGCCGGCGAGGGGCGTGAGCCACTCTGCCGTCGCATCGGGCTGGCCGATGCAGACGGTCTGGAACAGGCCGCTCTCGACCAGCCGCTGGCATAGGCCGCGCAGCAGCATGGCTTCCGAGGAGGCTTTGAGCAGCACTTCCCCGCCGCTCAGCATGGCGCGATAGAGTTGCTGCATCCGCGCGAGCCGCGCCTGCCGGGCGCGCTCCTCCGGCCCGCGCTCGGCGCGCTCCACCGCGAGGCCGAGCAGCGTGCGCAAATGCGCGAGCAGCGCGGTCCAGGGGGCGGCGTGGAACACGCCGGCGGCGTCGCTATAGAGGCAGATCAGCCGATGCGCCCGCCCGTTGCGCCCGCGCAGTGGTACCACCGCGCCGGCGCGCCAGCCGTGCCGTTCGGCGGCGCCATGCCAGGCCGCCATGGTCGCATCCGCCTGCCAGTCGGCGGTGATGGTCACTTCGCCGCTGCGCCAGGCCCGTCCGGCCACGCCGCCGGCGAGCGGGCCGCCATCGAGCCGCACCTCGGTCTCTCGCAGATAGGCGGCACTGCCCTCGCCGCGGCTCGCTTCGGCGACCAGCCGGCCACCAACCCCCGGTTGCCAGATCCAGCAGGCGACGACGCCGGGCAGCGCCATCAGCGCATCGAGCACGCCGGCGCACAGGAATTCGAGCGATGGCGCGTGCAGCAGCAGGGAATCGAGCATCGGCAATGCGGTGGCGATCAACTCCGGCGCCACGGCCGCCTCCGATGGCGTCTCCTCACACGCCGGCATGGACAGAATGTCGCTCAGAATCTGACTCCCACTGCACCACCGTACGAGGCCGTATAGCACGCATGACGTGTAGAGCTATGCTTCCTCGACGTTACGATCAGATGAATGGCGCCGGTCTCGATCGGCCTTATCGGGCCGCAGGCGGAATAGAGTGGTTCAAGAGAGCATTACGCGGCTTTCCTGCTTGGCGGCATGAGTTGTTTCCGCTAAATTGTGCATACTGTTCAGTTGGTGCTGACGTCCCTTTTCCTGCGGGCGGGCTGCTGGGCCGGAACTGTGGCGGGGGTTGTCGGCATGAGGTCTGCGCTGGTTCGGCTGATCGGCTTGTGCGCACTCGCCCTGCTCGCCGCCTGTGCCGGGCAGCAATCGGCTCCACGGATCAGCGAACGGCAGGAGGCGGTGCGCTACGAGGCGCATGCGGCGCGCAATTACACCCCGCCCGGCCCGCCGGAAGACCCGTGGCGGCCGTATATCGCCGAGGCGGCGGTGCGCTTCGATGTGCCGGAGCGCTGGATTCGCGAGGTGATGCACGTCGAGTCCGGCGGCCAGGAGTTCATCAACGGCGCGCTCACCACCTCGCCGGTCGGCGCGATGGGGCTGATGCAGGTGATGCCGCAGACCTATGACGGGTTGCGCGCCCGCTACGGCCTCGGCGAGGACGCCTATGATCCGCACAACAACATCCTCGCCGGCGCCGCCTATCTGCGCGAGATGTACGATCTCTACGGCACCCCGGCGTTTCTCGCCGCCTATAATGCCGGGCCGCAGCGGCTGGATAGCTATCTGGCCAACACCCGCCCGCTGCCGGAGGAGACGCGGCACTATGTCGCGATGATCGCGCCTTATATCCAGGACAGTTTTCCGCAGCGCCGTGCCCCGGCCGAGGCGCTGGCGATCAACCAGTTGCCGGCCGATATCCCGCCCGGCCTGCGCTACCCCCCGGCACGCCGTCCGGTGCGCCTCGCGAAGCGCGCGCCGCCGGCCGGCGCGCGCGGCAATGGTTCGGGTGACAGCGAGCAGTTGATCGCCTCCACCCTCGGCATCTATGCCGCGCATTCCGCACCAACCGCGCCCGCCGCCAGAGCGGCCCCCACGCATGGCTTTCGCCTGATCTCCACCGCTGCCGCCGCCGAGCCGCTGCCGCTGGCGCGCCCTGGCCGCCTCTCCGGCGGCTGGGCGATCCAGGTCGGCGCCTTCGGCAACGCCGCGCAGGCGCGTGATGCCGCCCGCGCGGCGCAGGCCAGGCTGCACGGTCCGGCGCAGCCGGCGGTCGGCATGCTGCGGCAGGCGCATGGCACGCTCTACCGCGCCCGGCTCACCGGCTTCTCGCGCGAGACCGCACTCGGCGCCTGCGAACGGCTCACCCACGCGCATGCCAAATGCATCGTGCTGTCGCCGGACGCGCAATCGTAGGGTTTTGCGTTCAGTCTGCGCCGGCCCGCTCCCCCACCCGGCCACCCCATTCAGTATACTGTCGTGGGTGGCCGCGTGGGGGAGCGGGCCGGCGCAGACTGAACAAAGCATAAAACCAGATTCAGGCCGCCTTGGCCTGCCGTGCCAGACGGTCGAGCTGGCGTAGCATCTCGCGCGCCATGCGCAGCCGTCCGTCGGGGTCCATCTCGCGAACGATGGCGAGTTTGTGGTCCGGGCGCAGCCGCACCCCGCCGCGCTGGCCGCCGAGCCAGGCGATCAGCCCGGAGGGATTGGCGAAGGCGTTGCCGCGAAAGCTCAGCACCATGCCCTTCGGCCCGGCTTCGAGCTTCTCCACCCCGGCCTCGCGGCAGGCGCGCTTGAGCGCCATCACCTGCAGCAGATTCTCGACTTCCCCCGGCAGCTTGCCGAAGCGATCGACCAGCTCCGCCGCCATCGCCTCGGTCTCGGCGTCCGAGGCGAGGCCGCCGATGCGCCGATAGAGGCCGAGCCGCACCGGCAGGTCGCGCACGTAATCCTCGGGGATCAGCACTGGCAGGCCGAGGCTGATGTTCGGTGTCCAGTCGTGCTCAACTGTCTTGCCGCGACCGCGCTCGGCGCGCAATTCGGCGACGGCATCCTCCAGCATCTGCTGATAGAGCTCGATCCCCACCTCGCGGATATGGCCCGACTGCTCATCGCCGAGCAGATTGCCAGCGCCGCGCAGATCGAGATCGTGGCTCGCGAGCGTGAAGCCGGCGCCCAGGCTGTCGAGCGTTTGCATCACATTGAGCCGCTTTTCCGCCGCCGGCGAGAGCCGGTGGTTCGCCGGCCAGGTGAGATAGGCGTAGCCGCGCTGCTTGCCGCGCCCAACGCGCCCGCGCAGTTGATAGAGCTGGCCCAGGCCGAACATGTCGGCGCGATGGATCAGCAGCGTGTTCACCGCCGGCATGTCGAGCCCGCTCTCGACGATGTTGGTCGAGAGCAGGATGTCGTACCTGCCGTCGCCGAACTCGGTCATCACCCGTTCGAGTTCGGTGGGTGCCAGCCGGCCATGCGCCTGGATCAGCCGCGCCTCGGGTACGATGGCGGCGAGCCGCTCGGCCATCGGCCCCATGTCCTCGATGCGCGGCACCACGCAGAACACCTGCCCACCCCGGAAGCGCTCGCGTTGCAGCGCCTCGCGGATCACCACCGCATCGAACGGCATGATGAAGGTGCGCACCGCCAGCCGGTCGACCGGCGGTGTCGCGATCAGGCTCATCTCGCGCACCCCGGTGAGTGCGAGTTGCAGGGTGCGCGGGATCGGCGTGGCGGTGAGGGTCAGCACATGCACATCGGCGCGCAGTTGCTTGAGCTTCTCCTTGTGCGAAACGCCGAAATGCTGCTCCTCATCGACGATCAGCAGGCCGAGATCGGCAAACGCCACCGATTTCGCCAGCAGCGCATGGGTGCCGACGATGATATTGACGCGCCCCTCGGCGAGATCGCGCCGCACCTCCGCCGCGTCCTTGGCGTTCACCATGCGCGAGAGCTGTGCGACGCGCACCGGCAACCCCTCGAAGCGCGCCGAGAAGCTGCGGAAATGCTGCCGCGCGAGCAGCGTCGTCGGCACCACGACGGCGACCTGCGTGCCGGCCATGGCGGCGACGAAGGCGGCGCGCAGGGCGACCTCGGTCTTGCCGAAGCCGACATCGCCGCAGATCAGCCGGTCCATCGGGCGGCCGGCCGCCATGTCTTCCAGCACATCGGCGATGGCGCGCGACTGGTCTTCGGTCTCGGCGAAGGGGAAGCGGGCGCAGAACTCGTCCCACGCGCCTTCCGGCGGCGCGAGGCTCGCCGCCTCGTGCAGCCGGCGCGCGGCGGCGATGCGGATCAGCTCGCCCGCCATGTCGCGAATCCGGCTTTTCGCCCGCGCCTTGCGGTTCTGCCAGCTCACCCCGCCCAGCTTGTCGAGGGCGACGCCTGCGGTCTCGCTGCCGAAGCGCGAGAGCATTTCGATATTCTCGACCGGCAGGAACAGCTTGCCGTCGGCGTCATACAGCAGGCGCAGGCAATCATGCGGCGCGCCGCTGACCGAGAGCGTCACCAGCCCGTCGTAGCGGCCG
>DAHXNW010000029.1 GCA_027365195.1 Acetobacteraceae bacterium
CGGGCGCAACGTCGCACTGCTCCAGCCATACGCCTCCGCACTCGCCATCACGTCGAGGCGAGACTGGCGCAGCGCGGTGCTCGGCCCGCGCGAGGGGAGTGCGAGCAGCGTCATCCCCGCCTCCTCCAGCCGCGCGATCACTGTCGGCGCATCGAACACCGCGCCATACGGCGCGCCATCGGCCGCGCCATGACGCGCGCCATGCGCCACGCCGGAAGCGCCCTGCGCGCCGGCGGCCGCGCCATACCCCCCTGGCTTTGCCAGGGGGTATGGCGCGGCCAGCCCGCCCTCCCCCGATGCGCCATTCGCCGCGCCATTCACTGCGCCAAACCCATCCTGTCGCTGCGCCATCGTCACGCCTCCCTTTGGTTCATCGTCGGTCGTTTCGCATCCACCACGCGCACCCCGGTGCGGCTCTTGCGCTGCTGCGTGTCGCGATATTCGCATTCCACCAGCAGGCCGGATTTCAACCAGCCGCCGATCACCTCGCCCGCCTGCGCCTCGCTCAACCCGCCGGCCTCCACCAGCACCCAGCCGGCCCAGCGCTCCACCCCCCGCCCGCGCCGCTGCGCCGCGTAGAGCAGCCCCGGCTCCGGCCCGGCGGCCAGCGTATCGAGAATGCGGTTGCAGGCCGCCGGATCGAGCCGGCTCCACGCACTCGGCGGCTCCCACGGCGCGATCACCGCCACCGTGTCGCCATGCGGATAGGCCGTCGTCGCATTGCCGAGCGGGATGCCCTCGAGGCGGAACCAGCGCGCACGCGTGCCGCGCGGCGCCAGATTGGCCTTGGCGTCGTCGAGGCGCACATGCCGCCAGCGCTCGCCGGCAGCAACGCCCAGCGTCTCGGCCTCCTCCTCGCTCATCGCGCTCAGCACCTGCGCCACGCGCGCCGCATCGGTGAGCGCCTTGCCGCCGCGGGCGGCGTCCACATCGCCCGCTCCGCCGGCCATCGTCGGCCCCTTGCGCACGTGATGCACCAGCAGCACGGCACAGCCCGCCGCCTCGGCGATCTCGGCCCAGGCGGTCGCGGCAGCGTCCATATGCGGGTTGGAATTCTCATCGAGCGCGTGCGATTTGACGAACGGATCAACGATGATGCACCCCGCGCCCACCGCCCGCGCCGCCTCGATCATCGCCGCCTGATCGGGCAGCACCACCGAGCCGTCGGGCGAAAGCTCGGCGAGCCGCAGCCGCCGCGTGCGACCGGAGTGCAGGAAAATCCGCCCACGCACCGCCGCCTCGGCGACGCGATGGCGAAGCAGCACGGCGGCGAGCCGGCGGTCGAGTTCATCGAGCGGGTCTTCGAGGTTGAGCAGCCAGACCGGCACCGCATGATGCACATGGGCGCCGAGAAATCCCTGCCCGCTCGCCAGCGCCACCGCCTGCGCCATCGCCAGCGCCGATTTGCCCACCCCGCCGCCGGCCACCAATACCGAGACGAAGCCACGCACCAGGGCCGTGCCATAGAGCCAGGGGCGCGGCGGAATGGCGGAAGGCGGCGGCAGAGCGGCGGCCACCGCCGCGAGCGGCACCGGGGCCACCGCATGGCGCTGCCACAATTCCCACACGTCACCGACCATACGCACCTCCCCGCCGCAAGGCGCGGAGTGCCGAGGCGCGCGCGACCCCCTCCACCTCGGGCGCACGCAGCGGCGCGCCGAGCCGCGCATTCTCCGCCACCGCCCGCGCGCGGATCGCCCCCGCCGTGGCGCGGGCGGCGAGCAGCGGTGCCAACGCCTGCTCGATCCGCTCGACGGCCAAAGCCCGCTCGGCGGCATGCGCGCGCGCCGCATCGCGGAGCCGATGCGCGAGATGCATGCGCAGCCCGGCCGGGTCGCTCGCCGGGCGGCTGCGCAGGGCGGCCTCTAACAAAACCGGCAAACACTCGCTCGGCGTGCAGAGGCCACGCGCTAACAACCGGCCGAACAGATCGGCGGCGCGCGCCTGCGCCGGCGGCAGGCTATCGGCGCGCATCAGAACACCGGCAGCGGATAGGGCTGCCCCTCCAGGCACGTGCCTTCGAGCAGGATCTGCCAACTGCGCGGATGGCCCGGCGGCAGCGGCGGACGGTTCGGGTCTTCCGGCGGCGGGCGGAATTCCGGCGGCGGACGGCGCGCGCCGATGCGCCGGCCGCGCTCGATCGCGGCATTGCGGCTGATCGCCATGAGGGCGGCGATGCCATCCCAGGTGGCGCCCTCGGCGCGCAGGCGGCGCAATTGGGCATCGAGCGCCGGGGTCCAGGGGCGTTT
>DAHXNW010000123.1 GCA_027365195.1 Acetobacteraceae bacterium
GCATGCCGGCGAAGGGCCGGAGATCGCCAATCAGATCGCCCGCGAGGGCGATGCCTCGCCGGCCGATGTCTATTTCACCGAAAATTCGCCCGAACTGCTGCTGCTCGACGCGCGCGGCCTGCTCGCCCCGGTGGCTCCGGCAACCCTCGCGGCGGTGCCGGCGCAATACAGCGCGCCGGACGGGCATTGGCTCGGCGTGCTGGCGCGCGAGGATGTTCTGGTCTACGACCCGGCACTCATCAAGGCCGCCGCTTTGCCCGCCTCCCTGCGCGACCTTGCCGCCCCCGCCTGGCACGGCAAGGTTGCGATCGCGCCGGCGGATGCCGATTTCCTGCCGCTGATCGGCGCCATGCTGGCGCTCGACGGGCATGACGCAACCCTCGCATGGTTGCGCGGCCTCGCGCGCAATGCGCAGATCTTCGAGGATGAGGAGGGCGTGGTCGCCGCGGTCGATCGCGGCACGGTTGCCACCGGCATCGTCAATAATTACTATTGGGCGCGGCTGCATGCCGAACGCTGCGCCCGATCGACCAGCGCCATCCATCATTTCGGCCATGGCGATATCGGCGCGCTGGTGAATATCTCCGGTGCCGCCGTCTTGAAATCCTCGCATCAGCAGGCCGCCGCACAGCGCTTCCTGGCGTTCCTGGTCAGCCCCGCGACGCAGCAGATGCTGGCGCGCTCCGATGTCGATTTCGAATATCCTCTGGTGCCCGGCATCGCCGCCAATCCGCTGCTCAAGCCGTTTGCCGCCTTGCAGCCACCGCCGCTCACGCCGGCGCAGATCGGCGATGACCGTGCCGCCGCCGCTCTGCTGCGCGAGGCCGGGTTGCTGTGAGGCATCGCCTGCCGCCGCTCGCCCTGCTCGCCGCCGGCGCCATGGTGGCCTTGCTGGTGCTGCTGCCGCTGGCCGAGACGCTGCTGCGGGCCGGACGGATCGGTGCGACGGGGGCGGCATCGCTGCTGCTGCGCCCGCTGGTCGGCGTGCTGCTGTACAATACGCTCATCCTGATCGCCGCCGCGACGCTCGCCGCTGGCCTGCTCGGCACTGCGGCCGCGTGGTGCGTCGAGCGCACGGCGCTGCCCGGGCGTGGCGTCTGGGGTGTGCTGGCCGCCGCCCCGCTCGCCATCCCCGCCTTCGTCACCAGCTATGCCTGGGTCTCGCTCAGCCCAGGGTTGCAGGATTTCAACGGCGCGCTGCTGGTGGTCACCTGTGCCTATTACCCGTTGGTCTATCTGCCGGTGGCGGCCGCCCTGCGCGGTCTCGACCCGGCGCTGGAAGAGAGCGCGCGGGTGCTCGGCGCCGGTGCGTGGGGTTGTTTTTTCCGCATCGTGCTGCCGCAACTGCGCCCGGCGCTGCTGGGCGGGATGCTGCTGGTGGCGCTCAACACGCTGACCGAATTCGGCGCCTTCGCGCTGCTGCGTTATCGCACCTTCACCACCGAGATCTATGCCGAATACCGGGTGAGCTTCGATGGCGCGGGGGCTGCCGTGCTGGCGGCGGTACTGCTGCTGCTGTGCCTGCTCTGCCTGCTCGCCGAGGAATGGCTGCGCGGGCGGGCGCGCTATGGCCGACTCGGCCAGGGCACCCGCCGCGCCGCACGGCCGCAATCGCTCGGCCGTGGCCGTATCCCGGTGCTCGCCGCCTTCGCCCTGCTGGTGGCCATCACCTTGGGCGTGCCGCTCGGCACCCTGCTGTTCTGGCTGACGCAGCACGCGACGGCAGCGACCGCGCCCGCCGGGACAGCCTGGGGGCCGCTGCTCGCCGCGACCGCAGCCTCGCTTGGTCTCGGCCTCGGCGGCGCGGCGCTCACGCTGCTGTTCGCCCTGCCGCTCGGCGTGCTCGCCACCCGCTATGACGGGCCGCTCATCACGCTGCTCGAACGTTGCGCCTATCTGGCGCAGGGCGTGCCCGGCCTGGTGGTCGCCCTGGCGCTGATCTCGCTCACCCTCGATGCGCTACGCCCGCTCTATCAGAGCACGGCGCTCCTGCTGCTGGCCTATGCCATCGTGTTCCTGCCGCTCGCGCTGGTCGGCGTGCGGGCGGCATTGTTGCAGGCGCAACCGGCGCTGGAGGAGGCCGGGCGCGCGCTCGGCCTCGGCTGGCTGGCGCTCGCCCGGCGCGTCATCCTGCCGCTCGCCGGACCGGGGCTCGCCGCCGCGGCAGCGATGGTGTTCGTCTCGGTGGTCTCCGAACTCACCGCGACGCTGCTGCTGGCGCCGATCGGCACCCGCACTTTGGCGACGCAGGTCTGGGCGGATACCGCGACGCTGGCGTTTGCCGCCGCAGCACCTTATGCCGCGCTGATGACCGCGCTCTCGCTGCTCTCCGCCTGGCTGCTCGCCCGCCGATTCGGCCGTGGCGGCATTTTCGCCGTCGGCTGAGGCATCGATGGTGGCATTGCGCATCGAGGCCGCGAGCAAGGCCTTCGCCGGCCAGCCTGTGCTGCGCGACCTCGATCTGACGGTGGAGCCAGGCCAGTTGCTCGCCATCCTCGGTGCCTCGGGCAGCGGCAAGACCACGCTGCTGCGGCTGATCTGCGGCTTCGAGCGGCTGGATCGCGGGCGGATCGTGATCGGCGAGCGCGTGGTTGCCGGGCCGGGCCTGCATCGGCCGCCAGAGGAGCGCCATATCGGCTATGTAGCGCAGGAGGGGGCGCTGTTTCCGCATCTCTCGGTGGCCGCCAACATCCTTTTCGGCCTGCCGCGCCGGCAGCGCCGCGACAGGCAACGGGTCGAGGCGCTGCTCGCTCTCGTCGGCCTGCCCGCCGCCTATGCGGCACGTCCGCCGCAGGCGCTCTCGGGCGGCGAGCAGCAGCGCGTGGCGCTGGCGCGCGCCCTCGCCCCCGCCCCGTCGCTGGTGCTGCTCGACGAACCGTTCTCCGCCCTCGATGCCGGCCTGCGCGCCGAGACCCGCGCCGCCGTTGCCGCCGCCCTCGCCGCTGCCGGGGCGACCGCGCTGCTGGTGACGCATGACCAGGGCGAGGCGCTCTCGATGGGCGATGCGGTCGCCGTGCTGCGCGACGGCAGGGTGGCGCAGCGCGCCAGCCCGCAGGATCTCTATCGCCATCCGCTGGATACCGCCCTCGCCCGCTTCGTCGGCGAGGCGGTGCTGTTGGCCGGTGTGGTGCGGGATGGGCGTATCCACTGCGGCCTCGGCGCGCTCGCCGCGCCGCCCGGCATGGCGGACGGCGCGGTCGAGGTGCTGCTCCGCCCGGAGCAGATTCAACTCCTGCCGGCGGGCGCCTCGCCGCTGCGCGCCGAGGTGCTCGGGGGCAATTTTTTCGGCCATGACGCGAGCGTGCGTCTGCGCCTGCTCGACCAGCCGGCGGTGGACATGCTGAGCGCTCGGGTGGGCGGGCAGGCGACGCCAGAGCCGGGTCAGATCGTGTCGCTGTCGGTGGCCGGGCCGGTCGCGGCGTTTCCGGCGGCTGCGGCTTCGCCATAAAGGGTGCGATAGGTCTCCAGCATGATGGCGTCGAGCGGCCGTCCGGCGGCATAGCCGGCCATGCCTTCCGGCCGGGTCACGCCCGCCATCTGGCGCGGGCATTCCTCGGCGGCGCCGACGACCGTGCGAATCGGCAGCAGCGCCGTCCACGCCGGCACCGCGTAATCCGCCTCGTCATCATGCACCGGCTCATTGCGGATCTTGCCGGATGCCTGCTCGATCGCCATGCCGACGAAGCTCGTCGCCTTGATCTCCTGCGCACTCGGCGGGCGGAGCAGGCTGGAACGGCCGGGGAAAAACCGCTCGATGAAGCGGTCCATCGCCGTCCGTTTTTCCACCGGATCGGTGATCAGATGGGCATGACCATAGGCCATCACCGAGCGGTAGTTGATCGAGTGGTTGAAACCGCAGCGCGCCAACACGATGGCATCCATATGCGTGACCGTGAGGCACACCGGGAGGCCGGCGGACTGGCTGCGCAGCATGCGGCTCGCCGAGGAGCCGTGCCAGTAGAGATGGTCCCCTTCGCGCCAGAACGAGGTGGGCGTGCAATAGGGCTGCCCGTCGATGACGTAGGCGATATGGCAGAGCATGGCGGAATCGAGAATGTCGTACACCGTCGCCTTGTCGTATCTGCCGCGCGCCGGGCGGCGCACCACCCGGTTGCGGGGAGAGGTCTCGAAGGCGGCGCCATCATCGGTCGCGGACATGCGGCGGCTTCCCATGGGTCATGCAGGCAGACTGCAAACCATGATACCACGCGCGGAACAAGGGCCACGATTTGTTGCGGCCGCGCGGAGCGGCTATAGATGGCCATGGTGAAAACATCCCCGCCGCACCGCCCATTCCGGCCCGCTGGTCAACCCGCGGACGGGCGGCCTGCCCCGCGCTTCGCCACGGCGGCAGGTTCGCCCGGCACGCTGCATGTCAAACGTCCGCCAGCGCGCCCGTCGGCGCCCAGGCCGCCCGATGTCGAGACACCGCGCGGTGCCATCTGGCTCTATGGCCTGCACGCCGTGGCGGCGGCGTTGCGGAACCGGGCGCGCCGGCTACGCCGGCTGCTGCTGACCGAGGAGATGCAGGCGACGCTCGCGGCACAACTGCCGCAGCCCTGGCCGATCGCCGCCGAGCGGGTGGACCGCGCCCGGCTCGACCAGTTGCTCGGCCGCGACGTGGCGCATCAAGGCATCGCCCTGCTCGCCGATCCGCTGAGCCCGCCCACTCTGGCGCAGGCGATGGAGCGGCCCGGTCCGGTATTGGTGCTCGATCAGGTGAACGACCCGCGCAATGTCGGTGCCATCCTTCGCTCGGCCGCCGCCTTCGGCGTCGCCGCCGTGGTGATGCAGGACCGCAACGCCCCGGAAGAGACCGGCGCGCTGGCGAAAGCGGCGTCCGGCGCACTGGAGAGCGTGCCGCTGCTGCATGCCGTCAACCTCGCGCGCACGCTGGTGGCGCTGAAGGCTGCCGGCTGCTGGGTGGTCGGCCTCGCCGCCGGCACGCCGGCCCTCTCCGGCGCCGCCCTCGCCGAACGGCGGGTGGCGTTGGTGCTCGGCGCCGAGGGCAGCGGCCTGCGCCGGCTGACGCGCGAGACCTGCGACGAACTCGCCGGCCTCGCCATGCCAGGCGGCATCGAAAGCCTCAATGTCTCCGCCGCCGGCGCCGTGGCGCTTTACGAACTGGCGCGGCGATAAAGCGTGGCGCGTTCAGGGTAAAGCGGCGGCGTCGAACATCGCGCCCGGCGTTTGCGCCCGCAGCCAGCCGGGCGGCATGCCACGCAGGAACGCCACCTGCAGCGCCGCCATCGCCGCTGGCGTGAGATGCAGAGCCGCCGGCGTACAGAAGCGCGGGTCGGCGGTGTGCATCAGATACGCCTGCATCTCGTTCATCATCAAATCTTCGATGCCGGTGTCATAGCCCTCGCTGCCGAGGAAGGCGCGAAATCCCGCGCGTTGCGCCGCAGTGAGCGTGTCGCGCCAGAATCTCTGCGTGTAGGCCGCATAGTCCGGCTCGGTGAAATAGGCGCCATGCGACAATTCATGATGCAGAATGGTATCGCGCCCGGCGGCATCGATGAACGGATTGAGCCCGGCGTTGGGCAGCGAAATCAACGCACCATCGGCGCCCGGCGCCAACCAGCCGCGCGCCCGCGCCAGGGCGGCGAGGGTGCGCTCCTCGGCGTTGAGCGCCACCCCCTGCCGCGCCGCCAGCGCAAAAAATCGGGCGAGTTCCGCCGCGCTGTAATCATGCCCGAAGTAGAACGTCTCCATGGTGTCGCCGCCGGCGCGGATGGCGTCGTCGAGCGCCGTATCGCTCAGCACCCGATCGCGCGGCAGGCCGGCCTTCTCGATCAAGGCGGCGACCCGGTTGAGCATCAGCCCCTGCGTGCGCAGGCTGGCGAAATCGAGCACCAGGAT
>DAHXNW010000143.1 GCA_027365195.1 Acetobacteraceae bacterium
GAAGCCTGCATCGCCGTGGCCGGTTCGGCGCTCGAGGAGACGATCGGTCCCGGTGCGCTGATCGCGCGCTCCGCCGCCGATTTCGCCGGTGCCACGCGGGTGATCGTGCCGTCGCGGGACGTGGCGCGGCGGCTGGTGCGGCATTTCCCCGGCATGCGCCCGCGTGTTCGCCCGTGGGAGCGCGAGCCGCCTGCGCCACGGCCTCCCCCGGCCGGTGCAGACTTGGCTCATCATGCCCTCGTGTGCGTCGCCGGCGCGATCGGGCTGGAGAAGGGGTTCGAGGTGCTGCTGGCCTGCGCGCAGGATGCCGCCCGCCGCGCCCTGCCGCTGCGCTTCGTGCTGGTCGGCTACAGTATCGATGACGACGCCTTGCTCCGCACTGGGCGTGTCTTTGTCACCGGCCCGTATCGCGAGGCCGAGGCGGTCGGGTTGATCGCGCGCCAGGGTGCGGCACTCGCCCTGCTGCCCTCGATCTGGCCGGAGACCTGGTGCTTCGCGCTCAGCACCCTCTGGCGTGCCGGATTGTTCGTCGCCGCCTTCGACATCGGCGCGCCGGCCGAGCGCATCCGCGCCCATGGCGGCGGCCTGCTGCTGCCCCTCGGCCTCGATGCGGCGTCGGTGAATGCGAGGCTGTTGGAATTGTGTTAGAGTCATTGCCCGATCACACTTGCGCGATGAAGCAACCATGTGTGCGGTGGGGGGTTCTGTCATTGATGCCGAAATTTAATGTGCCCCTGCTACCACCGCCGCGCCGGGCGGCGTTGCTGCTGGATCTCGATGGCACGCTCGTCGATATCGCGCCCGACCCGGAGAGCGTCGCGGTCGCACCGGGTCTGCCGGACATGTTGCGCCGGTTGCGTGGGGCGCTCGGCGATGCGCTGGCGATCATCACCGGTCGGCCGGTTTCGCAGGTCGATGCCTTGCTCCCCGATCTGCCCTATGCCGTCGCCGGCGAGCATGGCGGTGCCTTGCGCCCAGCGCCGGGGGCGGCGATCGAGCGCCCGGCGTTCCCGGAACCTCCGCCGGCCTGGCTCGCCGAAGCGGCGCGGCTGGTGGAGTCGTATCCCGGTGTGCGTCTGGAGCGCAAGGCCCGTGGCTTCGTGTTGCATTATCGCGCCATCCCGGCCGCTGGCCCCGCCTTGCGCGGGCCGCTCGCGGCGCTGATCGAAGATGAGACCGCCGGCCGCTTCACCCTGCTCGCCGCCCATATGGCCTGGGAGATACGCCCGCAGGGTATCGACAAGGGCGCTGCCGTGCGCGCGTTGATGCGCCGCGCGCCTTTCATCGACCGGTTGCCAGTGTTCATTGGTGACGATGTGACCGACGAGGACGGCATCGCCGCCGCGATTGCGCTCGGTGGGGTGGGATTGCGCGTCGCCGAGGCGTTCGGCGATCCGATCGGCGTGCGCGCCTGGCTCGGCCGATGGCAGTGAGCCGCCGCGCGGCGGCGGTGAAGGTGCCTGTCGAACCCGCCGGTTCCCGCCTCGTCATCATCTCCAACCGCGTGCCATCGCCGCGCGAGCGTGGACCACGGGCGGGTGGGCTCGCGGTCGCGTTGCAGGATGCGATCCGGGTGCGCGAGACGCTGTGGTTCGGCTGGTCCGGCGAGACGGCGGCACCCGAGGCGGCGGCGCGGCTGGTTGCGCAGGGCCCCACCACCTATGCCACGATCGATCTGGCGGAGGCCGATTTCCGTGGTTTCTACCGGGGGTTTTCCAACGGCATGCTGTGGCCGTTGCTGCATGCGCGGGTCGGGCTGTCGGAATTCCGGCGCAGCGATCTCGCCGCCTATATGGCGGTGAACGAGAGATTTGCCGCGGCGCTCGCTCCGCTGCTGCGCGCCGATGATACGGTATGGGTGCATGACTATCACCTCATCCCGCTGGGGGCGGCGCTGCGTGCGCTGGGGGTGCGCAACCGCATCGGGTTTTTTCTGCATGTGCCGTTCCCGCCGCCGGCGCTCTATGAGTGTCTGCCGCAGGGCGAGCGTCTGCTGCGCAGTTTTGGTGCCTACGATCTGATCGGGTTGCAAACCGCGCGCGATGCCGGCTTTTTGAGCGATGCTCTGGCCGCCTGCGGCGTGGCACGCCGCGCGCGGGCATTTCCGATCGGCATCGATCCCGACGACTTCGCCGCCACCGCCCGCCGCTCCGCCGGTGGCCGCGACACCCGCCGGCTGGTCGATAGTCTGAGCGGGCGGTCGCTGATCCTTGGCGTGGACCGGTTGGACTATTCCAAGGGCATCGCGCACCGTATACGCGGCTTCGCCCAGTTGCTGCGCCGTTTTCCGCAGCATCGCAACGAGGTCACGCTGTTGCAGATCGCGCCGATCTCGCGCGGCGACGTGCCGGAATACCGCAGCCTGCGGCGCGAGCTCGATGAGCTGGCCGGGCGGGTGAATGGCGAGCACGCCGAGTTCGACTGGGTGCCGCTGCGCTATCTCACCCGCACCGTTCCACGTAATACGCTCGCCGGTTTCCATCGCCATGCCCGCGTCGGGCTGGTGACGCCGTTGCGCGACGGTATGAATCTGGTCGCCAAGGAATATGTCGCGGCGCAAAATCCGGAAGACCCCGGCGTGCTGATCCTCTCACGCTTCGCCGGTGCGGCGGAGCGCATGGAGGGGGCGATCGTGGTCAACCCGCACGACCCCGACGAAATCGCCGAGGCGCTGCATCAGGCGCTCACCATGCCGACGGAGGAGCGGCTCGCGCGCTGGCAGAGTCTGCGCCGCTCCGTCTGGCAGGACACGGCGGCCGAGTGGGCACGCAGCTTCCTGGCGGCGATCGAGGTGCCGCGGGAAGCGTTGGCGTCATAGCGCCTCGCGGCAGAAGTCGAAGTCGCAGCCTTCGTCGGCCTGCAGAACGTGGTTATGGAACAGCCAGGCATAGCCGCGCAGCGCCGGCCTCTCCGGCGGATCGAGGCGCGCCTGTCGGGCGGCGAGTTCGGCGGGTTCGACCAGCAGATCAAGCCGGCGGGCAGCGGCGTCGAGCCGGATGCGATCGCCGCTCCGCACCAGGGCGAGCGGGCCGCCGACCGCTGATTCCGGGGTGATATGCAGCACGATGGTGCCAAACGCCGTGCCGCTCATGCGGGCATCGGACAGCCGCACCATGTCCTTCACCCCTTGGCGCGCGAGTTTGCGCGGGATCGGGATATAGCCCGCCTCCGGCATGCCCGGCGCGCCCTTCGGCCCGGCGTGGCGCAGCACCAGCACGTCATCGGCGCCGACGTCGAGCGCCTCGTCGTCGATCCGCCGGGCCATGTCCTCGATGCCGTCGAACACCAGCGCGCGGCCTTCGTGGCGGAGCAGCGCGGCACTCGCCGCCGAGACCTTCAGCAGCGCGCCGCCGGGGGCAAGGTTGCCGCGCAGCACGGCAAGACCGCCGCCGACATGGATCGGGGCGGCGCGGCTGTGGATCACGCGCTGACCCGGCACCTCCTCGGCCTCGGCGATGCTCTCGGCGAGGGTGGCGCCGCTCACGCTCGGGCAGGAGGTGTCGAGCAGATCGGCGAGTTCGCGCAACAGCCGTGGCACGCCGCCGGCCCAATGGAAATCCTCCATGTAATGCGCGCCGGTGGGTTTCAGATCGAGCAGCACCGGCACCTCGCGGCCGAGCCGGTCGAACGTCTCCAGATCGATCTTAAGGCCGAGGCGGCCGGCGATGGCGGTGAAATGGATCAGCGCGTTGGTCGAGCCACCGATCGCCTGCAGCACGATCAACGCGTTGCGCAGGCTCGCATCGGTGATGATCCGGCTCGGCGTGAGGCCGCTCGCTGCCAGGCGCACGGCGGCGGTGCCGGTGGCTTCGGCGGCGCGGATGCGGTCGGCGTGCGTCGCCGGGATGCTCGCCGTGCCGGGGAGGGCCATGCCCATCGCCTCGGTCATGCAGGCGATGGTGCTCGCCGTGCCCATCACCATGCAGGTGCCATGCGTGGGCGCCAGGCGGCCGCTGATGGCGTCGATTTCCGCTTCGTCGATCTCGCCGGCGCGATGGCGCGCCCACAGCCGCCGGCAGTCGGTGCAGGCGCCGAGCACCTCGCCCTTGTGGTGGCCGACCAGCATCGGCCCCACCGGCAGCACGATCGCTGGCAGATCGACGCTCGCCGCCGCCATCAACTGCGCCGGAATGGTCTTGTCGCAGCCGCCGATCAGGATGACGGCGTCCATCGGCTGCGCGCGGATCATCTCCTCGGTATCCATCGCCATCAGATTGCGCAGGAACATGCTGGTGGGATGGGCGAAGGATTCGTGGATCGAGATGGTGGGAAACGCCATCGGCAGGCCGCCGGCGAGCATCACCCCGCGCTTTGCCGCCGCGATCAGCGCCGGCACATTGCCGTGGCAGGGGTTGAAGTCGCTCGCGGTATCAGCGATGCCGATGATCGGGCGGGCCAGCGCATCGTCGGAAAACCCCATCGCCTTGATGAAGGCGCGACGCAGGAACAGCGAGAACGCCGCATCGCCGTAGCTCGTCAACCCTTTGCGCATGCCGCTGTTCATGCCGTAGCCTCCTGTTCGCTGTGCGGAGCATGCGGCAGGCGCGCGCGCGCGTCCATGCCGTCGGACGTTGCTCAGTGCCGGGTGAGCGATTGCAGATAGAGTGTGACGTAGCCGACCCAGGCGGTATCGAACCGCATGCGGATCGGCAGCGGAGGGAGTGCGCCGCCCGCGCCATTCGGCGCCACCGGCGCGAACCAGGCGCTGCCGCGACGCGGCCGCTCGCGCGACTGCGTGCTCGCACCCCGCCGGAAGCCGGCGCGTTCCAGCCCGGTGAAGTCGCAGCGCAACGCCGGGCCGGCATAGGGCGAATGCCGTGAAGCGGCGAGGGGCTGCATGCCGGCGCCCTGCACGCTGAAGCCGAGCACGATGCGGCCGTTGAACGTCGTCATCGCCGCCTCGCACGCGCCGCTTTGCCGCACCAGCCGCAGCAGCGTCGCGATCGCGCTCAGATTATCGATCGCGCCGTCGAGCATGGTCGCCGGCACCGGATCGCGCGGCTCGTCCACCGTCGGTTGCAAGATGCGGAGCAGTGGCTCCGCGTCGCGATATTCGATCAGCGTGTGCCACGCCTGGCCGCCGGCGCGCCCGGCGCTCTCGAAGCGCAACGGGCTGGCGCGCGGCCCATGCCAATAGCCCTCGGCAAAGGAGTCCAACTGGCTGTGGACGAACACACCGACCAGCCCGGTGGTGCGCACGCGCAGCCGAAACGCATAGCCGCTCGCCGTGAGGGCGACGTCGGTGGTGACATCGGCGGTATGCAGCCCATGCGCGTATGCCGCGTATTGCGCCGTCCAACTGGCCGCCTCCTGTGCCCGCGCGGCGAGTGGGGCGAACACCATGAGCACGGCGAGCGCGAACTGGTGCGGCCTCATTCCCGGCGCAGCCGGGGGATCAGCATCGGCACCCGCGCGCGATAGGCGGCATACGCCGGGCCATAGAGCGAGAGGAGCTTACGCTCCTCGAAGCCGATGCCGATCAGCGTATAGACGCTGGCGCAGAGCGCCGTCGCCAGCGTGAACGGGCTGCTGGCGAGGCCCCAGAGCAACAGGAACAAGCCGAGATAGAGCGGATGGCGCACCAGCCGGTTCATGCCCGTGCTCACCAGCGGCTCCGCGGCGATGGCGCGATCGGCCGCGCCGGCACGCAGTTGCGCCAGACCGAAGAAGCGCGCCGGGTCGTAGGAACGCCCGGCGAGGAACAGCACGATAAGGCCGAGCGCGACGCATAGCAGCATCAGCACGCGCAACGGCCAGGGCAGGGCGAACTCCGCCATCCCGCCGAGTAACCGTCGGCCAAGCCAGAGCACGATGCCGAGGTGCAGCAACGCGATGACGTTATAGGCCAGCCGGTCGCCGCGTCCGGCGAGGCGTTCGAGCCATCGCCGCCCGCTTGCTGCGGCGAAGACGCTATGCGCCAGCCCGAAGCTGAACCAGAGAACGACGTAAAGCAGAAATCGGGTCGCCTGCATGGCGACCGAGGCTAAAGCATTATGCGTTAAACCGCCATCGGTGCGAGGCCGGCGCTGGCCGGGGGTGCGGCCTTGGCGGCGATGGCGAGTTGCCCGCGCAGGCCCTCGATCATGTTGCGGTTGACCTCGATCAGCGGCGCGACCGGCCATTTATGAGCGATCGCCTGCGTGCTGTAGCGCATCGACCAGACGCCGAGATCGGTGATCTGCTGTTTCAGCGTGTCGGGCAACTGATTGCTGCTCAGCGCCACGTCCTTCACCAGCACTGCCCAGAGTTGCTGGTTGTTGTAGAGCGCATTGATGCGCGCCGTCTCGGTCTCGGCTTTGGCGAGTTGCGTGTTGGCCATGCTGAAGGCCAGAATTTCATTCTCCTGCGGCGAGGCGCCGACCCGATGATTGGTTTTATACTGGGTGAAGCCACGCGCCATGGAGCACTCCCTGCCGCGCCGAGCGCGGGAAAATCCCCGGCGGCGGTGGGTGCCACCGCCGGGGAGAGCGTTACGGAAACAGATTGAGCAGCGACTGCGGCTGTGCATTCGCGATCGAAAGCGAACGGATCGCCAGTTGCTGCTTGGTCTGCAGCGACTGCAACTGCGCGCTCTCGGCCGCCATATTGGCATCCGTCAACGCGCCGAGGCCGGAGGTGAAGCTGTCCGACAGCTGCGAGTTGAAGTTCTGCAAGCCGGTGATCTGCTGTTGCGCACTGCCGATATTCGACAGCTTGGTGTTCATCAAGGCAACTGAATTCTGTACCGTCAGAATCGCCTGCTGCGCACTGGTGCCGCTTCCGGCGGTGATGGCCGCGTCGGTCGAGGACGCTGTCTTTGGCGTATAGGCGCCGGCGCTGAGAACGATGTCCGGCGAGGCGGAGGCGATGCTCATATTGCCGTTCGAGTCGAGCACGGCACTGAACAATTGGCCTGGCGCCGCCGTGGCGCCGGAACTCAGCGCATCCGTGGTGCCGGGAATCGAGCCGTTGATCCCTTGAATCGCCTGGATCAGGTTGGTCATCGTTGCGGCCTGTGAATTGCCGACGACGACGTTGTAGGAGACGTTACCGGCCGTGCCGGCAACGGTACCCGAAGCGGCGCCCGCTGCGGTCTGCCCGGTGATGCTGGTATTGACCGAGCCATTCGTCACGCCGGAGGCGGCGGTGACGAACACGAAGTTGTAGGTCATCGCACCCGTCGAGGTGCCAGCCGAATTCACCTCGCCGGCCGCCGTGAAGCTGAAGTTGTCATAGGCCGTCGTGGCGGTTCCGGTCGCTGCTACGCCTGTGGTCAATTGCTTGCCGCCGGCGATGCCATTGAAGGTGAGATTGGAACCAGTCACGGTCAGACCCGAGAGGCCGAGGCCCGTCGTCGTCGCGTTCTGGTTGGTGAGCGCGATGCTGTTACCGGCGGTATCCTGCACCACGTTCAACTGGTTCGTGGTGGCGCCGTCGAGCAGATTGACGCCGTTGAAATTGGCCGAGGTGGCGAACTGATTGATGTTGGTCAGCAGCGAATTGACCTGCTGCTGCATGGTTGTCGGGCTGATGCCTGCCTGGTCGGCCTGGGTGACGGTCTGCTGCAGGGTAGCGAGCTGGGAGGAAATCTGCGCCCCGGCATTGGCCGCCACGCCGACCGTCGACTGACCGAAGGAGAGGTTGTTCTGCACCGCCGTCAGCGCGGAGATATTGGCCTGCATCGTCTGGCCGATCGCATAGATCGCCGGATTGTCAGACGCCTGGCTCACCGACAGGCCGGTGGACACCGCGTTTTGCGTGGTGTTCAGG
>DAHXNW010000145.1 GCA_027365195.1 Acetobacteraceae bacterium
CTCGCACCCGCCTGCCGGGCCGCCTGTCGCGCCAGCACGTTGGGCAGGAGGGCGGTGCTCTTGATGTCGCAGCGCGCCCAGCGCTGGTCGGGATGGGTGATGGCGCTGATCGCCCAGCCCTCGGCGCGCGCCGGCGGCGGCGTGGTGCGGCGCAGGGTGACGACGAAGCCGGGTGGCATCGGGGCGGTGGGAAAAGCGTGCTCGCGCCGCGCCACGCCACGGGTGATCTGCAGATAGAGCAGCCCGTCGCGCAGCCGGTTGCGGCGCACCACCTCGCGTAGCACCTGCACCAGGGCGGCGCGCGACATCGGCATCGGCAGCGCCATCTCGCCGAGCGAGCGGGCCAGCCGCGCCAGATGCAGCTCGACATCGATCCAGCGCCCGTCGGTCAGATAGATGACTTCATAGACGCCATCGGCAAACTGATAGCCGCGATCCTCGACATGCACCCGCGCATCGCGCAGATCGACATAGCGGCCATTGACATAGGCGATACGGCTCATCGGCGCCTCGATTCCAATCGTTTTCATCTTGCCGCCGATCGGCGGCGAGCGGCAAGGCGGGGAAATTTATGTTTCGCGCGGGCCGGCGCCGGCTTATACCAACGGCCATAAAGTATGACCGTTGGTATTGTCTCCGTTTCGCGCGCCGCCGCCGGCCAACCCGGCGCGCATACCAGCGGCCGTTGATCTCGGAAGAGTCGAGATCAACGGCCGCTGGTATTACGCGAAACAGATACCCCTCAAACCGCTAGGAAACTGTGTCCGCCATCGGCTAGGATCGGCCCATGAATATGCTAGTTCCAACGCCCGCCCGGCTGATGGTCGAGGTGGTGCATGATCTGGTCTGTCCGTGGTGCTTCCTCGGCGTGCGCCGGCTGATGCGTACGCTACATGCACGCCCCGATCTGCCGTGCGATCTGGTGTGGCGGCCCTTCCTGCTCAATCCGGACATGCCGCGCGCCGGGCTGTCGCGCGCCGATTACGTCATCCGCAAGTTCGGCGGCGAAGACCGCGCGCGCCGGCTCTATGCCTCGATCACCGACATCGGCCGCGCCGAGGGGATCGATTTCCACTTCGAGCGCATCCGGCGCATGCCGAGCAGCGTGGACGCGCACCGGCTGGTGCGCTGGGCGGCGCGCTTCGGGCGGGCGACCGACGTGGTGGCGGCGCTGTTCTCGGCCTATTTTTCCGATGGCCACGATATCGGCGACAGCGCCGTGCTGGTCGCCGTCGCCGCCGCCTGCGGCCTCGACCCCGATGCCACGCGCGGCTTCCTCTTGCGCGACGAGGAGGTCGATCTGGTGCATGGGGACAATTTGCGCGCGCACCGGCTCGGCATCAACGGCGTGCCGTGTTTCCTGATCGCCGGCCGCCATGCCATTGCCGGCGCGCAGGAGAGCGAGGTATTGGAGCGCCTGCTCGATGTCGCCGCCGCCGACGCCGCCGAGGCGGGCTGAGTGGCGACGCATATCCATCGGGCCGGATGCGGAGGGTGGACGATGCCAAGGACAGTGTGGGATTTGCTCTCGACCGGTGCCGATGCGGCGCCGGCGATCGGTGCGCCCGGCCGCGACTGGCTCGACCGGGCCGGGCTGCGTGCCCTTCTACGCGAGGCTGGCGGGGTGCTGGCGCGCCAGGGCATCGGCCGGGGCGACCGCGTGGCCATGGTGCTGCCGAACGGGCCAGAGGCGGCCACCGCCTTTCTCGCCGCCGCGACCACGGCCACCGCGGCCCCGCTCAATCCCGCCTATAAAGCGGATGAATTCGCCTTCTACCTGAGCGATCTGGCACCCCGCGCGGTGATCATCGCCGAGGGCTTCGAGACCCCGGCGCGCGCCGTCGCGGCGGCGCAGGGCATACCGGTGCTCGCGCTGCGCGCGCGAGAGCAGGCGCCGGCGGGGGTGTTCGAACTGCTGCCGGCCGGTCCCGCCGCGTCGCCCGCGCGGCCAGGGGCGCCCGAGGCGGGCGACGTCGCCCTGGTGCTGCATACCTCGGGTACCACCGCGCGGCCGAAGATCGTGCCGCTCGCCCAAGCCAATCTGGCCGCCTCGGCGGGCCACATTGCCACCTCGCTGGCACTCGGGCCGCAGGATGTCTGCCTCAACATCATGCCGCTGTTCCACATCCATGGGCTGATCGCGGCGGTATGCGCCTCGCTCGCGGCGGGGGCCGGGGTGAGCTGCACGCCGGGCTTCAACGCGTTCCGCTTCTTCGACTGGCTGGCGACGGTGCGGCCGGGCTGGTACACCGCCGTGCCGACGATGCATCAGGCGATCCTGCTGCGCGCCGGCTCGCATCGCGCGGGCGCGAAGGCGGCCGGGCTGCGCTTCATCCGCTCCTCCTCCGCCTCGCTGCCGCCGCAGGTGATGGCGGCGCTGGAGGAAACCTTCGCCGCCCCGGTGATCGAAGCCTATGGCATGACCGAGGCGGCGCATCAGATGGCCGCCAATCCGTTGCCGCCGCGCGCGCGCAAACCCGGCTCGGTCGGCATCGCCGCCGGTCCGGAGATCGCCGTGATGGCCGAGGATGGCGCGCTGCTGCCCGCCGGCGAGATCGGTGAGGTGGTGATCCGCGGCCCCAACGTCACCGCCGGCTATGAGAACAACCCGGCGGCCAACGAGAAAGCCTTCACCAACGGCTGGTTCCGCACCGGCGATCAGGGCCGGCTCGACGCCGAGGGCTATCTGTTTCTCACCGGCCGGCTGAAGGAACTGATCAACCGCGGCGGCGAGAAAATCAGCCCGCTCGAAATCGACGGCGTGCTGATGGACCACCCGGCGGTGGCGCAGGTCGTCACCTTCGCCCTGCCGCACGCGACGCTCGGCGAGGAGGTCGCTGCCGCCGTGGTGCTGCACGCCGGCCAGGAGGTGAGCGAGCATGCCATCCGCGATTTCGCGGCAAGCCGCCTCGCGCCCTTCAAAGTGCCGCGCAAAATATTGTTTTTAGAAGAAATTCCTAAAGGCGCCACCGGCAAGCTGCAACGCATCGGGCTCGCCGAAAAACTCGGTCTCGCGGGATGACCAGCCTCTGCGTGTTTGGCGCCGGCGCGATCGGCGGCCTGCTCGCGGCGCGGCTGGAGGCTGCCGGCACGCCGGTTTCGCTGGTCGCGCGCGGGCCGCATCTAGCGGCGATCCAGGCGCACGGCCTCACCCTGCTGCATGGCGAGGAGCGGCTGGTGACGCACCCGCGCGCGGTCGCCGATACGGCAGTACTCGGGCCGCAGGACTACCTCATCCTCACCCCCAAGGCGCATGCGCTGGAGCCAGCGCTGGCGCAACTGCGTCCGCTGATCGGGCCGCACACCACCATCGTCGCGGCGATCAACGGCGTGCCGTGGTGGTATACCCACGGCCTGCCGGCCCCCTTCGCCGACCGGCGCATCCAGAGCGTCGATCCGCATGGCGCGCTGTGCGAAGCCCTGCCGCCGGCGCAGACACTCGGCTGCATCGTCTATCCGGCCGCCGACGTGGTCGAGCCGGGGGTGGTCGCGCATGGCTATGGCGACCGCTTCAGCCTCGGCGAGCCGGACGGCAGCCGCAGCGAGCGGGCGGCGAGGCTCTCGGCGCTGCTGATCGGCGCCGGGCTGAAGGCGCCGGTGCGCCCGCGCATCCGAGACGAGCTATGGGTGAAACTGTGGGGCAACCTCGCCTTCAACCCGGTGAGCGCGCTGACACTCGCGACGCTCGATGTCCTCATCGCCGATGCCGAGACGCGCGCCGTGGTGCGGACGATGATGCAGGAGGCGCAGGGGGTGGCGGAGCGGCTCGGCGCGCGCTTTGCAATCGGCATCGATGCCCGCATTGCCGGCGCCGCCGAGGTTGGCGCGCACCGCACCTCGATGCTCCAGGATCTTCAGCGTGGCCGCAAGCTCGAGACCGAGGCACTGCTCGGCGCGGTGGTGGAACTGGCGGAGTGGGTGGCGCAGCCGGTGCCGATCTGCCGCACCATCCTCGCCCTGCTGCGCCAGCGCGAGCGGGCGGTGATATAGCCTCAAGTCTGCACCGACCCGCTCCCCCACCCGGCCACCCATTCAGCATACTGTCGTGGGTGGCCGGGTGGGGGAGCGGGTGCAGACTCACGTCATCATGCTCTACCCTCCCGCACCCGCAGCATCACCAGCGCGCCGAGCGCGGGCCCGGCGGCGAGGGTGGCGAGGGCGGCGGCGAAGGAGTGGGTGCTCTGAAACACCGTCCCCACCACCAGTGGCACGGCGACATTGCCGAGCTGCCAGACCGCATTGCTCGCCCCGCTGGCCGCGCCGGCGCGGGCGGGACCGGCGAGTTCGGCGATCAAGGTCGCCATCAGCGGGCTATAGCCGAAGGCAGTGACGCCGAGCAGCGGGGCGGCGAGGCGGAAGGCGGCAGCGGTTTGCAACTGGCTGAACAGCAGCAGCATGGCGGCGAAGGCGGCCAGACACAGCAGGATCGGCAGCCGCCGCGCCTGCCCCCAGCGGTCGGCGAGCCAGCCGATCACCGGTTTGGCGAGCACCGCGCCGAAACCGAACAGGGCCGCGATCGAGGCCGCCTCGCCACGGCCGAGGCCATGCCCGCGCACCATCAGCGCGTTGCACCAGAAGGCGAACCCCCAAGTGCCCCAGAGCGCGCCAAAGCCGGCTAGCCCGACCAGCAGCAGATCGCGATTATGCAGGAGCATGCCGAGCGCCGGCGCCGCCCGCCTTGGCGGCGTGGCGGCATCCGGCCGGTCGCGCAGCCAGCGCCAGCAGGCGCCGCCGACCAGCAGCGTCGCCACACCGAGCGCCAGATAGGCGCCACGCCAGCCCGCCCCTTCGGCGAGCGGCGGCAGCAGCAGATTACCCACCATCACCGCGAGTGAGGAGGAGGTGTACCAGAGTCCGAAGGCGCGCCCGCGCCGCGCCAGGTCGAACCAGGCCGTGAGCAGGCGCACGCAGGCGGCATAATCCGCCCCGGCGGCGAGGCCCATCGATGCCTGGAGCGCAAGCCCGGCCGCCGCCGTGCGCACCTGCCCGAATCCCATGGTGGCGAGGCCGAGCAGCAAGGTCGAGACACTCAGCACCCGGGCCGGCCCGAGCCGGTCCACCAGCAGCCCGCCCGCTAAATTCATCGCCACATAGCCGACGTAGAATGCACTGACGAAGCGCGCGAACCACGGCGCGAGTGACGGCTCTGCGAGCGCCACGTCGGGTGCGAGAATGCCCCAGGCCAGACGATCAATGAAGCCGAACAGGAACACGAGCCAGCACAGCAGGAGGATGCCGGTTGCGTGGTATCGATGCCTGCGCAAAGCCTTATGTTCGGCGCCACACCGGCGGTGCGACGGCGCCGGTCTGGCTGGTGATGCGGTCATACGCTTCCGGCCGGCGATGGCGGTCGAAGGCAAACACCGACGTGCGCCCGAGAGTGCAGGCATCGAGGTCGCAATCGGCGGTGATCAGCTCGTCATCCCAACTCGTCGCCTGGGCGATGATCTCGCCCTGCGGGTTGACGATGATGGAATGCCCGATCAGCTCGCAGCCGTCCTCCACGCCAGCCTTGGCGGTGGCGACGGCGAAGCAGGCGTTCTGATAGGCGCCGGCCTGCACGGAGAGATGACTGTGCAGCACGCGCAGATGCGGCGCCTCGAAGCCGGCGTTGCTGAAATTCAGGCTCGGCGTGTTGTAGCCGAGCAGCACCATCTCCACGCTCTGCAAGCCGAGCACGCGCCAGCTCTCGGGCCAGCGGCGGTCGTTGCAGATCATCATGCCGAAATTGACGCCGTCGAGCCGCCCGAGCGGGGCGCGCACCACCGGAAAGCCGAGATCACCGACCTCGAAATAGCGTTTTTCCAGATGCTGCACCGCGCGCCTGGGGTCGAATTCGGCGTGACCGGGGAGATGGATCTTGCGGTATTTCAGCAGGATATCACCCTCCGGGTTGACCAGGATGGCGGTGTTGAAATGGCGTATGCGCGGGCTGGCGTCGGCCGCCCGTTCATGCAGCAATTCGGCGTAGCCGAGGTGAAAGCCCACCCCCAGCCGGCGCGCCGCCGCGAACAGCGGCGCCACCTCCGGCGAGGGCATCGCCGTCTCGAACCAATGGTCCGCCTCGGCGATGTCGGCGTGGTAGTGGCGCGGGAAGAACGTGGTGAGCGCCAGTTCGGGGAACACCACCAGCTCCACGCCACGCGCCTTGGCGCGCTCCAGCAGACGGATCATGCGTTGCACCGCGACGGTGCGGCTGTCGGCGCGCTGCAACGGGCCGAGTTGCCCGGCGGCAACGGTCAGAATGCGAGACATAGGGAACCTTTCTTGATGGCCTCAGTCGGCGCCGGTCCGCGCCCCCACCCGGCCACCCATTCAGCATACTGTCGTGGGTGGCCGGGTGGGGGTGCGGGCCGGCGCCGACTCATGCAGTACCGTTCCGGATGATCGAACCGCGCGCGGCGATGCCGCCGTCGATGGTCACGATGGTGCCGCTGATGAAGCCGGCGCGGGGCGAGGTGAGGAACAGGATGAGATCGGCCACTTCCTCGGCCCGCGCCGCCCGGCCGGCCGGATAGCGGGCGAACAATTCCTGCCAGCGGCTCTCGTCGCCGAAATTGTCGTGCGCGCGGCGGCGCATCAGCTTCTCCATCCGCTCGGTCGCGACCGGCCCCGGGTTGACGCCGAGCACCCGCACGCCACGGTCGAGCGAGATGCCGCCGAGGGCACGGGTGAACGCCATCAGCCCCGCATTGGCGGTGGAGCCGGCGATATAGCCGGCGTCGTAATTTTCTCCCGAATTGCCGATGTTGTTCAGGATCACTCCGGCGCCGCGCGACTGCATGCGAGCCCAGGCACGCCGTGCCAGGCTGATGTAACCGAATACCTTGAGGTCGAAGCCGCGCTGCCAGGCGTCGCGATCGAGCGCGTCGAGCCGGCCGGCCGGGACGTCGCCGGCGTTGTTGACCAGGATATCGACCGCGCCGGCCGCCGCGTCGAGCGCCTCGACGGCGCTTTCGAGGCTGAGATCGAGCGGATGCACATGCACCGCAACGCCGTGGCGCGCGACGATCGCCGCGCGTGCCTCGGCGAGCTTGTCGGCCGAGCGCGCCGCCAGATGCAGCGTGCAGCCCTCCGCGGCGAAGCCCCAGGCGCAGGCGAGGCCGATACCCTTCGACGCCCCGGTGATCAGCACCGTCTGCCCACGTAACCCGAGGTCCATCGGCGGCTCTTTCCTTTCCTGCAACCGCCGTGGCAGCATCCGGCGCGGCGCGCGAGCCTAGCCGGCAGCACCCGGGTGGGCAAGCGCCGGGTGCGGCGGATTACCGTCCGCCGTTGATCTCGCGTCCCTCGGATTTGCTGTAATACGCGAGCCGCTGCGGAGCCGCCTGACGTCCGCCGGCCGTCGTGCCGGATAATACGCCATGGTATGCCGTCGGCGCGTTAGGGATGTCGGCGCGGGCAGGGGCGAGCGAGACGAGCGAGAGTGCGGCCACGCCGAGTGCCGCGAGCGATGATGTCGCGATGGTCATGACGAACCTCCTGTTCCATGTGAACCGGAGGCTTCACGTGCGCCTGCGGCCCACCATGGGGACATGGTTCGCGACGATGAACGGCGCATGATCGGCGGGTAAATTCCATGTCATGATCGCGGTTTCAATCCAGCCGGTCGGCCAGTTCGCCGATGCCGCAGATCAGATCGACGCTGCCCGGTGTTGCCTGCTCCGCCGCCTGCGCCGGGCCGTATTCGTGGGCGCGTGGGATGAAGCAGGTGCGCAGGCCGAGGGCGCGGGCGGCGGCGAGGTCGGAGGGGTGGGCCGCCGCCAGCATCACTGCCCCCGGCGGCAGGCCGAGCAGGGCGCAGGCGCCGAGATAGGTTTCGGGATCGGGTTTGTAGTGGCGAAACAGATCGGCGCCGAACACCATGTCCCACACCAGCCCGCCGGCGCGGGCGAGATCGACCAGGAGGGCCACATTGCCGTTCGAGAGGGTGGCGATCGGCAGGCGCTGGCGCAGCCGGGCGAGGCCGGCGGGAGAGTCGGGCCAGGGGCGCAGCCGGTGCCAGAACTGAGTGAGATGATCGAGATCGGCCGCCGGCAGGGCATGGAGGCCGAACTCCGGCAAGAGCTGCGCGAGGCTCGCGCGATGCAGCGCGTCGAGATCGGTCCAGGGCAGGTCGCCGCGTCGCACCCGGTCCATCGAGGGCTTATAGGCGCCGCGCCAAGCGTCCGTGAGCCCGGCCCAGTCGGCGGTGATGCCGCGCGATACGCCGAAACCGCCGAGCGCCTCGATCAGGCTGCCGCGCCAGTCCACCACGGTGCCAAAGACATCGAACAGAACGGCGCGCACACGATCCATGGCGCAGGATCGCCCGGGTCGGCGCAACAAGCAAGCGGGGAAGCGTCAGTTAGAGCATGATATGTTCAAGGTGAGTCTGCACCGGCCCGCACCCACCCGGCCACCCACGGCAGTATGCTGAATGGATGGCCGGGTGCGGGCCGGTGCAGGCTAAAGCTATCAAGCTCTACGGTCGCCCGCGCAGACCCGCTAAGACCACGGCCATGCGGTCGGCGAGGCCGCGTGCCGGAGGGGTGGGCCGATCGCGGGCGATGCGGGCGAGATCGCGGCGGGCGAGCACGGCGGGGAGGGCGGCGGCCAGCGCGCCGCCGAGCGCCGCCGGCGCTGGCGAGGGTTCGAGCAACGCGCGCCCCTCGGCGGCGAGTTGGTGCAGCAGCGGGCGCAGCGTCGGACCCTCCGGGGCGGCGATCACCGCTTCCGGCGTGAGTCCGGCCGCCGCCAGTTCGGCTTGCGGCAGCAGGCAGCGCCCCTGACGCGCCAGTGCCGGGACGTTGCGCAGGCTGCCGGCGATGCCATAGGCCGCACCAAGACGGCGCAGCGTCGCGCACGCGGTCTCGGGCGCGCCGAGCAGCCGCCCGGCCGTCACCGCGAGGCCGCCGGCGCTGGCCAGCAGAAAGCCACGCCACGCCGCCAGATCGGCGATGTCTCCCGCCGCCTCGGTCTCGCGCGCCTCGATCAGCGCCAGCAACTCGCCGGCGTTAAGGCGCCCGGCGTCGATCAGCGCGCGCAGCGGGCTTGCCACCTCGTGCCGGCGCGCCGCGCCTTGCACCACCTCGCGCCACCATTGCAGGCGGATCAGCGCGAGCGTCGGCTCGCTCGTCGCACTGCGCGCTCTCGCCAATTCGATATTGAAGGCATAGAGTGTCATCAGTGCTTCGCGATGCGCCGCCGGCGCGAACAGCGCGGTGAGAAAGCGATCGGGATCCTGGCGACGGAGCAGGGCGGCGGGCGCGCTGAGCATCGGTCGCAGATGCACCGCCACGCGCCACGGCGCAAGCTTGACGCGATGGCCGCGCAACAATAGCTACCGAGCGGGCGTTACGCGCGAAGCGACTGAACTATAAACGGAGAAGAACCATGGCATTCGAACTTCCCCCCCTGCCTTACGCGAAGGCTGCGCTGGTGCCGCACGGCATGTGCGAGGAGACGCTGGAGTTGCACCACGGCAAGCATCACCAGGCCTATGTCACCGCCCTCAATGGCTTCGTCGAGAAGAACGCGGCGCTGCAGGGCAAGTCGCTCGAAGACATCATCCATCTTTCGCACGGCAAGGCCGACATGGCGCCGGTGTTCAACAACGCCGGCCAGCACTGGAACCACATCCTGTTCTGGCAGGCGATGTCGCCACAGGATGGCGGCAAAATGCCGGCTCGGCTGGAACGCAAGATCGTCGAGGATTTCGGCGGCATCGCGCAGTTCAAGGAGGCTTTCAAGGCCGCCGCCGTGGGGCAGTTCGGCTCCGGCTGGGCGTGGCTCGTGCTCGCCAGCGACGGCAAGCTGAAGGTCGCCAAGACGCCGAACGGCTCGAACCCGCTCGCCACCGGCGAGGGCAAGGCGCTGCTCGGCTGCGACGTGTGGGAGCACAGCTACTATCTCGATTTCCGTAACCGCCGGCCGGATTACGTGCAGAACTGGCTCGACAAGCTGGCGAATTACGGTTTCGCCGAAGCCCAGATGGGCTGATGCAACCGGCGGGCGCCTCGGCGCCCGCTATTTGCTCCAGCTATTTGCCCCAGCTATTTGCCGACGATTTTCGCCGGTGCCGCGCTATCGTTCGCGGCGGTGGGTTTCAGCACGCTGCTGATCGTATCGCGCAGCACAATCACCCGCACGTTCGGGGCGATCTCGATTTCGATCTCGTTGCTGCCCTCGCGCAGTTTCTGCACGGTGGCGAGAATGCCGCCGGCCGTCACCACCCGGTCGCCGCGCTTGAGGGCGGCGAGGGAGCGTTTGACCTCCTTCTGGCGCTGCTGCTGCGGACGGATGAGCAGGAAATAAAACACCGCGAAGATCAGGATCAGCGGCGCGAACTGCGTCGCATTGGCCATCAGGCCGCTCATGTCCTGCGCATAGGCTGGGGTGGTCAGCATGGGGTGGGGTCTTTCCGGGTTGCGGTCTGCCGGCGCGGACCATAGTTTGCCCCCGCCGCCCGTCAAGGGAGGGCGGTCGCGCCTGCTCTCTTCGCCCCGAATGGACCCCGACCCGATGAAAGACCGCCTGATCCACGCGCTGGAGCGCATCGCCGAGGCGCTCGACCGGTTGGCGCCGCCGCCGCCGCAAGCCCTCAGCCTCGACGGCGCCGATGCCTTCGTCTGGGAGCCAGATCCGGGCGCGCTGCGCCCGATCGCCGCCGTCGCGCGCGTGCCGATCGGCCTGCTGTGCGGCGTGGAGCGGCAGAAGGCGCTGCTGCTCGCCAACACGGCGCAATTTGCCGCCGGCCGGCCGGCCAACAACGCCATGCTCTGGGGCGCGCGCGGCATGGGCAAATCCTCTCTGGTGAAGGCGGTGCATGCGGAGGTCAACGCCGCCCATCCAGGCCGCCTCGCGCTGATCGAGATCCATCGCGAGGACATCGCGAGTCTGCCCGAATTGCTGCGGCTGCTGCGCTCGCAGGCGCGGCGCTGCCTGATTTTCTGCGACGATCTTTCTTTCGAGCGCGAGGATGCCGATTACAAGGCGCTGAAATCGGTGCTCGATGGTGGCATCGAGGGGCGGCCGGAGAGCGTGCTGTTCTATGCCACCTCGAACCGGCGCCATCTGATGCCGCGCGACATGATCGAGAACGAGCGCGCGACCGCGATCAACCCTTCCGAGGCGACCGAGGAGAAGGTTTCGCTCTCCGACCGCTTCGGCCTCTGGATCGGCTTTCACCATTGCGACCAGGATACGTTCTTCGCGATGATCGAGGGCTATGCCGCAGCACGGCGCCTGCCGATCACGCCCGAAGCCCTGCGGGCAGAGGCGGTGGAATGGTCGGTGACGCGCGGCGGGCGCTCCGGGCGGGTGGCGTGGCAGTTCATCCAGGATCTCGCCGGCCGTCTCGGCGTGGACGGCTGAGGGGTGGAGCCGCTCGCCCTCTATGTTCACTGGCCGTTCTGCCTCGCCAAATGCCCGTATTGCGATTTCAACAGCCATGTGCGTGACGAGATCCCGCAGGCGCGCTTCGCCGCGGCGCTGCGCCGGGAACTGGCGTTCGAGGCCCGGCGCCTCGGCCGCCGGCCCTTGGCCTCGATCTTCTTCGGCGGCGGCACGCCGAGCCTGATGGCGCCGGAGACGGTGGCGGCGCTGATCGAGGATGCGCGCGCCCTGTTCGATCCGCTGCCCGATCTGGAGATCACGCTCGAAGCCAATCCGACCAGCGTCGAGGCCGGGCGGCTCGCGCTGCTGCGCGACGCCGGCGTCAACCGCCTCTCGCTCGGCGTGCAGAGCCTGGATGACGCGGCGCTGCGCGCTCTCGGCCGTGGCCATAGCGCGGCCGAGGCGCGGGCGGCACTGGAACACGCCCGCGCCCTGTTCCCGCGCCTCTCGTTCGATCTGATCTACGCCCGTCCTGGCCAGACCCCGGCGGCCTGGCGCGCCGAACTCGCGGCGGCACTGGCACTGGCGGCGGATCATCTCTCGCTCTATCAGCTCACCATCGAGCCGGACACCGCTTTTGCCAGCCGCCACGCGCGGGGCGAGATCGTGCTGCCCGATGCCGATGCGGCGGCGGCGCTTTATGCGTTGACCGGGGAGATGGCGGCGGCTTCTGGCCTTGCCGCCTATGAGGTCTCGAACTACGCCCGGCCGGGCGCGGAGAGCCGGCATAATCTCGCCTATTGGCGCTATGGCGACTACGCCGGCATCGGCCCCGGCGCGCATGGGCGCATCACGCTCGCGGGGGATGCGGCGGCGACCGCAGTGCTGGCGACGCGGCGCATTCGCACGCCGGAGGCCTGGGCGGCGGCGGTGGAGCGGGCAGGGCATGGCGCGGTGGCCGATGTGGCGCTGGCGCCGGGTGAGCGGGCGCGCGAGATGCTGCTGATGGGCTTGCGTCTGGCCGAGGGCATCGACCTCGCTCGCTTCGTCGCCCGCAGCGGCGTCGCCTTTGAGGCGGCGGTCGATCACGAAACCTTGTGCGCGGCCGAGGCAGCCGGCTATGTAAGCCGCGAAGGGGGCCGGCTGCGTGCGCTGCCAGAGGGGTTGCTGCGTCTCGACGCGCTTCTGGCAGCATTGGTTGTATAGGGAGGCTCGATGCGTCGGCTGATACTTCTCGGTTTTCTCGCATCGCTCGCGGGATGCGCCTCCTTGCCCGCGGTCGATAGCGATCTGATGGCCGAATCGCATACCGCGAACGGCGCCGGCATCATCGAACTGATGCGAATCCAGGAAGAGCGGCTGACCCGTCGCCCCTTCGTCGGCGGCAACGCGGTTCTGCTGCTCGATGACGGGCCCTCCACCTATGCGGCGATGCAGCAGGCGATCGCCGGCGCGAAGCAGCGCATCGACATGGAAAGCTATCAGTTCGATGCCGTCGAGGGGACGGCCTTCGCCAATCTGCTGCTGCAACGGCGGGCGCAGGGGGTGATGGTGCATGTCATCTATGACGCCTTCGGCTCGAAGCATTTTCCGGATTCGCTGATCAAGCGGATGCGGGAGGGCGGCATCGAGGTGCTGGAGTTCAATCCGCTGCGCCTTTCTTCCCGCGTGCCGCTCGATCTCAACCGGCGCGACCATCGCAAGCTGCTGGTGGTGGACGGGGCGATCGCCATCACCGGCGGTGTCAACATCACCCGCGTCTATCTCAATCATCCGGGCGATACCGCCAACGGGCCAGGACATATGCAGTGGCGCGATACCGACGTGCGCATCGAGGGGCCGGTGGTCGCGCAGTTCGAGACGCTGTTCGCCCAGAGCTGGAACGACCAGCATGGGCCGCCGCTGCCGCCACCGCCGCCGACCCCGCAGGTGGCGCGTGGCACGGCGCGCGTGCTCGCCGTCGATGGCGACCCGGATGACGAGCGGCCGCTGATCTATCGCACGCTGCTGGTGGCGATGTCACTCGCGCGCAGTTCGATCCATCTGACCACGGGCTTCTTCGTGCCGCCGCCTGCGTTGCGCCATGCGCTGGAGGGCGCGGCCCGGCGAGGGGTGCAGGTGCAGGTGATCGCACCGGCGCATAGCGACAGTCTGGTCGCGATCGAGGCCGGGCGCTCGCATTATCAGGACATGCTGGAAGCCGGGGTGCGGATCTATGAACGTCGCGGCGTGGTGCTGCATGCCAAGACGGTGGTGATCGATGGCGTGCTCTCGATCGTCGGCTCGGCCAATCTCGACTGGCGCAGCGTGCTGTTCAACGACGAGATCGACGCCGTCATCATCGACGACGATTTCGGCCGGCAGATGGAGGCGCTGTTCAAG
>DAHXNW010000218.1 GCA_027365195.1 Acetobacteraceae bacterium
CTGGTCGAATACTGGAAATGCAGTTCCTGGCCGGGGCGGCAGATCGGGTGGATGGCGTGCGCCGCCATCGCCGCCTCGCTGAACCCCTGCAGGATCAGCTTCAGCTTGCCCGGATAGCGCGCCACATCGCCGATCGCGAACACGCCGGGCAGGCTCGTCTCGCAGCTCGCCGGCTCGACCGCGACATGATGGGCCGCGAGCGCCATGCCCCAGCCGGCGATCGGACCAAGATCGGTCGAGAGACCGAAGAAGGCGAGCAGCCGATCCGCCGGCAGGTGGCGGATCGTGCCATCGAGACTCGCGACCGCGACCGCTTCCAGCGCGCCGCCCGCGCCCTGCAAGCCGTGCAACTGATAGGGAATCACCAGCTCGATCTCGCCGCGGGCGGCGGCGGCCTCGAGCTGTGCGGCACTTTCCGGCGCGGCGCGGAATTTCGCCCGCCGGTGCACCAGTTGGATCGAGGCCGCAATCCCGCGCAAGGCGAGCGCCCAATCCACCGCCGAATCGCCACCGCCGGCGATCACCACGCGCTGCCCGCGCAGCGATTCGCGCCGGCGGACGTAATACTGCACCGCCCCGCTCGCCTCGAACGCCGCCAGTCCTTCGAGCGGCGGCCGGTTCGGCCCGAATGCACCGGCGCCGGCGGCGATGATCACCGCTTTGGCCCGTACCACATCGCCACGATCGGTGCCGAGCACGAACGCCCCCGGCGCGCCGGAAAGCCGCTCGACCCGGCGGCCGAGCAGGCGCGGCACCTGAAACGGTGCGATCTGCGCCTCCAGCCGCGCGATCAGCGCACCCGCCTCGATCACCGGACAAGCGGGGATGTCATAGATCGGCTTTTCCGGATAGAGCGCGCTGCATTGCCCGCCGGTCTCGGTCAGCGCATCGATCAATACCGCGCGCAGTTGCAGCATGCCAAGCTCGAACGCGGCGAACAGCCCCGCCGGCCCGGCGCCGATGATCGCCACGTCGGTCTCGATCGTCTCGCTCATGGCTGCACGCTACGCCCTCGGCGCGCCACCGCAAGAGGGAGGCTCAATCCACCCAATGCGCCGCCGAGCGTTTGAGGAACATCTCGCGGAACTGCGCGGTCGATATCGGCAGTACTTCGCCGCTGTTCCAGTCGAGCACCACGGCGTAATGGCGCACCGCGTCGAGCGCGTCGATCTCGCCGGCACGGAACCGCGCGGCGACCGCCTCCGGCGCCTCGCGTAGCCGCCCCCGCCGCAGCCCGCGCAGCCGCGCGCGCTCCGCTGCCGTTGCCTCGGCATCGACCGCGTAGGCGGCGAGATCGGCATCGACCACGCGAATGATCACGCCGTAATCCTTTTGCGCCCGCGCGATCGAGACATACTCATCGGCGACATCCTCGCACACCAGCGCCGGGTCGCGCTCCAGCGGATCGCCATAGCCGCCGCCGCCGGCCGTCGGGCGGCTGAACACGTCGCCACTGCGCAGCGCCTCGTCGGAAAATACCGAGCCGAGCCAATCGGCTTTGCCATCCTCCGCGCGGGTGAGCGTGAGGCCGTGCGGCATCGAGGGCAGGCCGCCTTCGATGCCCCAGACGATCGCCCGCTCCCGATCGCAGATATAGGAGATTACCGTGCGATCGGCCTCGCGCAGCGTGCTCGTCTTGCGTACACCGGCACCGCCGCGCCATTTGCCGGGGCCGGCGCTGTCGGTGAGGATTTGATATTCATTGGTGAGAATGGGCGAAACCCGCTCCTGTCCCTCCACCGGCTGCGATTGCAATCCAGTGCCGAAACAGGCGGTGGTGGCATTCGCCCCGTCGCGCCCGTTGCGCCCGCCCCAGCCGCCGGGAAGCCAGTCGTAGAACATGAAGATTTTTTTCTCCGGCGTGCGCAGATCGCGCCCGCCGGTCAGCAGATATTCGAGATTGAAGGCGCAGGCGATGGCGCGTTGCGGCAGGATTTTCGACCATATTTCATAGATCGAGTTCATGATTTTTTCGTACGGCATCAGAAACCCGGTGACGGCGACCGGCCAGCGCGCATTGACGATGCTGTCCTCCGGCGCGATCACCTCGATCGGTCGATAAAAGCCGGAATTCAGCGGCAGATCGGGAAAAAACGTCTTCATGCCGGCGACGACGGCGGAGAACGTCGCACCGAAGGCGGAATTATACAGCGAGCCGATGCAGGCATGGCTGCCGGTGAAATCATAGATCACCCGATCGCCGGCGATCGTCATGCGCACCTTGATCGGGATCATCCCTTCGCCGCCGGCCGGATCGCGATCGATGAAATCCTGCGTCTCCCAACTGCCATCGGGCAGGGCGGCGATCCGCTGGCGCATCGCGCGCTCGACATAGTCCTGCACATCGGCGAAGCCGGCGACGACGGTATCCTTGCCGTATTTACCGACGAGGCGCAGAATTTCGCGTTCAGCAACGCGTGTCGCCTCCGCCTGCGCCTGCATATCGCCGATGATCGAGGCGGGGTCACGCGTGTTGGCGGCGATCAGCCCGGCAACGTCCTTGCAGAATCGCCCGCCATCCCACAGCCGCACCGGAGTGATACGAATGCCTTCGCGGAACATCTCGCGCGCCATCACGTCGAACGAGCCCGGCACGCTGCCGCCGACATCGGACCAGTGGCCGTTCGATTGCGTATAGGCGATCGGCGCGCCATCGACGAAGATCGGCCGCACCAGGCGCACATCGGGGAAATGCGTGCCGCCGGCATAAGGATCGTTGATCGCGAACACATCGCCCGGCCGCATATCGTCCTTGAAGGCGCGGATCACGTCCTTGCAGGTGTAATGCAGCGTGCCGACATGGACCGCGATGTCGGCATTGCCCTGCGCGATCGAATCGCCATTGACGTCGTTCAGCGCGTTGGAGAAATCCCGATTGTAGATCACGAAGGAATAGCAGGTGCGCAGAATCTGCTCGGCCATCTGATCGACCGCGGTGATGTACGAATTCTTCAGCACCTCGAAAGTGACCGGATCGAGCGCGAAACCCGTGCGTGCAATCGTGTTCATCATGCCACCCGCATCACGAGATTGAGGAAGCGATCGACCGTCGCCGTGGTCGCCGGTGGAATGACCGTGGTCGCATCGAGTTGTTCGACGATCGCCGGCCCTTCGATGATGGCGCCTGCCGGCAGATCGGCGCGCCGGTAGATCGCCGTGTCGAATGGTTCCGCCGCGCCGAACCACACTGGCCGCCGCCCATGCGGCGCCGGGGTTTGACCGCTCGGAGCGTGCTCCGCCAGCGCCGCCTTCGCCACGACCCCCACCGCCTGCACGTTGAGCCGGTAGAGATCGACCGGCGCGTCGTCTCGGCGGAAATTATATTCCCGCTCATGCTGCGCGTGAAACGCGCCGATCAGCACTGCGATGCTGCCCACCGGCCGGCCGGCCGGCACCGCCAGCGAGCGCCACTGGCCCTGATACATCATGTCGATCGTGCGCTGCATCAGAACCTGGTCCTCCGCCACGCCCTCGTGGCGCATGCGCGCCCACGCCTCGTTCTCCAGCGTGGCGAAAGCGGTCTCGATCGCCACCGGATCGGCCGAGGCGGCCGGGCAGATGTAGCTCTCCGCGAGATCGTGCTGGATATCGACCAGCAGGCAGCCCAGCGCGGAGGTGACACCCGGGCTCGGCGGCACGATCACCACCGGGATCGACAACTCGCGCGCGAGCGCCACACCATGCAGCGCGCCGGCGCCGCCGAAGGCCACCAGCGCGAAATCGCGCGGGTCGTAGCCGCGGCTGATGGAAATCAGCCTGACCGCATCGGCCATGTTGGCGTTCGCCACGCGCAGGATCGCCTCCGCCGCCTCATGCAGCGCCATGCCGAGCGGTTGCGCGATGCCCTGCCGCACGGCGGCAGTGGCAAGCGCGGGATCGAGCGAGACACTGCCGCCGGCGAGGCCGCTACCGAGCCGGCCGAGCACCATGTTGGCATCGGTATTGGTCGGCACGGTGCCGCCACGCCCATAGGCGGCCGGCCCCGGATTGGCGCCCGCCGATTGCGGCCCGTTGCGCAGCGAGCCGCCTTCGTCGATCCAGGCGAGCGAGCCGCCGCCGGCGCCGATGGTGAGCACCTCGATGCTGGGAAAGCGGATCGGGTAGCCGAATTCGATGAACCAGTCCTTGGTGACGCGAGACTTGCCCTCGAAGGCGAGCGAGACATCGGTGCTGGTGCCGCCCATGTCGAGGCCGATGGCATTGGGAAAGCCGCATTGCGCGGCGATGTGCCGGCTCGCAATGGCGCCGGCGGCAATGCCGGAACCGGCGAGCCGCCCGGCGAACTGCCGCACCCCTTTCGCCGTCATCACGCCGCCGCCGCTATGCAGCAGCAGCAGATCGCTGCCATAGCCGCGATGCTTCAATTCCTCGCCAAGCCGCACACAATAATCGCCCACCACCGGGCTGAGGATGGCGTTGACGACCGTGGTGGAGAAACGCTCATGCTCGAAAATTTCCGGCAACACGTCGGAACTCGCGGTGATCGCGACGCCGGGCAGGGCGTCCTCCAGGATCGCCTTCATCCGCTGCTCGTTGGCGCCGTTGGCGAAGGCGTTGATGAAACAGATCGCCACCGCCACGACTCCACGCTTTTGCAGGATGCGCGCAACCTCGCGCGCCGCGTCTTCATCAAGCGGTGTGACGACCACGCCGGCCGCATCGACCCGTTCGCGCACGGTGAGCCGGTCGCGGCGCGGGATGTAGGGACGGGCGACATCCTTATAGGTATCCCAGAGATCTTCCTTATTGGCGCGGCGGATTTCGATGACGTCGCGAAACCCCTCGGTGCACACCATCGCCGCGCGCGGCAGGCGGCGGGTGATCAGCGCGTTGGTGGCAACCGTCGTGCCATGCGAGAGCAGGGTGACGTCATGCAAATCGACGCCGCTCTGCTCGAGGCCGCTCAGCAACCCGTCGATCGGGTCCGGCGTCGTGGCAGTTTTCGCGATACGCAGCGTGCCGTTGGATTCGTCGAGAATGCACAGATCGGTAAAAGTGCCGCCGATATCAACGGCGACGCGCAAGTGGCCCATGAGCAGCGCATCCTCGTCATTCGTATGGTCATGCGAGCCGAACGATCCGGCCCACGGTGCAACCAGCCTGCAACATTCTGCATGGCTGCGGTGGCTTGGCAAGTACGCGGGTGCAACCAACGCATGGCATGCCGCGTTGTGGAGGTTGATCGATGGGTCGACGCAGATCGGAGGGAGTCATGTCAATTCTGGGTTGGATTATTCTGGGCCTCGTAGCTGGCTTCATTGCCAGCCGGATCGTCAACGGAAGCGGGGAAGGCGCGCTGATCGATATCGTGCTCGGCATCGTGGGCGCATTGGTCGGTGGCTTCCTGTTCAATAGCCTGGGTGCCGTTGGCGTGACAGGATTCAATCTTTACAGTATGTTCGTGGCCGTTATCGGCGCGATCGTGGTATTGGTGATATACCATGCCATCACCGGGAGGCGTACATTGTAGCGTCGTAGCGTCAGCCACGCGCGTCGACCATGTCGGTGAGTCGCATTATTTTTACATATAGGAGATTACGATGGACGAAAATCAGGTTGAAGGCGCCTTCAAGACGGCGGCCGGACGGGTGCAAGACGCCGCCGGCGCTCTCTCGGGTGATCCCGGGATGCAGGCCGAAGGCAAGTTCCGGCAGGCTTCCGGGCGCGTGCAGGCCGGATTGGGCGATGCGGTGAATGAAATGGGCCATCGCATCGAAGAGCAACCCCTGGTTGCGCTTATGATCGCCGGCGCTGTCGGCTTCGCCCTCGGCATACTCGTCGGACGCCACTGAGGCGAAAGGAACACCTCTCGGGTGCGACTGTTCAACTGCCAGAATTGCAACCAATTACTGTATTTCGAAAATCGGCAATGCGGCAATTGCGGTCTGCAACTCGGATTTCTGCCACAGCGTGGTGAATTGTCCGCACTGCAACCGCGCACCGATTTATGGTGCGCGGAGGCAGATGCGGAGTCCGGGCAGTTGTACCGATTCTGTGACAATGCGGCGATCGACGTGTGCAACTGGATGGTTGCGGCGGTGGATGTGGAAACGCGCTGCATCGCCTGCCGCCATAATCAAACCATTCCAGATTTGACGCGCGGCGATCATCTCGAACTCTGGCGTAAGTTGGAAGTTGCCAAGCACCGATTGATCTATTCGTTGCTACGCCTCGGTTTGCCGCTGCTGAACCGGTACGATCATCCGCAAGGGCTGGCGTTCGATTTCCTTGCCGACCCACCGACGCCGCAGGGCGAGCGGGTGATCACCGGGCATGACAATGGTCTGATCACCATCGCGCTACGCGAGGCGGACGATGCCGAGCGTGCCCGGTTGCGGATGGCGATGAATGAACCGTATCGCACGCTACTCGGCCATTTTCGTCATGAAATCGGCCATTATTACTGGGACCGGCTGATCGACGATGCCGGTCAACAGGCGCAATTCCGGGCATGTTTCGGTGACGAGCGCGCTGATTATGCGGAAGCCCTCCAGCGGCATTATGCCGAAGGCTCACCGCAAGACTGGCAGTCCAACTTCGTGAGCAGCTATGCGGCCATGCACCCATGGGAAGATTTCGCCGAAACCTGGGCGCATTATCTGCATATCGTCGATACGCTCGATACCGCGAGTGCTTTCGGGCTGCGCATTCAACCGCGGGCGGCTAGCACGCAGGGGATGAATGTCAAAATCGATTTCGACCCCTATCGCTGCGAGTCGATCGAACGCCTGATCGATCACTGGCTGCCCCTGACTTTCGCGGTCAATTCACTCAACCGCAGCATGGGGCAGCCAGATCTCTATCCGTTCATTCTTTCACCGCCAGCGATCGAGAAACTCGGCTTCGTGCACGAATTGATCGGAGCAATCCACCGCTCAGGAACCTCTGATCAAGCTTTCGGCTGAGCGGCATTTGGGCGTCCGATAGAATCGTAGCGTCCACGCAGCGAGGACCGAAGCTGTCGCGGGGCACGATCATCGATGCGAGCATCATCCACGCGCCGCATGCGACCAATAACGGAGCCCAAGCGCGATCCGAAGATGCACCAGACCAAGAAGGGCCACCAGTGGCATAGTAACAACCAAAAGTGCATGACTGCACCAATGGTCCTTTGAGACGCAAACGCCTAATCGGTGTCGTAAACGTTTACATAGTAATGTAAACGTAATGAAAAATCAGTGCCGAATCAAATCGGTAAAAATTGGCACGGTTTTTGCGGGGTACGTGATCGGCAACGAGTATGCGTTGTCATGCGCAGGTCTGGCTGGCTGCGTGTGTCGACAGGCACCGGCAGGATGGCGCGTCGCACGTCGTAAACCAAAAACTGGGGGCAGTGTCATGACTCGATTCAGGTGTGCGTTGCTTGGAGTTGGACTGGCGACTGGGCTTGCGGCGGCGCCGCAGGTGGCACGCGCGGCGGCTTATACGTTCACGACATTGGACAATCCGGGTGACTTGACGTTCAATCAACTGCTCGGGATCAACAACGCCGGCACGATCGCCGGCTATTTCGGTCTCGGCTCGGCTGGGCATCCGAACAAGGGCTATACGCTGACGCCGCCGAACAGCTACACGAACGAGAATTTTCCGGGTTCGGCGCAGACCCAGGTGATCGGGATCAACAATAACGGGGTAACGGTCGGGTTCTGGTCGAGCACCAATACTGGCACCGATCCGAATTTCGGGTTCGTGGACAACAATGGCGTCTTTACGAACGTGAACGATCCCAAGACGCCCAGCGTCTCGGTTCCGGTCAATAATCTGCTCGGCGTCAACGATCATAATGTCGCGGTCGGGTTTTATAACGGCCCCAATGGCAATAGCCATGGCTATACATATTCGATCGGCAGCAAGACGTTCACGCCGGTGATCGACAGTGCCGCCAGCAGTCTGGTTGCCAGCGGCATCAACAACAGTGGCACGATCGATGGTTTCTATACCAGTGCCGCCTCCGGTGCGACGCTGGGGTTTCTCGACGTCAACGGTCAATTCACCAGCGTGAATGCGCCGGGGGCGACGCTCACCGAATTGTTCGGGCTGAACAACAACGGCCTGGCGGTCGGTGTGGCGACAATCAACAACGTGACCGATGGGATCGTGTATAACACGCGGACCGATACATTCGCGCTCGTCAACGATCCGCTCGCGCTCGCCGGCACGACGGTGATCAACGGCATCAACGATCATGGCCAGTTGGTCGGGTTCTATACCGATGCGACGGGCAACACGGATGGGTTCCTGGCGACGCCGGTGCCGGAGCCGGGGAGCCTCATGCTGCTCGGGTCCGGTCTACTCGCGCTGGGGTTGGTGCGGCGGCGCAAACGGGCCTGAAGAAGGACAAAGGCGGGGCCGGCGCTTCATTCCCGAACAAACCCTAAGCCGTGGCGTGTTCGCCGGCCATCACCTGCACCACATACTGCTCCTCCAGCGTCGCGACGATGGCCGCGCCATGCGCCGAATCGCGTGCTTCCACCATCAGTTCCAACCCGGCCGACTGCACGCTCGGGGCGGCGAACAGGCGGTGGTGGGAGACGTCGATGATGTTGCCGCCGGCGGCGCCGATCCGCCCGGCGATGTCGGCGAGCACGCCCGGACGGTCGGGAATGTCGAGCCGCAGACGGAGCAGCCGGCCGTCGCGCAACAGATTGCGCAGCAGCACATTGGCCAGAATGCGCGGATCGATATTGCCGCCGCAGATCGCAATCCCCACCCGCTTGCCGGCGAAACGCGCCGGCGCGGCGAGCAGGGCGGCGAGGCCGGCGGCGCCGGCGCCCTCGCTCACCAGCTTCGCCCCCTCGGCGAGCAGGGCGATCGCCTGCTCCACCGCACGCTCGGGCACCACCATCACCTCGATGGCGAGCGCGCGCAGCAGGGCGAGCGGGGTTTCACCGACATCGCGCACGGCGATGCCCTCGGCGATCGTCGCCCCGCCCACCGAGACCGCCTCGCCGGCGAGGCGCTGCGCCATCGCCGCGTAGCCGGCGACCTCGACGCCGATCACCTGTAGCCCCGGCGCCAGCGCCGCGGCAGCCACGGCACAGCCGGCGAGCAGCCCACCGCCGCCGAGCGGGATCAGCAGCACCTCCAGATCCGGCCAGTCCTGTAGCAATTCGAGCGCGAGCGTACCCTGTCCGGCGATCACCGCCGGATCGTCATAGGGATGGATGAACACCAGCCCCCGTGCCTTGGCGAGATCGCGCGCGTGGGAGGCCGCTTCGGCGAGCGTTTCGCCATGTAGCACCACGCTCGCCCCCCAGGCGGCGGTGCGGGTGACTTTGGTCGCCGGCGTGAAGCGCGGCATGACGATGGTCGCGGCGATGCCGAGCAGGCTCGCATGCCGCGCCACCGCCTGCGCATGATTGCCGGCGGACATCGCGATCACCCCGGCGGCGCGCTCGGCCGGGGTGAGCAAGGCGAGGCGATTGGCGGCGCCGCGCTCCTTGAACGCCCCGGTCGCCTGCAAATGGTCGAGCTTGAGCACCACCTTGGCACCGGTCGCGCGCGAGAGCGCGTCGCTCGCGATGGCCGGTGTGCGCAGCACGCGCCCGGCGATGCGGCGGGCCGCCGCCTCGATATCGGCCAGCCCGATCGGCACGGGGGGCGCTTTCAGAGGTTGACCCGCCAAGCCTGCACCGGTCCGCACCCCCACCCGGCCATCCACATCAGTATACTGGAATGGGTGGCCGGGTGGGGGTGCGGGCCGGTGCAGGCTTGACTTGAACGCATCATGCTTTCAGCCGAACTTGACGCTGAGGATTTCGTAGGTACGGTCGCCGCCCGGTGCCGGCACCGAGACGGTATCGCCCGGTCGCTTGCCGATGAGCGATTTGGCCAGCGGCGAGGAGATCGAGAGCCTCGCCTGCTTGATATCGGCCTCATGCACGCCGACGATCTGATAGCACACCTCGCGCTCGCTCTCCTCGTCGATCAGCTTCACCTGCGCGCCGAATTTGACGCTATCGCCGGAGAGCGAGGCGGGGTCGATCACCTCGGCGGCCGAGACGATCTCCTCCAACTCGCCGATGCGCCCCTCGATGAAGGATTGCCGCTCGCGCGCCGCGTGGTATTCGGCATTCTCGCTCAGATCGCCATGGCTGCGCGCCTCGGCGATGGCGCGGATCACCGCCGGGCGCTCGCTCGCCTTCAAATGGCGGAGTTCCTCCTCCAACCGCTGCAGGCCAGGGGCGGTCATCGGGAACTTCTGCACAGCGAGACCCTCAACAATGATGCGGTTGCACGACGGCGGCGACCCGGGGGCCGCCCGCGCTTAGAATGATCCGCGGAAATAAGATTGCAAAGGGGCGACTTCAAGCGTCCCCGCGCGCAGGGCAGCGATCGCGTGCACCGCGGCGCGCGCGCCGGCGATGGTGGTGTAATGCGGCACGCCATGGGTGAGCGCGCTGCGCCTTATGTCGAAGCTGTCGCTCACCGACTGCGGGCCGGAGGCGGTATTGATCACCAATTGAAACTCGCCCGAGCGGATCGCATCGACGCAATGCGGCCGCCCCTCCAGCACCTTGTTCACCACGCTGCACTCAAGGCCCGCCTCGCGGATGCGCGCCGCCGTACCGCGCGTGGCGCAGAGCGCGAAGCCCATGCCGATCAGCCGGCGCGCGAGGGCCGCGAGCACCGTCTTGTCGGCATCGCGCACCGAGAGAAAGGCGGTGCCGGCGAGCGGCAGCACCACGCCGGCGCCGAGCTGCGCCTTGGCGAAGGCACGCTCGAAGCTCGCATCGATGCCCATCACCTCGCCGGTCGATTTCATCTCCGGGCCGAGAATGGTGTCCACATTGGCGAAGCGGGCGAAGGGGAACACCGCCTCCTTCACCGCGACATGCGGCGCGATTGCTTGATCGTCGAGGCGGAAGCCGTCGAGCCGTGCGCCCGCCATCACCAGCGCGCCGATTTTGGCGACCGGAACCCCGGTCGCCTTGGCGACGAACGGCACGGTGCGCGAGGCGCGGGGATTGACCTCCAGCACATAGATCGCATCGCCCTTGATGGCGTATTGCACGTTGAGCAGCCCGACGACGCCGAGCGCCTTGGCCAGAGCCTCGGTCTGCGCCTTCAACTCGGTGACGATCGCCGGCGGCAGGGTGTACGGCGGCAGGGCGCAGGCGGAATCGCCGGAATGGATGCCGGCCTCCTCGATATGCTCCATCACGCCGGCGACATACACACGCTCGCCATCGGCGATGGCATCGACATCGACCTCGATCGCATCGGCCAGATAGCGGTCGATCAGCACCGGGCCGGCGGCGAAGGAGGCATCTCCCCCGGCACGCAAGGTTTCGCGCAGATAGCGTTGCAGCCCGGCGCGATCATGCACGATTTCCATCGCCCGGCCGCCGAGCACATAGCTCGGGCGGATCACCACCGGATAGCAGAGCCGCTCGGCGACGCGCTCCGCCTCCTCCGCCGAGCGGGCGATCCCGGCCTCCGGCTGCAGCAGCGAAAGCCGTTGCAGGAGCTGCTGGAAACGCTCGCGGTCCTCGGCGACATCGATCGCATCGGCGCTGGTGCCGAGGATCGGGATGCCGGCGGCGGCGAGCGCGCGTGAGAGCTTCAGCGGCGTCTGCCCGCCATATTGCACGATGCAGCCGCGCACCGTGCCCACCGACTGCTCGCGCCGCACCAGGGCGATCACATCCTCATCGGTCAGCGGCTCGAAATAGAGACGGTCGGAGGTGTCGTAATCGGTGCTCACCGTCTCCGGGTTGCAGTTCACCATGATGGTCTCGAAGCCTGCCTCGCGCAGCGCATAGGCGGCATGCACGCAGCAATAGTCGAACTCGATGCCCTGGCCGATGCGGTTCGGGCCGCCGCCCAGGATGATGATTTTTTCCCGCGCGGTGGGGGCGGCCTCGCAGGATGGCGCGCCGAAACCGGCCTCGTAGGTGGCATAGAGATAGGGGGTCGCGGAGGCGAATTCGCCGGCGCAGGTGTCGATGCGCTTATACACCGGCTGCACGCCGAGGCGGCCACGCAGTGCCGCGACCTGCGCCGGGGTGCGCCCGGCGAGGCGGGCGAGCTGGCGGTCGGCGAAGCCGAGCGATTTCAGCCGGCGCAGCCCGATGGCGGTCTGCGGCAGCCCCATCGCCTGCACGTCCCGCTCGGCGGCGACGATGCCGGCGAGCTGGCGGAGGAACCAGGGGTCGAATTTACAGGCCTCGTGGATCTCCTCGACGGTGAGGCCGGCCCGCAACGCCTGCGCCGCCATCAGCAGCCGGTCCGGCCGCGGGGCCGAAAGGGCGGCGCGATAGGCATCGGCGCCGCCATCGCCCGGTGGGTCGATCGGGTCCAGCCCGGCAAGCCCGGTCTCCATGCTGCGCAGCCCCTTCTGCAGCGCCTCGGCGAAGCTGCGCCCGATCGCCATCGCCTCGCCCACCGACTTCATGCTGGTGGAGAGCAGCGCCGGCGTGCCGGGGAATTTCTCGAAGGTGAAGCGGGGGATTTTCACCACCACATAGTCGATGGTCGGCTCGAAGCTCGCCGGCGTGCTGCGGGTGATGTCGTTCGCCAGCTCGTCGAGCGTGTAGCCGACGGCGAGCTTCGCCGCGATCTTGGCGATCGGGAAGCCGGTCGCTTTCGAGGCCAGCGCCGAGGAGCGCGAGACGCGCGGGTTCATCTCGATCACCAGCATCCGCCC
>DAHXNW010000163.1 GCA_027365195.1 Acetobacteraceae bacterium
GGTACGCACGAGCGACCAGCGATGATAGACGATCTTGACATGCTCGAACTGCGCGACCGTCGCCCGCGCGATCGCGTTCAGCGTCTCCCCGGTGGCATCGGAGACGAGATGGAGGTTCATCTGCGGCTGCATCATGCAAGAGAGGATAGCGGGGATAACCGCTTCGAACAGGGGGGCGCAAGCCGTGCTGGAAGAATTATGGGGATGAAGCGCACGCCCCCGGGATCGGTGCATGGTTTGCCCACGGTCGACGGCGATTACTGGATAACCATGAAATCGCATTTGATTTCAGTCTATTGAAAACCGCTTTGGCGGTGGATGGCGCGGTGTGCAAGGCGCCGGATGTGGGGTACCCGATGACTCACAGGCTTCCTCTAAGGCCACAAACTTTTTTAAGACTCTTTTATTGAGGGGATAGGGTTTCGACGTCGGCGGAATTCTGCGATAGGCGAAGGCGTCAGAGGATGGAAAACCGGTGAAGACACTGCTGCGCGTATTGGCCGGAGAGGCCGTCTGGCCGCCGCCGATCTGGCTGATGCGCCAGGCCGGCCGCTATCTGCCGGAATATTGCGCGCTCCGGGCCGAGGCGGGGGATTTCATCGCCCTCTGCACCAATCCGGCGCTGGCGGCGGAAGTCACGCTGCAGCCGGTGCGGCGTTTCGGCATGGATGCCGCGATTCTGTTCAGCGACATCCTGATGCTGCCCTGGGCACTCGGCTATGGTCTGCGCTTCGCCGCCGGTGAGGGGCCGGTGTTGCCGCAACTGCAAACCGCCGATATCGCGCGGCTCGACAGGCATCGCCTGCCCGATGCCATCGCGCCCATTCTGGAAACCGTGCGCCGGGTGCGCAACGGCCTCGATCCGTCGGCGGCGCTGATCGGTTTTGCCGGCGGCCCGTTCACCGTCGCCTGCTACATGGTCGAGGGTGGTGGGTCGAAGGATTTCGCCCGCACCCGGCTGATGGCCTACCAGGCGCCGGAAGATTTCGCCCGGCTTATCGAGGTGCTGACCGAGGCGAGCATCGTCTATCTGGCGGCACAGATCGAGGCCGGCGCCGAGGTGGTGATGCTGTTCGACAGTTGGGCCGGCGTGCTCTCGCCGGCGCTGTTCGCGGCCTATGTCACGGCGCCGGCGCAGCACATCGTGGCGGCCCTCGCCGCACGGTTTCCCACCGTGCCGGTGATCGGCTTTCCCCGTCTCGGCGGCACCTTGCTCGGCAGCTACGCGGCGGCGACCGGGGTTGCCGCCGTCGGGCTCGATACCTCGGTCTCCCCGCAGGTGGCGCGCGCGCTGGTGCCGGCGCGGGTGGCGTTGCAGGGTAATCTCGATCCGATGGCGCTGCTCGCCGGCGGCGAGGCGATGCAACGCGAAGTGGCGAGCCTGCTGGCCGCCGTGCGGGGTGGCCCGCATGTGTTCAACCTTGGCCACGGCATCGTGCCGCAAACACCGCCGGAGCACGTGGCGGCACTGGTGCGCCTACTGCGCGCGGCTTGACGGCGGGTGGTTTTGCCCCCTCTTTGTCGCCGATGAGTGCCAAGCCAAAACTCGCCGTCGTGCTGTTCAACCTCGGTGGTCCGGATAGCCCGGTCGCGGTGCGTCCGTTCCTGCTCAACCTGTTTCGCGACCCTGCGATTCTGCGCGTGCCGTTCTTCATCCGCCCGATCCTCGCGCGCATCATCGCGCGCGCGCGGGTGAAGCCGGCGAGCGAGAACTACCGGCTGCTCGGCGGCCAGTCGCCGCTGTTCGGGCTGACGCAGGCGCAGGGGCGGGCGTTGCAGGCGCAATTGGGTGAATTCGAGACGCGCTGTTTCATCGCCATGCGCTACTGGCACCCGTTCAGTGCGCAGACGGTGGCGGCGGTGCGGGCGTTCGATCCCGATCAGGTGGTGCTGCTGCCGCTCTATCCGCAATATTCCACCACCACCACCGGCAGTTCGCTCACCGCCTGGCGCGAGGCGGCGGCGCGCGGCGGGCTTGCCAAGCCGACGGTGACGCTCTGCTGCTGGCATGCCGATGCCGGCTATGCGCGGGCGACGGCGGCGATCGTGCGGCAGAGCTACCTCGCCGCACGGGCAGCGTTGGACGCCACGGTGAAACTGCGCGTGCTGTTCTCCGCGCATGGCCTGCCGGAGGTGATCGTCGCCGGCGGCGATCCCTATCGGTTTCAGGTGGAGAGCACGGTTGCTGCCGTGGTGGCGGCGCTCGATCTGGCGGATCTGGATTATCGGATCTGCTTTCAATCGCGCGCCACGCCGCAGAAATGGCTCACCCCGGCGACCGACGAGGAGATCGAGCAGGCGGCCGATGCCGGGGTTGCGGTGCTGGTGGTGCCGATCGCTTTCGTCTCCGAACATTCCGAGACCCTGGTGGAGCTCGACGTGGAATATGCCGAGCTTGGCCGGGAACGCCACATTCCGGGCTATTTCCGCACGCCGGCGCAGAATAGCGATGCGGGCTTCATCGCCGCCCTCGCCGATCTGGTGCGCCGCGCCGTGGCGCGCGGGCCGGGGCTTTCCTCCGCCTGCGCGGTCTGCCCGGCGCAGCATCGCGACTGTCCGCAGAACCGCATGAGGCTCGCCGCATGACCATCGCCGCCCTCGCCCCGCTCTATCTCTGGATCAAGGCTGCCCATATCGTCTCGATGGTGGCCTGGATGGCCGGGTTGTTCTATCTGCCGAGGCTATATGTCTATCACTGCACGGCCCCGGTGGGCAGCGAGATGAGCGAGCGCTTCAAGGTGATGGAGCGGCGCCTCTTGCGCCAGATCACCACCCCGGCGCTGATCGCCACTTGGCTTTTCGGCATTCTGCTGGTGCTGACGCCCGGGGTGTTGGCGGGGCAGCACGGTTGGTTTCATGTGAAACTGCTGGCGGTGCTCCTGCTGACCGGGTTTCACGGCGCCGTTTCGCGCTGGCGGCGCGATTTCATGGAGGACCGCAACACGCGGACAGAGAGGTTCTATCGCATCGCGAATGAAATCCCCACCGTGCTGTTGCTGATCATCGTTGTGATGGTGGTGGTCAAACCGTTTTGAGCCGGATATTGACGAATGCGCCATAGGCGCTTATGAGGCTCGTGAATATAGCCGCGTCTTCGCCGAAATCCTCTCCTTCGAAGCCTCCTGGCCGCCCTCGGGCGAAGGGAGCATCATGACGGGCCTCCTGCCCGATCCCTTTTCTGGCTGATCTTCTTTTATCCCCGAGGCCCCGATGCATCTTGCCGAGCTCAAGGCAAAATCCCCCGCGGATCTGCTGAGTTTTGCCGAATCACTGCAGATCGAAAACGCTTCCTCCCTGCGCAAGCAGGACATGATGTTCGCGATCCTGAAGAATCTGGCCGATAACGACCAGGCTATCCATGGCGAGGGAACGCTCGAAATCCTGCCGGACGGCTTCGGCTTTCTGCGCAGCCCGCAGGCGAATTACCTGCCGGGGCCGGACGATATCTACGTCAGCCCCAATCAGGTGCGCCGCTTCGGCCTACGCACCGGCGATACGGTGGAGGGGCAGATTCGCGCACCGAAAGAGGGCGAGCGGTATTTCGCCCTGCTCAAGGTCAATACGATCAATTTCGAGCCACCAGAAGCGGTGCGCCACCGGATCAATTTCGACAATTTGACACCGCTCTATCCCGACCGGCGGCTCAAGATGGAGGTGGAGAATTTCCTCTCCGTCGCCAAGGCGCCCGGCAAGGATTTCACCCCCCGGGTGATCGACCTGATCGCGCCGATCGGCAAGGGCCAGCGCGCCCTGGTTGTCGCCCCGCCGCGCACCGGCAAGACGGTGATGCTGCAGAACATCGCCACCGCCATCGCCGCCAATCATCCTGACGTGTTCCTCCTGGTTCTGCTCATCGACGAGCGGCCGGAGGAAGTGACGGACATGGTGCGCACGGTGAAAGGCGAAGTCGTCGCCTCCACCTTCGACGAGCCAGCGACGCGCCATGTGCAGGTGACGGAGATGGTGCTCGAAAAGGCCAAGCGCCTGGTGGAGCACAAGCGGGACGTGGTGATTCTGCTCGATTCCATCACCCGCCTCGCGCGCGCCTACAACACCGTGGTGCCATCCTCGGGCAAGGTGCTGACCGGTGGCGTGGATGCCAATGCGCTGCAACGGCCGAAACGGTTTTTCGGCGCCGCGCGCAACATCGAGGAAGGCGGCAGCCTGACGATTATCGCAACGGCTCTGATCGATACCGGCAGCAGGATGGACGAGGTGATCTTCGAGGAGTTCAAAGGCACCGGCAATTCGGAAATCATTCTCGACCGCAAGCTCTCCGACAAGCGCAGCTTCCCCGCGATCGACATCACCAAATCGGGCACCCGCAAGGAGGAATTGCTGGTGGACAAGGCGATGCTGTCGAAAATGTGGGTGCTGCGCCGCATCCTCAACCCGATGGGCACGACGGATGCGATGGAATTCCTGCTCGACAAGCTGAAATATAGCAAGACCAATCAGGATTTCTTCGACGCGATGAATACCTAACTCCCTACCAACGCCCCGACCGGAGCCCGCCATGACCGCCGACTACAAAGTTCGTGACATCGCCCTCGCCGACTGGGGCCGCAAGGAAATTGCCATCGCCGAGGACGAGATGCCCGGGCTGATGGCGCTGCGCGAGGAATATGGCGCGAGCAAGCCGCTGGCCGGGGCACGCATCGCCGGCTGTCTGCACATGACGATCCAGACCGCCGTGCTGATCGAGACGCTGATGGCGCTCGGCGCCAGCGTGCGCTGGTCTTCCTGCAACATCTTCTCGACGCAGGATCAAGCCGCCGCCGGCATCGCCGCCGCCGGGGTTCCGGTGTTCGCCTGGAAGGGCATGAACGAGGAGGAATTCTGGTGGTGCATCGAACAGACGGTGCGCGGGCCGGATGGCTGGACGCCCAACCTCATTCTCGATGACGGCGGCGATCTCACCAAGCTGATGCACGACAAATACCCCGCCATGCTCGCCGATGTGCGCGGCCTGTCGGAGGAGACCACGACCGGCGTGCACCGGCTGTGGGAGATGGCGCGCGCCGGCACGCTGCTGGTGCCGGCGATCAATGTAAACGACAGCGTCACCAAATCGAAATTCGATAATCTCTATGGTGTGCGTGAATCACTGGTCGATGGCATCCGTCGCGGCACCGATGTGATGATGGCCGGCAAGATCGCCGTGGTCGCCGGCTTCGGCGATGTCGGCAAGGGTTCGGCCGCCTCGCTGCGCCACGCCGGCTGCCGCGTTCTGGTGACCGAGATCGACCCGATCTGCGCGCTGCAGGCAGCGATGGAGGGTTATGAGGTGGTGACGATGGAAGATGCGGCACCCCGCGCCGATATCTTCGTCACCGCGACCGGCAATATCGACGTCATCACCATCGAACATATGCGCGCGATGAAACACCGTGCCATCGTCTGCAACATCGGGCATTTCGACTCCGAGATACAGATCGAGGCGCTGCGCAATTACCGCTGGGTGAACATCAAGCCGCAGGTCGATGAGGTCGTCTTCCCCGACGACAAGCGGCTCATTCTGTTGAGCGAGGGCCGGCTGGTCAATCTCGGCAACGCGACCGGCCACCCGAGCTTCGTGATGAGTGCCAGTTTCACCAACCAGGTGCTGGCGCAGATCGAGCTGTGGCAGGCCCCGGCCGGGCAATATCAGCGCCAGGTCTACACCCTGCCCAAACGGCTCGACGAGAAGGTGGCCGCACTGCATCTGGCGAAGGTCGGCGCGGCGCTCACCAAGCTCTCCGACAAACAGGCCGCCTATATCGGCACACCGGCGGCCGGCCCGTTCAAGCACGAGCTCTATCGGTATTGACCGCTATCCCGTCGTAGGCTTCGTTTTGAAAATGAGTGCGGCACTGGCCCGCACTCATTGCTGGACCTAACCCAAGCGCCGGTCTTGCCAGCGCCGCCCTGTGGTGCGAGGCTGCGGCAGCGATCCGGCGGCAGATCGGCTCGCGCCAGCGGAGGGACGGGACGTGGATTTCAGCTATTCGGCGAAAGTTGAGGGCCTGCGCTCGCGCGTGCAGGCGTTCATGGCGGAGCACATCTACCCCAACGAGGAAACCTATCACGCCCAACTCGCGGCGGCGGGCGACCGATGGCAGCCGGTGCCGATCATCGAGGCGTTAAAGCCGCGCGCCCGCGAGGCCGGGCTGTGGAACCTGTTCCTCGCCCATTCCAAGCACGGCGCCGGCCTCACCAATCTCGAATACGGCCCGCTCGCCGAGATCATGGGCCGCGTGCAATGGGCGTCGGAGGTGTTCAACTGCTCGGCGCCCGACACCGGCAACATGGAAACCATCGACCTCTACGGCACCGAGGCGCAGAAGCAGCAATGGCTCACGCCGCTGCTGGAGGGCGAAATCCGCTCCGCCTTCTGCATGACGGAGCCGGAGGTCGCCTCCTCGGATGCGACCAACATCCAGTGCCGCATCACCCGCGAGGGCGATGAATATGTCATCAACGGGCGCAAATGGTGGTCTTCCGGCATCGGCGATCCGCGCTGTCGCATCCTCATCGTGATGGGCAAGAGCGATCCGCACAACACCGACAAGCACCGCCAGCAGTCGATGATCCTGGTGCCGCGCGATGCGCCGGGGGTGCACGTGCTGCGCATGCTGCCGGTGTTCGGCTTCGACGATGCGCCGCACGGCCATGGCGAGGTGGTGTTCGACAATGTGCGGGTGCCGGCCTCGAACATCCTGCTCGGCGAGGGGCGCGGTTTCGAGATCGCGCAGGGGCGGCTCGGGCCGGGGCGCATCCATCACTGCATGCGCACCATCGGCCTTGCCGAACGCGCGCTCGAGGCGATGTGCAAACGCGCCCTCGCGCGCCATGCTTTCGGGCGCAAGCTCGCCGAGCAGGGGGTGATGATCGAGCGGATCGCCAATGCGCGCATCATGATCGAGCAGTCACGCCTGTTGGTGCTGCATGCGGCGTGGAAGATGGACACGGTGGGCAACAAGGCAGCGAAGCAGGACATCGCCGCCATCAAGGTCGCGGTGCCGAACATGGCCTGCCAGGTGGTGGACTGGGCGATCCAGGCGCATGGCGGCGGCGGCGTGACGACCGATTTCGGCCTGGCCAAGATGTTCGCGACGGCCCGCACGATGCGCATCGTCGATGGCCCGGACGAGGTGCACCGCCATCAGCTCGGCCGGCTGGAACTGGCGAAATATCAGCCCGAGCGGCCGAATGTGTGATGTGCGAAGCGAACCTGCGCCTTCCCGCACTCCCTCCCGGTCACCCACGACCGTATGCTGAATGGGTGTTCGGGTGGGGGCGCGGGAAGGCGCGGGCTGCAACCATCATGGTCTAGGGGGAAGTGCGATGTCTCTATTCGATCTGGCCGGCAAAATCGCCGTCGTCACCGGCTCCAGCCGTGGCATCGGCCGCGCCATCGCCGAGCGGCTTGCCGAGCATGGCGCCCGCGTCGTGGTGTCCAGCCGCAAGCCGGAGGCCTGTGCGCCGGTGGCCGAAGCGATCATCGCGCGCGGCGGCGAGGCGCATGTCATTCCCTGTCACATCGCCCACAAGCCGCAGCTCGCCGCCCTGGTGGAGCAGACGGTGGCGCATTGGGGCGGCATCGACATACTGGTGTGCAACGCTGCGGTGAACCCATATTTCGGCCCGGCCGAGGCGATCCCCGACGAAGCCTATGACCGCATCATGAACGCCAACGTGCGCAGCAATTTCTGGCTGTGCAACATGGTGCTGCCGGGGATGGCGGCGCGCGGCGGCGGGTCGATCGTCGTCGTCTCCTCCATCGCCGGGCTGCGCGGCACGCCCACGCTCGCCGTCTATGGCCTGTCGAAGGCGGCCGACATGCAGTTGGTGCGCAACATCGCGGTTGCCTGGGGGCCGAAGAACATCCGCGCCAACTGTATCGCCCCCGGCCTGATCCGCACCGATTTCGCCCGCGCGCTGTGGGAGAACCCGACGCTCGAACGCCAGCGTGCGCGCGAGACGCCGCTGCAGCGGATCGGCGAGGCGGACGAGATCGCCGGCGCCGCGGTGTTTCTCGCCTCCTCCGCCGGCAGCTTCATGACCGGACAGACGATGGTGATCGACGGGGGCGTGACCGTCGGTTCGCCGCTCGGCGGAGAATAGGCCGATGACCGGCGCGCCGGAACTGGTGCCGGTGCTGGCCAACCACCGCTTCGACGAAGCCGCTCTGATCGCTCATCTGCGCCAAACCCTGCCGGATTTCGCCGAGGGCTGCGTGGTGCGGCAGTTCCAGGGCGGCCAGTCCAACCCGACGTTCCATCTCGCAACCGCGCGCGGCGCCTATGTGCTGCGCAAGCAGCCGCCGGGCAAGCTGCTGCCCTCCGCCCATGCGATAGACCGCGAATTCGCCGTGATGCAGGCGCTCGCCGCAACCGAGGTGCCGGTGCCGCGCATGCGCCTTTTGTGCACCGACCCGTCGGTCATCGGGCAGATGTTCTACGTGATGGATTACATCCCCGGCCGCGTCTTCCCCGACCGCACCCTGCCCGGCTGCACCAAGGCCGAGCGGGCGGCGATCTATGACGACATGAACCGCGTGCTCGCGCTGCTGCACAAGCTCGACTGGCGCACGCTCGGGCTAGAGGGCTTCGGCCGGCCGGAAGGCTACATGGCGCGTCAGATCGCGCGCTGGTCGAAGCAATACGAAGCCTCGCGCACCGAGGACGTGCCGGCGATGGAGGCGCTGATGCGCTGGCTGCCGGCGCATGTGCCGCCCGACGAGCCGGCGGTGATCGCGCATGGCGACTATCGGCTGGGCAATCTCCTGATCCATCCTGAGGAGCCGCGCGTCGTCGCCGTGCTCGACTGGGAGCTGGCGACCATCGGCCAGCCGCTCGCCGATCTGGCCTATAATCTGCTCACCTACCGTCTGCCCGCCGCCGCCGAGGGGGTGAGCGAGGCGGCGTTGATCGCCCTCGGCATTCCTGCGGAAGCCGATTACGTGGCACGATATTGCGCCCGCACCGGGCGGGCGGGGGCGCCGGATCTCGATTTCGCCATCGTTTTCGCCATGTTCCGCCTCGCCTCGATCATCGCCGGGGTGTATCGCCGCGC
>DAHXNW010000170.1 GCA_027365195.1 Acetobacteraceae bacterium
GCGAAATCCGGCACGCCGGCGCCACTCACCGCAATGCGCCCGAGAGGCGCGCCCTTGCGTACCGGCGCGCGTGCCGGGGCGGCATAGTCGAGTTCGATCTTCGCCTTGTCCTGCCATTGCTTGGGCATGGTGACCAGCAGATCCTGCCCGGCGACGAGCGGCACGCTGGGCGCCTCGCCGAGCCAGACCGGCACATGCCCCAGCACCTGGCCGGCGCTGAACAGCCGCACGTCCTCGAACTCGCGAAACGCCCATTCCAGCAGCCGCTCCGATTCCTCGGAGCGCTCGCGCGTGGAGGCCATGCCGTTCAGTACCACGATCACCCGCCGGCCCTGCCGCTCGGCGCTGCCCACCACGCCATAGCCGCCGGCCTCGGTATGCCCGGTCTTCAACCCGTCGGCGACGCCCTTCTGCACCAGCGGGTTGCGGTTATACTGCTCGATATTGTTGAATTTGAAAGTTTTTTCCGAATCGAAGTGGTAATACTGCGGAAAATTACGGATCAGGGCGGCCGCCAGCGTTGCGATATCGCGGGCCGACATCACGTGGCCGGGGTCGGGCAGCCCGGTGGGGTTACGAAAACTCGAATGGGTGAGGCCGAGCAGAGCCGCCTGTTTGTTCATCAGATCGACGAACTCGCCCTCCGAGCCGGCGATGCCCTCGGCCAGCACGATGCAGGCATCGTTGCCGGAATCGACCACCAGCCCGCGGATCAGATTCTCCACCGTCACGCTGCCGGGATAGGGGACGAACATCTTCGACCCGCCGGTGCGCCACGCCTTCTCGCTCACCGGCAGCGCCTGATCGAGCTGCAGCCGGCCGGCCTTCAGCCGGTCGTAGACGATATAGAGCGTCATCAGCTTGGTCATCGAGGAGGGCACCATCGCCACGTCGGCGTCCTTGTCGAGCAAGGTCGCACCGGTATTGAAGTCGATCACGATGGCAAAGCGTGCCGTGGTGCCGAGCGGGCCGAGCGGCGTGTTCGCCGGGGTTGCCGGCTCGGCCGGCGGCTCGGCGGCCGGTGGTTTCGCCTTCAGCCGCGCGGCATCGGCGCTCCGCGACAGCAAACCGGGCGCGATCAGCGCATAGGGCAGGGCGGCAAGCGTCGCGCGGCGGCTGGGCATGGAGCGGCTCCTTTTATTCGACCACCAGTTTCGCCCCCGCGACCCCCGCCTGGATCACCCGGCGGAACAGCGCATCGGCTTCGGCAACGCTCCCGATCGGGCCGATGCGGACCACGAAGCGCGCCTCGCCGGCATCGGCCGGGGTGTCGATAGCCGCGCCGAATCCGGCCAGGCGGGCGCGCAACTGATTGGCATACGTATACTGCCCGAAGCCGCCGCAGTCGATCCAGAGCCGCCCCGGTGCGGGCGTGCCCTGCACGGCGATGGCCGGCAGCGGTGCGACAGCCGCCGTCGGCGCGCTCTCCACCGGTGCCGGCGTGGCGGCCGGCGGAGCGGTGGGCGGGCGACCGGCCATGCCGGGGGGCGGCGCGAGCGGGGTCGATTCGACGCTCTCGACCGGCGCCGCCGTCGGCGCCAGCACCGGCGCCCCCTGCACCGCGGCCACCGCCGCCTGGCTCGCCACGCTATCGAGTTCGAGGCGCACGAGGGCGGTGCCATCGGGCGCGAAATGCAGCAGTGCGGCGACCTTCGGCGTGACGGCGAGCAGCCGGCCGGGCGTTGCCGGCCCGCGGTCGTTCAGCCGCAGCGTCACCTGCAGGCCGTTGCTGATGTTTTGCAACCGCGCCACCGCCGGCAGTTGCAGGCTCGGGTGCGCCGCCGCCCTCGCCTCGGCGTCATAGAGTTCGCCATCGGCGGGG
>DAHXNW010000188.1 GCA_027365195.1 Acetobacteraceae bacterium
CGCCTCCTGCTGCGCCAGCAGCCGCAGCAGCCGGCCGCTCCAGCCGTGATAGCGCGCACCCAGCGCCCCCGCCATCTGGCGCAGCGCGAGGCGCCGCTGTGCCGTGGTTTCGGCGGCGATCAGATCGGCGACCGCTTCGGCCTGGAGCAGATCCATCCGCCCGTTGAGAAAGGCGCGCCGGGTGAATTCGCCGGGCTCGGCCGGCCGCGCGCCGAGTTCCACCAGCCGGCGTGCGAGCGCATCGACCACCGCCGCGCTGCCGTGGCACTGCACCTCCGCGCTATCCTCGCCGGTGTAGCTCGCCGGGCCGGGGAGCCAGAGGACGATGGCGTGATCGAGCACCTCCCCCGCGCCGTCGCGCAGCCGGCGCAGCACCGCGCGCCGTGGCGGCGGCCGGGCGCGGTCAGCGAGCGCATCGAGCAACCCCCCGCTCGCCGCCCCGCTGATGCGGATCACGGCAAGCGCCGCCGGCACCGAGCCGGAGGCCAGGGCAAAAATCGTTTCTTCCATCGTCCCTCGCGCGATCGGCCTCGCTGCCCTATGTGTGGAACATGATGACTTTAACCCCCTCCGGCAATCTGCTGGCCGCCGAGACCTCGCCCTATCTGCTGCAGCATGCCGACAATCCGGTGCATTGGCGGCCCTGGGGACAGGCGGCGCTTGCCGCCGCGGAGGCCGAGCATCGGCCGATCCTGCTCTCGATCGGCTATGCCGCCTGCCACTGGTGCCACGTCATGGCGCATGAATCCTTCGAGGACGCCGAGACGGCGGCGCTGATGAACGAATTTTTCGTCTGCATCAAGGTCGATCGCGAGGAGCGGCCGGACATCGACCATCTCTATATGTCGGCCCTTCATGCCCTCGGCGAACAGGGCGGCTGGCCGCTGACGATGTTCCTGACACCGGAGGGCAGCCCGTTCTGGGGCGGCACCTATTTCCCGCCCGAGCCGCGCTGGGGGCGGCCGTCGTTCCGCCAGGTGCTGCACGGCATCGCGCGGGCCTGGCGCGAGGAGCCGGAGGCGTTGCAGCGCAATACGGCGGCGCTGCGCCAGGCCCTCGCCACCTTGGCGCAGAGCCGGCCGGGCGAGGCTCTCTCGGATGCCGATCTCGCCGAGGCCGCCGCCCGCCTGCTGCGCGGTACCGACCCGGAGCAGGGCGGCATGCGCGGCGCGCCGAAATTCCCCAACCCGCCGATCTTCCGCTTCCTCTGGCAGCGCTCGTGCCGCACCGGCGAAGCCGAGCCGTCGGCGGCGGTGCATCGCCTGCTCGCGCGGATGTCGCAAGGCGGCATCTATGACCATCTCGGCGGCGGCTATGCGCGCTATGCGACCGATGCGGTCTGGCTGGTGCCGCATTTCGAGAAGATGCTTTACGACAATGCGCAGATCCTCGAATTGCTCGCCCTCGCCCATGCCGCCTCCCCCGAGCCGCTCTATGCCGCGCGCGCCGAGGAGACGGTGGGCTGGCTCGCCGGCGCGATGCTGGCCGAGCCGCGCGGCGGCCGAGCCGCCTTCGCCGCCTCCGAGGATGCCGACAGCGAGGGCGAGGAAGGCCGTTTCTACGTCTGGCAGGCCGCCGAGATCGCCGCCCTGCTGGGTGCTGATTTTGCTGCCTTCGCCGCCGCGTACGAGGTGAGCGAGGCGGGCAATTGGGAGGGCAAGACCATCCTGCGCCGCACCACCCCGCTCGGTGATGCGGCGGGCGAGGCGCTGCTCGCTGCCTGTCGGGCGCGGCTGCTGGCGGCGCGCGCCGCGCGGGTGCGGCCGGGGCGCGACGACAAGGTGCTCGCCGATTGGAACGGCCTCGCCATCGCTGCCCTCTGCCGCGCTGGCTCGGTGTTCGAGCGGCCGGACTGGCATGCCCTCGCGGCCGATGCCTTCGATTTCATCCTGGCCGAGATGGGCGGCGCCGACGGACGGGTGGCGCATGCCTGGCGCCGCGGGCGGATCGCCGCCGCCGGCCTGCTCGAGGATCAGGCCGCGATGGCACGCGCGGCCCTCGCCCTGTTCGAGAGCGGCGGCGCGCCGGCGCGGCTCGCGCAGGCGTGCCGGCTCGCCGAAGCAGCACTCGCGTGGTTCGCCGATACCGATGGCTCCTGCTTCACCACGGCGACGGATGCGACCGATGTGCCGATGGGCGCGAGCGTGCGCCCGCGCAGCGCCGCCGATAACGCGACCCCCGCCGGCAACGGGATGCTCGCGGAGGTGCTGGCGCGATTGTTCCATCTCACCGGCGAGAGCCGCTGGCGCGACCGGGCGGAGGCATTGCTGCGCGCCTTCAGCGGCCAGGGCGCGGCGCTGGCCGCCTGCCCCACTTTGCTCGCCGCCGCCGATCTGCTGGCGCATGGCACGACGGTGGTGATCGCCGGCGATACGGCGCTGCCGGCGACCCAGGCGCTGCTGCGGGTAGCGCGCGGCAGCGCCGATCCGGCGGTATGCGTGCTGCGCGCCGAGGCCGGCCTCGCGCCCGCGCATCCCGGCTTCGGCAAGACCGCGCCGCCTGGCGAGGCGCGTGCCTATGTCTGCCGCAATCAGACCTGTGGGTTGCCGATCGCCGAGCCGGCGGCGCTGCGCGCCGCGATAGCCTCCCCTACCCCACCCGGCTGATACGCCCCTCCAGCGGATAGGCCGGATCGTTGTAGCCCGCCGTGGAGGGATGGCCGGGCATCACCAGCCGGTCCACCAGCGCCTCGTCCTCGGCGGTGAAGCGATAGGCGAGTGCGCCGGCGTAATCTTCCCATTGCGCCATGGTGCGCGGCCCGGCGATGGCGCCGGTGACGAGGCGGTTGTTCAGCACCCAGGCGAAGGCGAACTGCCCCGGCGTGATGCCCCGCGCACGGGCGTGCTCGGCCAGTGTTTGCGCGATATGCAGGCTTTCGGACCGCCATTCGGTCTCCAGCATGCGCTTGTCCTGCCGCCCGGCGCGGGTGCCCTGCTCGGGCGGCACGTCCGGGCGATATTTGCCGGTCAGCACGCCGCGCGCCAGCGGGCTGTAGGGAAACACGCCGAGGCCGAGATGCGCGCAGGCCGGCAGATGCTCGACCTCCGGCATCCGGTTCAGTGCGTTGTAATAGGGCTGCGAGATCACCGGCCGGTCGATCCCGGCGAGATCACACAGCCGGCAGATCTCCGCCACCCGCCAGGCGCGGTGGTTGGAGACGCCGAAATAGCGGATGCGACCGGTGCGCAGCAGATCGGCCATCGCATGCACCACCTCCTCGAGCGGCGTCGTATGATCCTCCTTGTGCAGATAGAGGATATCGATCGTCTCGACGCCGAGCCGGCGCAGGCTCGCATCGACGGCGGTGAACGCATAGCGCCGCGAAAGCCCGGCGGCGTTCGGGCCGGGGCCGGTGGTGTTGGCGAGCTTGGTCGCCAGCACCCACCAGTCACGATGGGCGGCGATGGCGCGGCCGACGATGCGCTCGCTCTCGCCATCGGTATAGACATCCGCCGTGTCGATGAAATTCACCCCGCTGTCATGCGCGTGATCGACGATGCGCCGCGCGTCGGCCTCGCTGGTGGCGCCGCCGAACATCATCGTGCCGAGACAGAGCGGCGAGACCTGAAGCCCGGAGCGGCCGAGCGAGCGATACTGCATGGATTGAGTCATGAATTGTGCCTCCGTTGCGCGGAGTGTAGCCGGCTGGGATCATGGCGCAAGCGCATGGCCGGGCGCGACGAGGCGACACTTGAATCCAATTCATCGATTGGCGCAAAGTTTACGTTTGTCAGCACGGCCCGACAGGCGGACAAAAGGGCCGATGTCCTGGAGGAAATCGATGCTGCTCAAAGGCAAGACGGCGGTGATCTCGGGTGGCGCGAGCGTGCGGGGCATCGGGCTCGCCACCGCGCGGCTATTCGCCGAACACGGCGCCCGTGTCGCCATACTGGACCTCGACCGGCACGCCTGCGAGGCCGCCGCCGCCAGCCTCCCCGGCGCCGGGCATAGCGGCCTGGTCTGCGACGTGACCGACCGCGCGGCCTGCATCGCCGCCGCCACCAGCGTGCTCGCGGCCTTCGGACAGGTGGATATCCTGATCAACAATGCCGGCATCACCCAGCCGGTGAAGTTCCTCGACATCGGGCCGGAGAATTACGACGCAGTACTGGATGTGAATTTGCGCGGCACGCTCTATTTGAGCCAGGCCTTCATCCCGCACATGCGCGCGCGCCGGGCGGGCAGCATCGCCTGCATGTCCTCCGTCTCCGCGCAACGTGGCGGCGGCGTGTTCGGCGGCCCGCATTACGCGGCGGCGAAAGGCGGCGTGCTCGGCCTCGCGAAGGCGATGGCGCGCGAGTTCGGCCCGGACGGCATCCGGGTCAATTGCGTGACACCGGGGCTGATCCAGACCGATATCACCGGCGGCAAGCTCACCGATGCCATGCGGGCGGACATCCTCAAGGGCATTCCGCTCAACCGCCTCGGCGATGCGGCGGATGTCGCCGGTGCCTTCCTGTTCCTCGCCTCCAGCCTGTCCGGCTACATCACCGGCGCCGTCATCGACGTCAACGGCGGCATGTTGATCCACTGATGGCACAGCATCCAGACGTTGCGCGCAGCAACACCTCCCTCGCCGAGCGCGCCTATCGCATCCGCCGGCATGCACTCCGCATGGGCGAAGTGCAGGGCCAGGGCTATGTCGGCCAGGCGCTCGGCATCGCCGACGTGCTCGCCGTCGCCTATTTCCATGCCATGGCCTATCGGCCGGAAGATCCGGCATGGGAGGGTCGGGACCGCTTTCTGCTCTCCATCGGGCATTACGCCATCGCCCTCTACGCGGCGCTGATCGAGGCCGGGATCATTCCGGAAGACGAGTTGGAAACCTATGGCGCCGATGCGAGCCGTCTGCCGATGTCCGGCATGGCCGCCTACACGCCGGGCATGGAGATCACCGGCGGCTCGCTCGGCCAGGGTCTCGGCATCGCCGTCGGCATGGCGCTCGGGCTGAAGCGCAAGAAATCCGCCGCCTTCGTCTACAACCTGCTCTCCGACGGCGAGTTGAACGAGGGTGCGACCTGGGAGGCGGCGATGTCCGCCGCGCATTGGAAGCTCGATAATCTGATCGCCCTGGTGGATGTGAACAACCAGCAGGCGGATGGCGCCTCCTCCGGCGTGCTGGGCTTCGAGCCGCTGGCCGATCGGTGGCGCGCCTTCGGCTGGCATGTGCAGCGGGTGGATGGCAACGATATCGCGGCCCTCGTCGAGGCGTTCGACCGCGCGCGCGGCCTTGCCGAGGCGCAACCGCGCATCATCCTCTGCGACACGCTGATGGGCCGTGGCGTGCCCTTCCTGGAGACGCGCGAGAAAACGCATTTCATCCGGGTGGATGCGGCCGAATGGGCGCTCGCCCTCGATGCGCTGGACGCGGGGCATGCACCAGGGGGGCATGCGCCATGAGCCAGGAGACGGCGAAACCACGGCTGACCACATCGGCGATGATCGCCTCGTTGGCGGCGGAAGGGCAGCGCACCAGACCGGCGCCGTTCGGCCACGCTTTGGCGGCGCTCGCGCGCACCCGGCCGGAGATCGTCGGCATGACCGCCGATCTGTCGAAATACACCGATCTGCATATCTTCGCCGAGGCGTTCCCGGAGCGGTTCTATCAGATGGGCATGGCCGAGCAGTTGCTGATGAGTGCGGCGGCCGGCATGGCGCGCGAGGGCTTCCTGCCCTTCGCCACCACCTACGCCGTTTTCGCCTCGCGCCGGGCCTATGATTTCATCTGCATGGCGATCGCCGAGGAAAATCTGCCGGTCAAGATCGTCTGCGGCCTGCCGGGGCTGACCACCGGCTATGGACCGAGCCATCAGGCGACCGACGATCTGGCGATTTTCCGCGCCATGCCGAACCTCACCATCGTCGATCCATGCGACGCCCTCGATATCGAGGGCGCGGTTCCCGCGATCGCCGATCATCCGGGCCCGGTCTATATGCGTCTGCTGCGTGGCCAGGTGCCGCTAGTGCTCGACGAATACGACTACCGCTTCACGCTCGGGCGGGCGGCGTTGCTGCGCGACGGGGCGGACGTGCTCATCATCGCTTCCGGCCTGATGACCATGCGCGCGCTGGACGTGGCGACGGCGCTGCGGGCGGATCGCATCGAGGTCGCCGTGCTGCATGTGCCGACCATCAAGCCGTTGGACCGCGCGGCGATCCTGCACGAAGCCGCGCGCGCCGGGCGGCTGGTCGTCGTGGCGGAGAACCATTCCGTCATCGGCGGCCTGGGCGAGGCGGTGGCCAGTTTGCTGATGCAGGCCGGGGTGTTTCCGGTGTTCAGGCAGATCGCCCTGCCGGACGAATTCCTCGCCGCCGGCGCCCTGCCGACCTTGCACGATCGTTATGGCCTCTCCGTCGCGGCGATGCAGGCGACGCTCAAGCGGTTTCTGTCGCAATGACGACCGAGACGATCGGCTTCGTCGGCCTCGGCGCCATGGGGCTGCCGATGGCGCTCGCTCTGCGCAAAGCCGGGTTTGCGGTGCGTGGCTTCGATCTGAACCCGGCGGCGCGCGCGGCGCTGGCCGCCGCCGGCGGCACCATCGCGGCCTCGGCGGCCGAGGCCGCAGACGGGCTGGGTGTCCTCGTGCTGATGGTGGTGAATGCCGCGCAGGTCGAAGCCGTGCTGTTCGAGGACGGCGCGGCGGCGGCATTGGCGGAGGGCGGCACCGTCATCGTCATGGCGACCTGCCCGCCGCGCGCGGTTGCCGCCATTGCGGCGCGGATCGAAGCGATGGGCCGCCGCCTGGTGGACGCGCCCGTCTCCGGCGGTGTCGCCGGCGCGATCGCCGCCGGTTTGACGATCATGGCGGCGGCGGCGGCGCCCGTCTTCGCCGCGATACGCCCGGTATTGGCGGCGATGGGCGGCAAAATCGTGCATGTCGGCCCCGAGCCTGGGCAGGGTGCCATGGTCAAGACCGTGAACCAGCTCCTGTGCGGCGTCCATCTCGCCGCCGCCGCCGAGGCGCTGGCGTTGGCGAGCCGGGTTGGCGTGGATGCGGCAGTGATGCTCGATATCGTCGGCGGCTCGGCGGCATCGAGCTGGATGCTGCGCGACCGTGGCCCGCGCATGCTCCAAGCCGACCCGGAGGTGACGAGCGCAGTCGATATCTTCGTCAAGGATCTGGGCATCGTGATGGAGGCCGGGCGCGATACGAAGGCGGCATTGCCTCTGGCCGCGCTCGCCCATCAAATGTTTCTCGCCGCCTCCGCGCAGGGACACGGCAGGGCGGACGACAGTCAGGTGATCCGCGCCTATAAAGGGTTGAGCGGCGCCTGATCATAAGTAAGATCAAGAATTAAGGAGGAACGATGAGCTTCACCCGAACGGCCATGCCGTTGCAACGCCGCGCGTTGCTGGCATCGACGGCCGCTCTGCCGCTGTTCGGCATTCTCGCCCGCCCGGCGCGGGCCGCCGCGTTCACCTATAAATTCGCCACCGGCCAGGATCCGACCCACCCGGTGAACATCCGCGCCGCCGAGGCGCTGGACCGCATTCGTGCGGCATCCGCCGGCCGGCTCGACATCAGGCTGTTTCCGGCCAACCAGCTCGGCTCCGATACCGATCTGCTGAGCCAGGTGCGCAATGGCGGCGTCGCGTTCTTCAACCTCTCCACCTCGATCCTCAATACGCTGATCCCCGCCGCCGGGCTCGTGAACGTGGGCTTCGCCTTCACCGATTATGCCGCCGTGTGGCAGGCGGTGGATGGCGCGCTCGGGCGCTACATCGCCGCAGAGATCGCCAAAGCGGGCCTCGTCGCGGTCACCAATCTCTGGGACAACGGATTTCGCCAGGTGACGTCCTCCACCCGCCAGATCCACCGGCCACAGGATCTGGCGGGCTTCAAGATCCGCGTCCCACCGGCGCCGATCCTGACTTCTCTGTTCCAGGCGCTCGGCGCCTCGCCGAGCCCGATCAACTTCAACGAACTCTATTCGGCGCTGCAGACGAAGGTGGTGGAGGGCGAGGAGAACCCGCTCGCCATCATCGCGACGACGAAGCTCTACGAGGTACAGACCTCCCTCTCGATGACCGGGCATGTCTGGGATGGCTACCAGATTCTCGCCAATCGGCGCGCCTGGGCGAAGCTGCCCGAGGATTTGCGCGCGATCGTCAGTCGCGAGTTGACGAAATCCGGCCTCGACGAGCGCGCCGACGTGGCGAAGCTCAGCATCAGCCTGAAGGCGGATCTCGCCGCCAAGGGGCTGAAGATCATCGATGTCGACCGCGCGCCATTCCGTGCCGCCTTGCGCGCGACCGCCTATTACAAGAACTGGCGGGAGAAATTCGGCGAACAGGGCTGGTCCCTGCTCGAACAATCGGCCGGCAAGCTCGCATGACCCCAGCGCCGGCCATGCTCCGCGCCGGCACGCGCCATCTCCTGCTCGACCGGGCCGACCGGCTGATCGGCTGGATGACGGAGGTGCCGGCGGCCCTCCTCGTGCTGGCGGAAGTCGTGGTGCTGCTACTCGGGGTGGTGGCGCGCTTCGTGTTCGACCAGCCACTGGTCTGGAGCGACGAGGTCGCCTCGCTGCTGTTCCTCTGGCTCGCGATGCTGGGGGCGGCGATCGCGCTCCGCCGTGGCACGCATATGCGCCTCACCACGGTAATGGGACGGATGCCGCGGCACTGGCAGGCGCGGCTGAATGCCCTCGCGGTTGGCATCCCGTTGCTGTTCCTGGCACTGATGCTCAGCCCGACCATCGACTATGTCGAAGACCAGTCCTTCATCCAGACCCCCGCGCTGGGCTGGTCCGGCAGTATCCGGGCCGCCGCCCTCCTGGTCGGCATCGTGCTGATGCTCGCCATCAGCCTGCTGCATCTGGCCCGGCTGGGCTGGCGCGAGACGCTGCTGATGGGAGCGGCGCTCGCGGCGCTGGCCGGGCTGCTGTGGCTCGGCTCCGGCGCGCTGCTGGCGATCGGCAACTGGAACCTTCTGGTGTTCTTCGTGCTGCTGGTGGGGGCGGCGGTGCTGCTCGGCGTGCCGATCGCCTTCGGCTTCGGCCTCGCGACGGCGGCCTATCTGCTCACCACCAGCGACACCACCCTCTCGGTGATCACCGGGCGGTTGGACGAGGGAATGAGCGCGCTGATCCTGCTCGCCGTGCCGCTGTTCGTGCTGCTCGGGCAGTTGGTGGAAATGACGGGCATGGCGCGCGCGATGGTGGGGTTTCTCGCCGCGCTGATCGGCCATGTGCGCGGCGGCCTCTCTTATGTGCTGCTCGGCGCCATGCTCCTGGTGTCCGGCATCTCCGGCTCCAAGGCGGCGGACATGGCGGCGGTGGCGCCGGTGCTGTTCCCGGAGATGAAGCGGCGCGGGCTGGATGAGGGGGAGATGGTCTCCCTGCTCGCCGCCTCCGGGGCGATGGCGGAGACCATTCCGCCGTCTCTGGTGCTGATCGCCATCGCCGCCGTCACCAATGTCTCGGTCGCCGCCTTGTTCACCGGCGGGTTGCTGCCCGGCATCGTGCTGGCGCTGGCGCTCGCCGTCATCGCCCGCCAGCGCACCGCGCCCACGCCCGGCCCGCGCGTGGCGCGGACGCCGATGAAGCTGGTGGGCCGCAGTTTCGTGATCGGCTTGCCCGCCCTGGTGCTGCCGATGCTGATCCGCGCGGCCGTGGTCAGGGGGGTGGCGACGGCGACCGAGGTCTCCACCATCGGCATCGCCTATGCCGTGCTGGTCGGCCTGCTGGTGTACCGTCAATTCGATCCGCGGCGGATCTATCCGATGCTGGTGGAGACCGCGTGTCTGTCTGGCACCATCCTGTTCATCATCGGCGCGGCGACGGCGATGGCGTGGGCGTTGACGCAATCGGGGTTTTCCCAGGCGCTGGCGCGCGCGATGGGCCATGTGCCGGGCGGCGGGTTCGGCTTCCTGGTGATCTCGATCGCCGCCTTCATCGTCCTGGGTAGCGTGCTGGAAGGGATACCGGCGATGGTGCTGTTCGGGCCGCTGTTGTTCCCGATCGCGCGGGGGCTGCATGTGAACGAGGTGCATTACGCGGTCGTGATCATCCTGGCGATGGGGATCGGCCTGTTCGCGCCGCCCTTCGGCCTCGGCTATTACACCGCGTGCAGCATCGGGCGCGTGCATCCCGATCTCGCGCTGAAGCGCATCTGGCCCTATCTCGGCGTGCTGGTGGCAAGCCTGCTGCTGATTGCGGCAGTGCCCTGGTTTTCGACCGGTTTCCTGTGATCGCCGCGCGAGACGCCCAGCGCCCGGTCTCGATCTCGGCGGCGCCCTATGACGGCCATGCGTTTCCGGTACTGTGCGACAGCATGGCGGCGTGCGGTGTCCGCTTCGTCGAGCCGGCGTTCATCGTCGGCTATACCGAACCGTTCGACGAGACGATGTTCAGCGATGCCAACGCTCGCCAGTATCGACGCTGGCTGGAGGCAAGCGGGCTCGGCTGCCACGCGTTTTCCTCCCATATCGATCTCGGGCGGAGCGATGCGGTCGCGGTCTTCACCCGACGGATGGAATTTGCCGCCTCGCTCGGCGCGCGGGTGATCAACACCAATGCCGCGCTTCGCGCCAACGCGGCGCGGTTCCATGCCAATATCGCACCGCTCGCGCGGCGCGCGGCCGCCCTCGGCATGGTCATCGGGCTCGAGAATCCGGGCAATGGCGAGGACAATCTGATCAACGACGCGCAGGAAGGCCTGGCGTTGATCCGCGCGCTCGATCTGGAGTCTGTGCGGCTGAATTACGATCCGGGCAATACGGTATCGCACCGACCGGGCCGGATCGACGCCACGGCCGATGCGCTCCTGGCGCTGCCGGGCTGCGCGCATTTCCATGTCAAGGATGTGCGGCGCAGCGATGCGGGCTGGCGCTTCACGCCGCCCGGCCAGGGCGAGATCGACTACGAGACGATCATGCCCGCCCTGGCCGGGAAGGCGAACCTGCCGTTTGCGATCGAGTTACCCTTGCGCATGCACCGCCTGCGCAACGCGCAGCCAGTTCGCGCACCACAGCCGATTCCGCTGCCCGAAATCGAGGCGGCCATAAGCGCCTGTCTCGCCTATGTCGGACGGTGGATGGCCTGCTCGGGATAGTCCTGTCGCCTGGAATTGATCCGGATTGGTGGACGCAACGCAGCTTTCGCAGGAGGTGCCGGCAATGCCAAATCCCCGACCGCCGAATGCACCCGATGCCAAGGTTGCGGTGTCAACCAACCGATATACCCGGTTCAAAACGCCCGAGCTTACGGTACAGCGTGCTGCGTGAAATCCCCAGCCGGCGTGCGGCACCGGCAAGATTGCCGTGTTCGACCTTCAGGGCGCGCAGGATCATCTCCCGCTCGGCATCGGCGAGGCGGCCGGCGGGTGGTTCAACGGGCGGTGGCATGGCCGTGGTGACGCCTTGCCCGGACAACTCCGGCGGCAAATCGTCTAGCGTCACCATCTCGTCGGTGCCGGTCAGCAGCAGGCTTTCGACGACGTTGCGCAACTCCCGCACGTTGCCCGGCCAATGCAGCGACCGCAGTTTTGCCATCACGCCCGGACTGAACTGGCGTATCGGCACGCGATGGCGTATCGATAATTTGCGGTTGAAGTGCTCGATCAGTATCGCGATGTCCTCAACCCGTTCGCGCAGCGGCGGCACGGTCAACGCGGTGACGCCGACCCGGTAATATAGATCGCGGCGGAATCGCCCGGCCTCCACCTCGGTCCGCAGCGTACGGTTGGTGATCGCGATCAGCCGCACATCCACCTGACGCGGCTGTGTGTCGCCCAGGCGATAGACGATGCCCTCCTCCAGCACGCGGAGCAGCACGGGTTGCAGGTCGAGCGGCATCTCGCCGATTTCGTCGAGGCACAGCGTGCCCTGATGCGCCAGCTCGAACCGCCCCGGCCGCCCCTCGGACACCGCTCCGGTGAAGGCGCCGCGCACATGGCCGAACAATTCGGCCGCGACCAGCTCGCGGGCGACCGCGCCGCAGTTGAAGGCGATGAACGGCCGCACGCCCTCCGCGTCGTCATGCATGGCGCGGGCGAGCAATTCCTTGCCGACCCCGGTTTCACCCTCGATCAGCACCGGCACCCGCCGCCCGGCGAGCTGCCGAGCGCGCTGGATCACCGCCATCATCGCTGCACTTTGGCCGATGATGTGCTCGAAGCGACTACGGTTGGGATCGCTCTCCGAGCCGCGCGGCGGTGCGGTGCGGCCGATCGCCGGGCGCGGCTTCTCTGGCACCACCAGCATGGCGCCGATCGCGCGGCCGCCGAATGGCACCGGGTTGAACCATTCCGGCCGCCAGCCCTGCGGCAGCCGGTCCGCCCAATCCTCCACCGCCACGTCCCGGTCGATTCCCGGCAGCCGCTCGCCAAGGCCGATCGAACTCGGGACTCGCCCGGTCACATGCACCAGCCGGCCACTACGGTCGATCGCGACCAGCCCGGCGGCATCGGAGGTGGTGAGACGGTCGAGACAGGCCTCCAGCAGCCGCGTGCGTTCCTGTGCCGCCTGCTCGGCCAGCACCGTCTCGATCTGCCGTGCGGTGGTGACGGCGAGTGTCAAGTTGTTGCGCTGATAGGTGGTCGGCGGCCCGGAGATATCGACCACACCAAGGATGATATTCGTCCCCGGCTCGAAGATCGGCGCTCCGGCGCAGGTCCAGCTCTTGATGCCCTCGCAGAAATGTTCGGTCGCGTGGACATGCGCGGGGCGGCCGGTGGCGAGCGCGGTACCGATGCCGTTGGTGCCCACCACGTCCTCGCGCCAGTCGCCGCCGAGCATCAGGTGGATGTCCTGGCCCTGCTCCAGCGTCTGCATGTCGCCGACCGCCTCCAGCACGACGCCGTCCGCATTGGTCAGCACCATGATGGAGCGCGAACCGGCGAACAGCTCCGCGACCTCGGCGAACACGCCCGCGGCAGCGCTCAGCAGGTCGCGGCGGCGGCCGCGCAGACGCGCGACATCGTCGCCGCGCGCCGCGAGTGGCGCTCGCCTGCCACATGGATCGACCCCGAGGGCCAGGCTGCGCTGCCAGGACGATACCACGAAATTGCCGGCAGGAACGGCGGCCCGGGGGCCGCCGGTCAGGAAACGCTCCCATGCCAGCATCGTGTCGCTGCCCTCGGCACGTCGTATCACCCGCGCGCTGCCAGCCGTGGCGGCCGCGCACTTCAACGCATCGTCGGGCGGCCGGCTGCGGCCCGTGATCGGATCGCGCGGCATGACAGCTCCCTGGCTAGCGCGCCCGTTCTCGATCGGCGGCGCTTGATCTATATGTAGGGCAAAGCCAGGGCCGCAGTCGAGGTCAACGATGTCGTCGTCCGCTCAAATGGCCACGATGACGATGCCGGCTCACGCCCGACCCAGTTTTTCGGCGCCACCACCCAGCGCTGGCCCCGCTGTCGGATCGACATAGTCGGGTTTCTTGGCGATCAGGGTCTGTGTGGTCAGGATCAGCGCGGCAACGGAGGAGGCATTGCGCACCGCGGTGATGCTGACCTTCACCGGATCGATGATCCCCATCGTCATCATGTTCGTGTATGCGCCGCTCCGCGCATCGAGGCCGATGTCACGATTGCCGCCACGCACCCGCTCCACCACCGCCACCGGGTCGAGGCCGCAATTCGTCGCGATCGTCGCGAGCGGCTGCTCCAGCGCGGTCTGCAGCAGCAGCGCTCCGCGGCGCGCGCCGACCGACAGCCCCTCCATGGCCGCCGTCGCCTCGCCGGCCACCTGCAACAGTGCCGTGCCACCACCGGCCACCACGCCCTCTGCCGCCGCCGCGCGGGCCGCATTGACGGCGTCTTCGATCAGTTGCGCCCGCCGGCGCTGCTCCACCGGCGTCGCACCGCCCGCCAAAATCACCGCCGTGCCACCGCCCAGCCTCGATAGCCGTTCGGCCAGCTTGTCGCGCTCGATGTTCGGCGGCGCCGCCTCCACCTGCCGCGCGACCTGCTCGCGCCGCGCCGAGAGTGCCGCCGGGTCGCCGCCGCCGGCGCTGATCACCGTCTGATCCGCGGTGATCCGCACCTGCCGCGCCGTGCCCAGGTCGCGCCGCGCGACCTGGTCCAGCCTGCCGCCCAGATCACGCGCGATCACCCGCCCGCCGGTCACGATCGCCAGATCCTCCAGCATCGACTTACGCCAATGCCCGTAATCGGGCGGATGGATGGCGGCCATCGGCGGCTCGCCCTGGCCGCGCCCAGCGAGCAGCGCAACGACACAGGCCGGGGCGACCTCCTCGGCGATGATCAGGAGCGGCCGGCGCCCATCGCCCATTGCGGCGCGAATCGCCGCGAACTCGTCCAGCGTCTGCAGCTTCAGGTCGGTCATCAGGATCAGCGGGTCGTCCAGAACCACCATCATCTTCCCGACATCGGTGATCATGTGGTGCGACAGATAGCCGCGGTCGAATGCCATGCCATCGACCACGTCCAGCACCGTCGCGACCGTCGTCCCATATTCCACGCTCACGATGCCGTTCGGCCCGGCGCGTTCCAGCGCCTCGGCGACCAGCGCGCCGGTGGCTTCGTCATTCGCCGCGATGACGGCGACCGCGCGCATCTCGCCGCCACCATCGACCCTCTTGGCTGACCGCCGCAGCGCCGCGATCACCCGTTCCGTCGCGTGTTCCAGCCCCTGCACGAGTTCCACCGGATTGGTGCCCTCGTCCAGCGCCGCGAGGCCCTGCTGCACCAGCGCGTCCGCCAATACCGTCGCCGTGGTGGTTCCATCGCCGGCAACTTCGTTGGTCTTCATCGAGACCTCGCGCACCACCTGCGCGCCCATGTTCTCGAACGGACATTCCAGTTCGACCTCGGCGGCGATGCTGACGCCATCACGGGAAATGATCGGCGTGCCGACAGGCCGATCGATGATCGCATTCATGCCCTTCGGCCCCAGCGTGCCACGCACCGCCTTCGCCAACTGCGCCACACCCCGACCGAGAGCACGGCGCGCGGCTTCGTCGTGCAGCATGATTTTTGCCATCGCTTCAACCCCATCCCCGCCGTACCCTGCCACGCATGGCGGACACGTTGTTGTATCAGACGCAGCCGCCGCTTTGCTGTTTCGCCTCTGCCGCAGCGCGGATCACGAAATCACGCAAGGTCGGTGCCGCGCTGGGCTCGCTGAGCGGCTCATTGAAACGCGCCGCCAGCAGGCCACGGCACAACACACCGTTGAACTCCGCATTGATCCCCACATTGCCGAGCGTACGCAGATACGCAGCCATGCCGGTCGGATCGAGTTTCTTGCCGGCCGCATCGACGAACGCCAAATCCTCGTCGGCAGACGCGCACACGGCACGCCGATCCAGATACCGCTGCCGCAGCCGCGTTCCTTGCTCCGACAGATCCAGCCCGTCGAGCGCGGCCACCGTCAACCCGACCAACGTCCCTGGCTCGAAACCCTCGGCACACAGATGGCGTAACAGCGCCTCCTGCCGCCGCTGAAACGCCTTGACCAGGAAAGTCTGGCGCAACTCATGCAGTTCGCCACTGGCATCGGCGCCAAACGTTTCCGCAAACGACAAGCCAGAAGCGACGCCGTGATTGATTTTCTCGGCGTACATATGCTCACCGAGCGTCACCTGCACGTGCGCCACCCACGGCAGCGCCGAGACCTCGCGGCGAATATCGTCGGCCATCAAAAATGCGAAGTTCGCGGCACACCAGTAGGTCGGCAGCCGGAAGCCGATCGACACCGCGCCCGCAGCGTCGATTTCCAGCCGGTCGATGAACCGCAGATCCGTCACCGGTTCATCGAGTTCTGGATCATCCACGCGCGAGAGCGCGCGGCGGACGTCCGCCACGCGCTCCGCCGCCCCATCCGCAGCGCCGGCTTGGGTCATGCTCACGCCATCGCCTTCTCGCGCGTGGTCGCGAGCTTCTTCTTCTGCGCCTCGACATCGATCCCATAGAGGCGGGCGGCATTCAGGCCGAGAATTTTTTTCTTCGCTTGCAAGGTCAGGTCGACGCCTTTTGCCTGCTTGGTTTCTTCCGG
>DAHXNW010000199.1 GCA_027365195.1 Acetobacteraceae bacterium
CTACGACAAAGGAATCAAGGTCTCCGACGCCGAAATGGCCGCCCTCAACATCCAGACAGACGACTTCCACGGCGAGTGGAACTACACCTTCGCGCCGAGGCGACCAGACGAGTGATGCAGTTATCCGGGCTCAGGCCCTAAGATTCCACCAGACGCCCGTCGCGCAAACTCACCCGCCGGTCCATCCGCGCCGCCAGATCGGGGTTGTGCGTCGCGATCAGCGCCGCCACCCCCTGGCCGCGCACCACATCGAGCAGGGCGGCGAAGACGACGCCGGAGGTTGCGACATCGAGATTGCCGGTCGGCTCGTCGGCCAGCAGCAGTTTCGGCGCATTGGCGAGCGCACGCGCGATCGCCACGCGCTGCTGCTCGCCGCCCGAGAGCTTGCCAGGCAGATGATCGAGCCGCGCGCCGAGGCCGAGGGTCGTCAACAAAGCGCCCGCCCGCGCCCGCGCCACCGCCCGCCCGCGTCCGGCGATCAATTGCGGCAGGGCGACGTTCTCGATGGCGCTGAATTCCGCCAGCAGATGATGGAACTGATAGACGAAGCCGATGGCATCGCGCCGGATGGCGGTGCGCTCGGCATCGGCAAGCTGCCCGGCGTCGCGCCCGTCGATCAGCACGGCACCGCCATCGGGCTTTTCCAGCAGCCCGGCGAGATGCAAAAGCGTCGATTTGCCGCTGCCCGAGGGCGCCACGAGTGCCACGATCTCGCCGGCGCGCAAGGTGAGATCGACGCCGCGCAGCACCGCCAACTCCTCCGCCCCGGTGCGATAGCGGCGCTCGACGGCACGCAGTTGCAGCGGCTCACTCATGGCGCAACGCCTCGATCGGGTCGGTGCGCGCCGCCCGCCAGCTCGGATAGAGGGTCGCCAGCAGCGACAGCGCCAGTGCCATGACGATGATCTGGCTCACCTCGCGCCAATCGAGCCGGGCCGGCAGATGGGTGAGGTAATAGACCTCCGGGTTGAACACCTGAACCCCGCTCACCGCCTCCACCCAATGCTGCAACCGTTCGATGTTGAGGCAGAACACCACGCCGATGGCGGTGCCGATCAGCGTCCCGCTCACCCCCACCGAGGCGCCGACCATCAGAAAAATCCGCATGATCGCGCCGCGCCCGGCGCCGAGCGTGCGCAGCACGGCGATATCGCCCGTCTTGTCCTTCACCATCATGATCAGCGAGGAGATCACGTTGAACGCGGCGACCAGAATGATGAGGGTGAGGATCAGGAACATCACGTTCTGCTCCACCTGCACGGCGGCGAAGAAGCTGTCGTTGCTGTGCTGCCAGTCGAGAATGCGCAGCGTCTCGCCACTGAGCCGCTCGCGGATGGCGGCGGAGATTTCACCGACGCGCAGCGGATCGTCAACGCGCACCTCGATCTGGCTCGCCGCCCCCGGTAGCTGGAAGAAAATCTGCGCCTGACGCAGCGGCAGGAAGACGTAATTATTGTCGTATTCGTTCATACCGATCTGAAACACCGCGACCACCTTATAGGCACGCACGCGCGGCACCGTGCCGAAGGCGGTCGCCGCCCCCTGCGGCGAGATCAGCGTGATGTCATCGCCGATGCCGAGGCCGAAGCGCTGCTGCAAGCCGACGCCGATGGCGATCGCGTCATCGCCGTGGAATTGATCGAGCGAGCCATCGACGATGTGCTGGCTCACGGCGCGCATCGCGCGCAGATCGGCCTGCGCGATGCCGCGCACCATGCCGCCCACGCCGCCGCCATTGGCGCCGGTGATCAGCGCCTCGCCATCGACCACCGGGATCGCCGAGCGCACGCCGGGCACGGCGGCGATGCGGCGGGCGAGATCGGCATAGTCGCGCATCGGCGGCCCCACCGCATAGACGCCGAGATGGCCGTTGAGGCCGAGGATGCGGTTCAGCAGATCGACCTTGAAGCCGCCCATCACGCTCATCACGATGATCAGTGTGGCCACCCCGAGCGCGATGCCGACGAGGGAGAAGATGGCGATCACCGAGACGAAGCGCTCGCCCCGCCGGGCGCGCAGATACCGCCCGGCGACGGCGCGCTCGAACAGGCCGAACAAATTAGCGGATCCTGCCGAGAACGTCCGCCGCGTCGATCTCCTCGCGCGCCCCACCCACCCGGCGCTTCAATTCCACCCGGCCGAGCGCCGCGCCGCGCGGCCCCACCACGATCTGCCACGGATGGCCGAGCAGATCGGCGTCGGCAAATTTCACCCCGGCGCGCTCCTCGCGATCGTCGTACAACGCTTCGCCCGCGAATTGGGCATATACTTGTTCGCAGAGCGCATCGCAGGCGGCATCGCCCTGTTTGAGATTGAGGATGGCGGCCGGAAACGGCGCCACGCTGTCGGGCCAGCAGATGCCCTGCGCGTCGTGATTGGCCTCGATCAGCGCGCCGACGAGGCGGCTCACGCCGACGCCATAGCTGCCCATTTCCGGATACACCGGCTGCCCATCGGCGCCGACGACGGAGAAATTCATCGCGCGGCTGTATTTGGTGCCGAAATAGAAGATGTGGCCCACTTCGATGCCGCGCCCCTCGCGCCGGCGCTCAGGCGGCACTTTGTCCCACGCGGCAACGTCATGCTTTTCCTCGGTCGCGGCATATTGCGTCGTCATCAGGCCGAAGAAGCGTTGCAGATCTGCCGGCGACTGATGGCTGAAGGCGCTGCCGGCGTAGTCGATCTCCTCGAAGGCGGCATCGTAGAATACCTGGCTCTCGCCGGTCGGCGCCAGGATGATGAACTCGTGGCTGAGTTCGCCGCCGATCGGCCCGGTATCGGCGAGCATCGGGATCGCCTTGAGGCCGAGGCGCTGAAAAATCCGCATGTAGGAGAGCATCATGCGCCGATAGCTGAGCTCCGCGCCGGCATAGTCGAGATCGAAGCTATAGGCGTCCTTCATCAGGAATTCCCGCCCGCGCATCACACCGAAGCGCGGGCGCACCTCGTCGCGGAATTTCCATTGGATGTGATAGACCATCTGCGGCAACTGCCGGTAGCTGCGCACCGACTGGCGGAAGATGTCGGTGATCATCTCCTCATTGGTCGGGCCGTAGAGCAGATCGCGCTCATGGCGGTCGCGGATGCGCAGCATCTCGCGCCCGTAATCCTCGTAGCGGCCGGATTCGCGCCATAGATCGGCCGACTGGATGGTGGGCATCAGCATTTCCTGCACGCCGGCGGCATCCTGCTCCTCGCGCACCACCTGGGCGATGTTGCGCAGCACGCGCAGCCCGGCCGGCAGCCAGGCATAGATGCCGGCGGCACTCTGCCGCACGAGGCCGGCGCGCAGCATCAGCCGGTGCGAGACGATCTGCGCCTCGGCGGGGGTTTCCTTGAGCGTGGGCAAGAGGCTGCGGGAGAGGCGCATCGCGTGGGGTCCGTTCGGGGTAGGGGGGTGGATCGGGTCGGACCCTAGCGCATGATGCGTTTAAGTCGAGTCTGCACCGGCCCGCACCCCCACCTGGCCACCCACGTAATATACGCGCATGGGTGGCCGAGAGGGGTGCGAGCCGGTGCAGAGTTCGGTAATTATTGTGCGCTGCACAACACGTTTAAGAATTAAAATTCTCGTGTGCACGCTGTTTGGGCGTGACAGCCGGATTGCAAGCCGGTAACAAGGAAAAAGCCCCGAATGCCAAAGGCACTCGGAGCTAGGTTTGGGGAGGCAACGAAGCAATCACACGGCAGGTGGGGGAATCCTCGACCTCGCCGTGATGATTCTCGCCCATCGCTATCCTAGCAATCACCGTGCCACTCCCTGTTCTCGCGCTTCGGCGCCGGCCGCCCTATATGGAGGGCGGTATCGAGGAGGTGCGGCATGGGCCAGCGCGGATGGCGGCAATACGGGATTCTGGCTCTGCTGCTGGCAATCGTCGGCGGCATGACCACACTGGTTTCCTATTCGGTGCCGCTCTATCGGCTGTTCTGCGCCGTGACCGGCGCCAACGGCACGACGCAGCGGGTGGCGCGCGACGATGCGCAGCGCTCGGCGCGCGTGGTGACGGTGTTCTTCAACACCGATGTCGACCCCGCGCTGCCCTGGCGCTTCCGCCCGCTGCAACGCAAGGTGACGGTGCATCTCGGCGAGGAGACGCCGGTGTTCTTCGAGGCGGAAAACCTCTCCGACCAGGACATCGTCGGCCATGCGACCTTCAACGTCACCCCCGACAAGGCCGGGCTCTATTTCAAGAAAATCCAGTGCTTCTGCTTCACCGAAGAGCGCCTCGGCGCGCATAAGACGGTCGAGATGCCGGTGGAATTCTTCGTCGACCCGCGCCTCGCGACCGACCCCGATACGCAGGATGTCGATCAGATCACCCTCTCCTACACCTTCTTTCGCTCCGCCCGGCCGGAGCAGGCCGAGGATCTGCAACGCTTCGCCGACGCGCCGCCGGATGCCGCGCGCGGCGGGCTGCTGTTCGCCGCGCAATGCAGCGCCTGCCACGCCGCGCATCGGGTGAAAATCGGCCCGCCGCTCGCCGGCGTGCTCGGCCGCCGCGCCGGCAGCGTGCCGGGCTACCCCTATTCCACCGCACTCGCGCACTCCGGCATCGTCTGGACGACAGCGAGCCTCGACCGCTGGCTGACCAACCCACAAGCCGCCGTCCCCGGCGCGCAAATGCCGATGGCGGTTCCAGACGCGGTGCGCCGGCGCGACATTATTGCCTATCTCGGCGAGCAGAAAAACGGTTCCTGATTATGGCGCCACCAGCCTGCACCGGCCCGCACCCCCACCACTCATTTCCCCTTGGCACCCATTCAGCATACTGTCGTGGGTGGCCGAGGGGGGGGTGCGGGCCGGTGCAGGCTGGAACAATCTCCTAAATCCGCTCGCTGATGCGGATCGCCGCCCGGCATCCGGCCTTGATCGCCGCCGAGAGCAGCCGGTAGCCGGGGGTCTGTTCCGCGCCCTGGGCGATGGCGGTGTCGCGGTGTTCGACCTCCTCGGCGCGGAAGGTCTCGATCGTGTCGCGCAATTCTGCCTCCGTTTCAGGCAGGCTCGCGGCCTGTCTGGCGTAATGCGCGTCAATCGTCTCCTCCACCGCGACGGTGCAGGCCATCGCCGCCTTCGCCCCGAGGGCGGCGGTGGCCGCGCCGAGCGCGAAGCCGGCCAGATTCCATAACGGCAGCAATGCCGTAGGGCGCACCCGCCGCTCGCCGATCAGCCGGGCGAAGGTTTCCAGATGCACCTGCTCCTGTGCCTGCATATGGCGCAGCAGCGGCGCGCTCTCGCTCCGCCCGAGCACCGCGAGCTGTCCGGCATAGATGCGCGCCGCGCCATATTCGCCGGCGTGATCGACGCGGATCATCCGCTCGATCCGCCGTTCTGGGCTCGCATCGCCCGGCAGCCAGGCATCGTTGTCTTCGCTCATGCAGCAATCCTTCTTTCCCGCCAGAGAAAGATGGCGAGGCCCAGGGCGATCGCCAAGGCATAGATCAGGTTCATCGCCGCCATCGACAGCGGCAGGAAGGGCAGCAGATAGGTGGGGTCGTCGCAGGGTTTCGCGACATGCAGCGGCATGGAGGCCAGACGCTCGGCGATGCTGTGGCCGCTGAGGTGCGGGGCGGCGCATTCGGGCAGCGGGCTCGGCCAGAACTGCTGCTCGACGCCGACATGCACGCCCGCCACCGCCGCATCGGCCAGCATCGCGAGCGCCACCAGCGCGAGCAGCCACCACCCGAGCCTGCCACCGAGCAATAGCGCCAGCGCCGCGAGGAGGATGGCGATGCGATAGGGCCAGCGTTCCACCAGACAGAGCGCACAGGGCACGATGCCGCCGATGCGCTCCACGCCGATCGCGAAACCGAGCGCCGCCGCACTCGCGAGCAAGGCGGCGAGGGCGGCGAGGCGCAGCGTCCGCGTCATCCGCCCTCCAACGCCTCGCGGCGCAGCTCCAGCTCCAGCCATGCCTCCTCCGCCTTGGCGAGCTCCGCCTCCGTCGTCGCGAGCGCCTCGGCGGCGCGCGCGAACGCCGCCGCATCGCGGGCATAGAGGCCGCCATCGGCGAGCCGCGCCGCGAGGGTTTTCGCCTCGCCCTGCAACGCGGCGATGCGCGCCGGCAGGGTCTGCAAGGCGTGGCTCTCCTTGAAGCTCAGTTTTTTTTCCCGCGAACCCCGCGGTGGCGCAACCGTGGCCGCGCGCACCGCCGGCGCCACCGGCCGCGTGAGGCCGCCCGGCGGCGCGCCACGCTGGGCCAGCATGTCGCTATAGCCGCCGGCGTATTCGAGCCAGCGCCCATCCCCCTCGGCGACGATCACCGAGGTCGCCACGCGGTCGAGAAAATCGCGGTCGTGGCTGACCAGCAGGATGGTGCCAGGGAAATCGGCCAGCAATTCCTGCAACAGATCGAGGGTTTCGAGATCGAGATCGTTGGTCGGCTCGTCGAGCACCAAGAGATTGGCCGGCCGGCTCAACGCGCGCGCCAGCATCAGCCGCCCGCGCTCGCCGCCCGAGAGCACCCCCACCGGAGAGCGCGCCTGCTCGGGGGCGAACAAAAAATCCTGCATATAGCCGACCACGTGGCGCGGCTTGCCGCCCACCACCACCTGATCGGATTGGCCGCCAGTAAGGGCCGCCGCCAGCGTCTTCGTGGGGTCGAGGCTCTCGCGCTTCTGATCGAGCGTCTCCATCAAGAGATTGCTGCCGAGCCGCACGCGCCCGCTATCGGGGGCGAGTTGCCCGGTGAGCAGGCGCAGTAGCGTGGTCTTGCCCGCCCCATTGCCGCCGACGATGCCGACGCGGTCGCCGCGCAGGATGCGGGTGCTGAAATCGCGCAGAATCGGCCGCCCGCCGAGGCTCAGGCCGATCTCCTCCGCCGCCACCACCAGCGTGCCGGAACCCTCCGCCTCGGCGCCCTGCGCGAGTTTCAGCCGGGGCGCCTGCGCGCGCTGCTGGCGGCGGCGCTCGCGCAGGGCGTGCAGATCGGCGAGGCGGCGCTGGTTGCGCGTGCGCCGCGCGGTCACGCCATAGCGCAGCCAGTCCTCCTCCATCGCGAGCTTGCGGCCGAGCTTGTGGCTCGCGCGGGCTTCCTGTTCGAGGAACTCGTCGCGCCAGCCCTCGAAGGCGGCAAAGCCCCGATCCAGCCGCCGGGTGCTGCCGCGATCGAGCCACAGCACCGTGCGGCCGAGCGATTCGAGCAGGCGCCGGTCGTGGCTGATGAGGATCAGCGCCGAGCCGAGGGCCGCGAGTTCCGCCTCCAGCCAGGCGATCGCCGGCAGATCGAGATGGTTGGTCGGCTCGTCGAGCAGCAGAATGTCCGGCCTGGGCGCCAGCACGCGCGCGAGCGCCGCGCGCCGCGCCTCGCCGCCCGAGAGGCTCGCCGGCACCTCCTCCCCCGTGAGTCCCAGCGCTTCGAGCAGCCGGCGCGCCCGATGCGGCGCATCGCCCGGCCCCAGCCCGGCGGCCACATAGGCCGCGACATCCGCATAGCCCGATAAATCAGGCTCCTGCGGCAGGGCGGCGAGGGTGGTGCCGGGCTGCAGGAAGCGGCTGCCGGCATCCGGCGGCAAAACACCGGCGGCGATCTTCAACAAGGTGGACTTACCCGAGCCATTGCGCCCGACCAGACACAGCCGCTCCCCGGCGCTCAGCGCGAGCGAGGCGCCGGCGAGCAGCGGCGCGGTGCCGAGACGCAGATGGATGTCCTGGAGCAGCAAAAGCGGCGGCGCCATGATTATACTTCCGGCAATGTCTGCGACAGCCGCCCACCCTGGCGCACCGGCTCAACCCGGCGGGCGAGGCCGCTCGCATCGTCGGTCTCGACGAACAGACCGCAGACCGTGGCCGGCCCCTCCGCCGGTGCCAGCCGCTCGCCCGGCAGCTTGCGCCAGAACCGCGCCGCCGCCCCCTCCTTCGCCATGCCGATCACGCTGTCGTAATCGCCGCACATGCCGGCATCGGACTGAAACGCCGTGCCGCCGGGCAGAATCTGATGATCGGCCGAGGGGCAATGGGTGTGGGTGCCGACGACGAGAGAGACCTGACCGTCGAAGGAATGCGCGAAGGCCATCTTCTCGCTGGTCGCCTCGGCATGGAAATCGATCACGATGGCGGCAACGCTGTGGCCGAGCTTGTGGCGCGCGAGCGCCTCGGCGGTGGTGCGGAACGGACAGTCGAGCGGCTCCATGAACAGCCGGCCCATCGCGTTCACCACCACGCAGCGCCGGCCGTCGGGCAGGGCGACGACGATCAGCCCCGCCCCCGGCGTGCCGGGCGGGAAATTCAGCGGCCGGATCAGCCGTGGCGTTTCCGCCAGATAGGGGATGATCTCGCGCCGGTCCCACGCATGGTTGCCGAGCGTCAGCACATCGGCGCCGGCCTCGAACAGCGCGCGTGCCATCTCCGGCGCAAGCCCAAAACCGTGGCTCGCGTTCTCCGCATTGACGATGGCGAGATCGATCCGCAGCCGCGCGCGCAGGGCCGGCAGCGCCGCCGCCGCCGCCTCGCGGCCGGCGCGGCCGACCAGATCGCCGAGAAACAAGATACGCATCGTTCACTCCGCCGTGCAGATGATCACGCGAGCCTCGGTCGCAACGGCGGGCAGGCGGATGTCCCGCGCCCCCACCGGCACGCGCGCGCATTGCTGCGCCGCGAAGGCACAGCCCAGCAGAAGCGCCGCCGGCAGCGCCGCAAGCGTGCGGTCGTAATAGCCGCCGCCATAGCCGAGCCTGCCGCCCCGCGCATCGAACGCCAGCAGCGGCACCAGTATCATATCCGGCTGCAGCACCTCGCCGGCCGGATGGCGCGTGCCGAAACGCCCGGGCAGCAGCGGGGCACCAGGGCGCCAGCGGTGAAAGATCAGCCGCTCGCCACGCGGCGGGGTTTCCGGCAGCACGATCGCATGCCCGCGCCCGGCCAGCGCCAGCAGCAACGGCCGGATATCGATTTCGTCGGGCAGCGGCCAGAAGCCGGCGACCACGGCGCCGGCCGGCGGCGGGCAGTGGGCGAGCACATGGCCGGCGAGACGCATGCCGAGCCTGCCATCCTGCCCGGCGCGCGCCTGGCGCGCCGCCTCGCGCGCGGCGTGTTTTGCGTCGGCGATGTCGATCAAGCGCGGAGCCGCCCTGGCCGTTGGCGTTTCATCCTCCCAAGGCCTGCTTGTGCAGGTGGGAGCCAGATACGATGACCACGATCACCGCAGCGCCAACCCCCGGGAGAACGCTTATTGGCCCTGGGGATGGTGTACCTGACGCACCGGGCAGCCCCGCACCCTTCATTTAGGGTGTCTCGAGCGAAGCTGCAATCTCCTCCGCCCGATCGGCCAGCCGCAGCAGGGTGCGCGCGAGCGCCGGATCGGGCGCGGCCGCCTGCGCGGGCGGCGTCGGCGGTGGCTGGCTGAGGCGCAGATCATGCAGTTCGTCGGCCATCAGCAGGGCGGCGAGCACCAGAAGCCGCGATTCCCCACTCTGCCCGCCGAGCGCCTTGATGCTCTCGATACGCGCCTCGATCTCGGCCGCCATCGCCTGCAGATGCGGCTCCTGCCCATCCTCGCAGCCCATGGTATAGGCATAGCCATTGATGCGGATCGTCACCTGTGCCATCGCGGCCTCCTCGCTTGCGGGCGCGTCAGGGCCGGTCGGCCTGCGGCGTCTCGTCGGTCCTGCCGCCGGCCTCGGCCTCGGCCAGCACGCCGCGCAGTTGCGCGATCAGCGCATCGAGCCTCGCTGCGATCTGTGCCACCACCGCATCCTGCGGGCGGGCGCCTGCCGGCGCATTCGCTGGTGCCGGTGCCAACCGCGCGGCGGCGATCCGTTCGAGCGCCGCTTCGAGCCGCCGCGCCGCGGCCATCGTCTGTGCGTCGCTCTCCGCCATCCATTCCCCGCATAAACTGCGCCAACGGTGTTCAAAGCGCGTAACGGCAGGGGCGTCAAGCTTGGTGCTTTATGATGGTTTCCAGCCGGCGCCGGCCCGCACCCCCACCCGGCCACCCATTCAGTATACTGTCGTGGGTGGCCGGGTGGGGGTGCGGGCTGGCTTCCAACACATCCCACGCAGCTTCCATGCCGCCATCGGCGTTGACAGCCGCCCGCGCGCTGGTAACAGAACAGATAATGCCATGAGGAACGCCAAGCCATGAAACTGCACGACGTCCGGGTCCATCCGTCGGCCTCGCCGCTGGCGGTGGAGGATCAACTGGCGTGGAAGATCGCTCAGGTCGCCGCCGACCGGGTCGCGGTGCGGCGCGATGTCGCCGCCATGATCATCAACCGCATCATCGACAATGCCGCCGTCGCCCTCGCCGCGATCAACCGCCGCCCGGTGGTCTCGGCGCGCGACATGGCACTCGGCCACGCGCGGCGCGACGGCGCCACGGTGTTCGGCGCCCCCGCCACGCGCCGCGTCAGCCCGGAGTGGGCGGCCTGGGCGAACGGCACCGCGGTGCGCGAGCTCGACATGCACGACACCTTCCTCGCCGCCGATTATTCGCATCCCGGCGACAACATCCCGCCGATCCTCGCCGTGGCGCAGAGCCAGGAGCGGTCCGGGCGCGACCTCATTCGCGGCCTCGCGACGGGCTATGAAATCCAGATCGATCTGGTACGCGCGATCTGCCTGCACAAACACAAGATCGACCACATCGCCCATCTCGCCCCGGCGCAGGCCGCCGGCATCGGCACGCTGCTCGGGCTGAAGACGCCGGTGATCTATCAGGCGGTGCAGCAAGCGGTGCATGTGAGCTTCACCACCAGGCAATCACGCAAGGGCGAGATTTCGTCGTGGAAAGCCTTCGCCCCCGCGCACGCCGGCAAACTCGCGATCGAGGCGGTGGACCGCGCGATGCGTGGCGAGGGCGCACCCAGCCCGATCTATGAAGGCGAGGACAGCGTCATCGCCTGGCTGCTCGACGGGCCGGAGGCGCATTATCAGGTGGCGCTGCCCGAGCCGGGCGAGGCGAAGCGCGCGATCCTCGACAGCTACACCAAGGAGCATTCCGCCGAATATCAGAGCCAGGCGCTGATCGATCTCGCCTTTCGCATGCGCGAGCCGATCGGCGATCTTTCGGCGGTGGAAAAAATCGTCCTGCACACCAGCCATCACACCCATTACGTCATCGGCACCGGGGCGAACGACCCGCAGAAGATGGACCCGAAAGCCTCACGCGAGACGCTCGATCATTCCATCATGTATATCCTCGCGGTGGCGCTGGAGGATGGGCGCTGGCACCATGTGGACAGCTACGCGCCGCGCCGCGCCGCGCGACCGGAAACCGTTGCCCTCTGGCACAAGATCGAAACCCGCGAAGACCCCGAGTGGACGCGGCGCTATCACGCGACCGACCCGAACGAGCTCGCCTTCGGCGGCCGGCTCGAAGTGTTCATGAACGACGGCCGGCGCATCGTCGATGAGCTGGCGGTGGCGAATGCCCATCCGCTCGGCGCCCGGCCGTTCGGGCGGGAGGATTACATCAACAAATTCCGCGTGCTGACCGAGGGGATCGTCTCCACCCGCGCGGCCAACCGGTTTCTCGATGTGGTGCAGGATCTGCCGCACCTCGCGCCCGGCGAGCTCACGCTGCTCAACGTGGCGCTGCCCCCCGGCACGCTGGCGGCGGGCAAACCCGGCCTGTTCTGAGGAGAAGCAACGATGAGCGAGACCACGAGCGCGCCGAAGGCAAAAAAATCCGTCGCCCTCTCGGGCATCACCGCCGGCAACACCGCGCTCTGCACCGTCGGGCGCACCGGCAACGATCTGCATTATCGCGGCTATGACATTCTCGACATCGCCGAGAGCTGCGAGTTCGAGGAGATCGCGCATCTGCTGGTGCACGGCAGCCTGCCCGATGCCGCGACACTCGCCGCCTATAAGGCGAAGCTGCGCGCCCTGCGCGGCTTGCCGGCGATGGTGCGGCGCACGCTGGAGGCCATCCCGGCGTCGGCGCATCCGATGGACGTGATGCGCTCGGCGGTCTCCGCCCTTGGCTGCGCGCTGCCCGAGCGCGACGACCACAACCACCCCGGCGCGCGCGACATCGCCGACCGGCTGATGGCGAGCCTCGGCTCGATGCTGCTCTACTGGTTCCATTACGCGCAGAACGGCCGGCGCATCGAGGTGGAGAGCGACGAGGCGAGCATCGGCGGCCATTTCCTGCATCTGCTGCACGGCCGCCCGCCCTCGGCGAGCCACGTGCGCGCCATGCACACCTCGCTGATCCTCTATGCCGAGCATGAGTTCAACGCCTCCACCTTTGCGTGTCGGGTGATCGCCGGCACCGGCTCCGATATGTATTCGGCGATCTGCGGCGGCATCGGCGCACTCCGCGGGCCGAAGCACGGCGGCGCCAATGAATTCGCCTTCGAGGTGCAGAAGCGCTACGACAGCGCCGACGAGGCGGAGGCCGATCTGCGCCGGCGTGTGGCGAACAAGGAAGTGATCATCGGCTTCGGCCATCCGGTCTACACCATCGCCGATCCGCGCAACGAGGTGATCAAGGGTGTCGCGCACCGGCTCTCGGCGGAGGCGAAAGCGATGCACATGTTCAGCATCGCCGAACGCATCGAGCGGGTGATGGGCGAGACCAAGCGGATGTTCGCCAATCTCGACTGGTACAGCGCCGTGAGCTACCACATGATGGGCGTGCCGACGGCGATGTTCACGCCGATCTTCGTCATCGCGCGCACCTCGGGCTGGAGCGCGCATGTGATCGAGCAGCGCATCGACAACAAGATCATCCGCCCGGCGGCGCAGTATGTCGGGCCGGAGAATCTGCCCTTCCTGCCGCTGGACCGTCGCGCTCCCGGATGAGCGAACGGCCGGCCGGCGCGGCGCTCGTGACCATCGCCGATCGGGTGATGACGATCCAGTTGCACGACCCGGCGCGGCGCAACGCGCTGAGCGCCTCTCTGCTCGGCCAGTTCATCGCCGCCTTCGAGGCGATCGAGCCGGGCAGCGTGCGCTGCGTGGTGATCCGCGC
>DAHXNW010000222.1 GCA_027365195.1 Acetobacteraceae bacterium
GGGGGCCGGTGCAGACTAAGTTTAAACACATGAGGCGATAGCCAATGGCGATCCGCAAGATTTTGATCGCCAATCGCGGCGAGATCGCGGTACGGATCATTCGGGCCGCGCGCGAGATGGGCATCGCCACGGTGCAGGTGGTGAGTGCCGCCGACCGCGACATGCTGGCGGCCCGGATGGCCGATGAATGCATCGACATCGGGCCGCCGCAGGCGTCCCGCTCCTATCTCAACGGGGTGGCGATCCTCGATGCGGCGGCGCGCTCGGGCGCCGATGCGATCCATCCGGGCTATGGTTTCCTGGCCGAGAATGCCGCCTTCGCCGAGGCGGTGGAAGCGGCCGGCCTCGTGTTCATCGGCCCGACAGCGGCCACCATCCGGCAGATGGGCGACAAGGCGGCCGCCCGGCGCACCGCCGAGGCCGCCGGCGTGCCGACCATCCCGGGCAGCGAGGCCGTGGTGAGCGATGCCGACGAAGCGGTGCGTCTCGCCGCGACGATCGGCTATCCGGTGATGATCAAGGCAGCGGCCGGCGGCGGCGGACGCGGCATCCGCATCGCCGCCGATGCGGCAGCGCTGGAACGGCTGCTGCCACAGGCATCGGCGGAAGCACGCAGCGCCTTCGGCGACGGCGGCCTCTATCTGGAGCGCTTCATCGCCGACGCCCGCCATATCGAGGTGCAGGTGCTCGGCGACGGGCATGACGCGGTGCATCTGTTCGAGCGCGAGTGCTCCGTGCAGCGCCGGCGGCAGAAATTATGGGAGGAGGCGCCGGCCGCCTGCCTCGATGAGGCAACCCGCGCCGCCCTCTGCGCCTCCGCCGTGCGGCTCACCCGCGCCATCGGCTATCGCGGCGCCGGCACGCTCGAATATCTGTATGACGCGGCGAGCGGCGCGTTCCATTTCATCGAGATGAACACGCGCATCCAGGTCGAGCATCCGGTGAGCGAAATGATCACCGGCATCGATCTGTTGCACGAGATGATCCATATCGCCGGCGGCGGCCGGCTGCGCCACGCGCAGGCGGCCATCGTGCCGCGCGGCCACGCTATCGAGTGCCGCATCTGCGCCGAAGACCCGGCGCGGAATTTCCTGCCCGCGCCCGGCACGATCACAGCACTCCAACTGCCCGGCGGCCCCGGCGTGCGCTTTGATGGCATGCTCTATCCCGGCTACACGGTGCCGCCGTTCTACGATTCGCTCCTTGGCAAGCTGATCGTGTGGGATGCGGATCGCCCGCGCGCGCTCCGCCGTATGGCGCGCGCGCTCGACGAGATGGTGGTCGAGGGCGTGGCCACGACGCTCGCCCTGCATCGCGCGCTCGCCGCGAGTGCGGACATCGGCGCCGGACGGGTGCATACCAACTGGCTGGAGGCATGGCTGGCGACCTCGTCTTTCGCCGCCGATCGGGGGGAGCAGGGATGAGCATCCGCTATGCGTTCGGCGGCGATGAGCATATTTTCGTCGAGATCGACGAGGCGATGTCGCTCGAAGCATTTTTCCAAACCCTTTCCTTGAGCAAGGCGGTGCGCGAGAGCCGCATCGCCGGGGTGAGCGAGATCTGCCCGGCGAATGCCTCGCTGCAAATCCGCTTCGACCCCGACCGTATCGCGCCCGACGATCTGTTGCGCGAAATCCGCGCGCTGGAGACGGCGGCGAAACGCGCGGAGCCGGTGCTGCGTACGCGCATCGTCGACATCCCGGTGTTCTACGGCGACCCCTGGACGCATGAGACGATGATGCGTTTTCGCGAGCGGCATCAGGATCCCGCTGCCACCGACCTCGAATACGCTGCCCGGGTGAACGGCTTTGCCGGCGTCGAGGACTTCATCGCGGCGCATGCCGGCGCGCCCTGGTTCGTCAGCATGGTCGGCTTCGTCGCCGGCCTGCCGTTCATGTATCAGATGGTGGAGCGCGAGCGGCAGCTCCAGGTGCCGAAGTATCTGCGCCCGCGCACCGACACGCCCAAGCTCACCATCGGCCACGGCGGCTGTTTCGGCTGCATCTATTCGGTGCGCGGCGCCGGCGGCTATCAGATGTTCGGGGTCACACCGATGCCGATCTACGATCCGCAGCAGCAGATCAGCTATCTGCGCGAGTTCATGATCTTCTTCAACCCCGGCGACATCGTGCGCTTCCGCCCGATCGACCGCGCCGGCTATGACGCGGCGTGCGACGATGTGGCGGCCGGACGCTTCGAGCCGGCGATTCGCCCGGCGGTGTTCTCGCTCGACGCCTTCCGTGCCGACCCGATCGCCTGCAACGCCGCGCTGCTGGAGGCCGGCCATGACGCTTGAGGTGATCAAGCCCGGCCTCGCCACCACGGTGCAAGATCTCGGGCGGCCGGGCTATTACCATCTCGGCATTCCGCTCTCCGGCGGCATGGACCGCTATGCCCTGCGCGCGGCCAATCTGCTGGTCGGCAACGCGCCCGGCGATGCGGTGCTGGAGGCGGTGTTCCTCGGCCCCGAACTGCGCTTCACCGCCGATGCGCTGATCGCGGTCACCGGTGCCACGCTGCCGGTGAAGCTCGACGGCGCCGCCCAGCCGGGCTGGACCGCGCTCGCCGTGCGCGCCGGCCAGACACTCAGCTTCGATTTTCTCAAAGCCGGCGCGCGCGCCTATATCGCCATCGCCGGCGGCATCGACGTGCCGGTGGTGCTCGGCAGCCGCTCGACCTATGCGCTCGGCGCCCTCGGCGGCTGGCAGGGACGCGCGCTGGCGGCGGGCGATGTGTTGCCGCTCGGCACGCCCCACGCGGCTGGGCGCGAGGGGGTGAGCGTGCCCGAGGCGCTGCGTCGGCCGCCCGGCGATCCGGCGGTGCTGCGGGTGCTGCCTGGGCTCTATGCGCACCGGCTGACCGAGGCGGCGTTGCGGGGCTTCTTCGATGACGAATGGAAAGTGGCGCCCGAGGCGGACCGCATCGGCTATCGCTTCCGTGGCGGCCGGCCGCTCGCCTTCGTCGATCGCACGCCGCCCTTCGGCGCCGGGTCGGACCCCTCGAACATCGTCGATAGCGGCTATCCCTATGGCTCGATCCAGGTGCCGGGCGGCGCCGAGCCGATCGTGCTGCATCGGGACGCCGTCTCCGGCGGCGGCTATTTCATGATCGGCGCGGTGATCTCGGCGGATATGGACCTGATCGGCCAGATGCAACCGCATCAGCGCACCCGCTTCGTCGCCGTCGACATGCCAGCGGCGCTGGCCGCGCGCCGCGAACGCGCCGAGCGGCTGCGCGCGCTCGCTGCGGCGCTGGGGGCATAATACGTTCAAGCGAGCCTGCACCGGCCCGCATGGCATTGGAATGCTCTATTTCGTGCCGAACAACCGGTCCCCGGCATCGCCGAGGCCGGGGCGGATGTAGCCGTTCTCGTCCAGCCCGCGATCGACCGCGGCGGTGATGATGGGAACCTCCGGATGCGCCGCCTGCATCGCGCGCAGCCCCTCGGGCACGGTGAGCAGGCAGACGAAGCGGATCTGGCTCGCACCGGCCGCCTTCAGCCGGCTGATCGCCGCCACCGCCGAATGGCCGGTCGCCAGCATCGGATCGACCACGATCACCACGCGCTCGCCGATGTCGTCGGGCAGTTTGAGGAAATACTCCACCGCCTCCAGCGTCGCGTGGTCGCGATAGAGGCCGATATGGCCGACGCGGGCGGCCGGCACCAGATCGAGCATGCCATCGAGGATGCCGTTGCCGGCGCGCAGGATGGAGACGAAGCAGAGCTTCTTGCCTGACAGCGCCGGCGCCACCATCGGCTCCAGCGGCGTCTCGATATCGACCGCCGCGAGCGGCAGATGGCGCGTCGCCTCATAGGCGAGCAGCAGGCTGATCTCGCGCAGAATGCGGCGGAAACCGGCGGTGGAGGTCTCCCGGCGGCGCAACTGCGTCAGTTTGTGGCGCACCAGCGGGTGCTCGATCAGGATCAGGCCAGGGTGCGCATCGCTCATTCGCCCGATGTGCCACGCGGATGTGCCGCGCGCCAGACCGCGAGCAGGCGCGCCGCATCGACGCTGGTATAGCGCTGCGTGGTGGAGAGGCTCGCGTGGCCGAGCAATTCCTGGATGGCGCGCAGATCGGCGCCGGCGGCGAGCAGGTGCGTCGCGAAGGAATGCCGCAGCGCATGCGGGGTCGTGTGTTCGGGCAGGCCGGCGAGGCGGCGGAAATCCCTGAGGGCGCGCCGCGCCACGGCGTCATCGAGCCGCGCGCCGCGCGCCCCGGTGAACAGCGGCCGGTTCGACGCGGCGCCGGGCGTATGGCCCAGCCACGCCGCGATCGCCATGCGCACCACCGGCAGCACCGGCACCAGCCGCTCCTTGCCCCCCTTGCCGCGCACACGCAGCATCGCCTCCGAACCGGGCAGCGGAGCGTCGGCGACATCGAGCGCCAGCGCCTCGGCGATGCGCAGCCCGCTACCATACAACAGCATGAACAGCGCCCGATCGCGCGCCGCCAGCGCCGGGTCGGCGGCCTGGTCGCCGATTTCTTCCACTACCTGTAGCGCTTCCTCGCGGGCGAGGGCGCGCGGTAGCGGCGGCTGCGCGCGGGGGGTCGCGAGCAGGCCGATCTGCGCATTCTCGATGCCATAGCGCTGCGCCAGGAAGCGATAGAAGCTGCGCCCCGCCGAGAGATGCCGCCGCCGCGTCGCCACCCCCGCGCCATCGGCGGCTTCGGCGGCGAGCCAGGCGCGCAGTTCCGCCGCGCGCAGGCCGCCGAGCGTCGCGAGATCGAGCTCGCGGCCGAGATAAGGCACCAGGAAGGCGAAAAACGCCGCCAGATCCCGGCCATAGGCGCGCAAAGTCAGCGGCGAGCCGCGCCGCTCCAGCCCGAGCCAGGCGAGAAAGGCGAGCCGCGCCGCCTCGACACTGACGGTGGGTTGGGCTTCATCGGCCGATGCCGGCGCGGAGGGGGGGTTTCGTGCCATCGGCGGATAGGATAGCGGAGCGCATGGAGGATCTGAAGTCTCGCGTCGCGGTATTGCTGCCGCATCCCTTCGCCGGCCCGCTCGATTACGCGCTGCCGGCCGGGATGGTGGCGCGGCCGGGTGCCTGGGTGCTGGTGCCGCTGCGCCGCAAGCTCGAGATCGGCGTGGTGTGGGATGCACCGACCACCCTCGCGCCCGGGCGCGCGGCGCGGCCGGTGCAGGAGGTGCTGGAGGCGCCGCCGCTCGCGGCCACGCTGCGCCAGTTCGTCGACTGGGTGGCGAACTACACCCTCTCGCCGCCCGGCGAGGTGCTGGCGATGGTGCTGCACCGGCCGGCGCTGCTGCACGATCCGGCGCAGCGCGGCTGGATGCGCGCGCCGGGCCGGGTGGGCGCCCACGGCGCCAATCTGACGCAGCCGCGCCAGCGCGTGCTCCGCGCGCTCGCCGAGTCGGAGCCGCGCGCGGCGACGGAACTGGCCCGCGCCGTCGATGTCTCCGCCGGCGTGCTGCGCGGCATGGCGCGGGCTGGGCTGATCGTGCCGGCGCCCTTGCAACCGCCGGCGCCGTTCGCGCGCCCGGATACCACGCGCCCCGGCCCACAGCTCTCGCCCGAGCAGGCCGAGGCCGCCGGCTGGCTGCGCGCGCAAGTGGCGGCGCGGGTTTTTTCGGTCACTTTGCTCGAAGGCGTAACCGGCTCGGGCAAGACCGAGGTCTATATGGAGGCGATCGCCGCCTGTCTGATCGCGCGGCGGCAGGTGTTGGTGCTGCTGCCCGAAATCGCGCTCGCGGCACCCTGGCTCGCGCGCTTCGCCGCCCGTTTCGGCGCAGCTCCCGCGGTGTGGCATTCCGATTTGGCCGCGCGCGGCCGGCGGCTGACGTGGCAGGCGGTGGCCGCCGGTGGCGCGCCCGTGGTGGTCGGCGCGCGCTCGGCGCTGTTTCTGCCATTCGCCGATCTCGGGCTGATCGTGGTCGATGAAGAGCACGAGGCCGCTTTCAAGCAGGAGGAAGGCGTCATCTATCACGCTCGCGACATGGCGGTGGTGCGCGCGCGGCTGCAGGCGATCCCGATCGTGCTCGCCTCGGCGACGCCGAGCCTGGAGAGCATCGTCAACGTCGAGACCGGGCGCTACGCCCATCGCCGGCTGCTCGCGCGGCATGGCGGGGCGAGGCTGCCCACGGTCACGGCGATCGATCTGCGGGCGCAGCCACCGGCGCGCGGCTGCTTCCTCAGCCCGGTGCTGCGTGCCGCGATGGCTGAGACGCTGGCGCGTGGCGAGCAGGCGATGCTGTTCCTCAACCGCCGTGGCTATGCTCCGCTCACCCTCTGCCGCGCCTGCGGCCATCGGCTGGAATGCCCGCATTGTACGGCCTGGCTGGTGGAGCACCGCGACCGGGAGGACATCGAGCATCGCGACCGGGAGACAATGGAGCGCGGGCTGTTGCAGTGCCACCATTGCGGCCATCGGGTGCCGCAGCCGCCGGCCTGCCCGGCCTGTGGAGCCCAGGGCAGCCTGATCGCGGTCGGGCCCGGTGTGGAGCGCATCACCGAGGAGGCGGCGGCGGCATTTCCGGCGGCGCGGCGGCTGGTGATGACGAGCGATACGCTGGGTGGTGCGCAGGATGCCGCGGCGGCCGGGCGCTCGATCGGTGCGCGTGAGGTCGATCTGATCATCGGCACGCAGATCGTCGCCAAGGGCTGGCATTTTCCCTATCTGACCCTGGTCGGCGTGGTCGATGCCGATCTCGGCCTCGGCGGCGCCGATCTGCGCGCCGGCGAGCGCAGCGTGCAACTGCTGCATCAGGTCGGCGGCCGCGCCGGACGGGCCGCCGCGCCGGGGCGGGTGATGCTGCAGACCTACAACCCCGAGCATCCGGTGATGCAGGCGCTGATCGCCGGCGATCTGACGCAATTTCTCGCCCGCGAGGCGGCCGGGCGGCGGCCGGGCAACTGGCCACCGTTCGGCCGGCTGACGGCGCTGATCGTCAGTGCCGAGCGGGCGGCGGATGCGGAGCACACCGCGCGCGCGCTGGCCCGCGTCGCCCCGCATGGCAGCGGGGTCGTCATGCTCGGCCCGGCGCCGGCGCCGCTGGCTCGGCTGCGCGGGCGCCACCGCTGGCGGCTGCTGCTGAAAACCCGCCGCGAACTGGCGGTGCAACCGCTGCTGCGCGCCTGGCTCGCGCGGGTGAGCGTGCCACGGGCGGTCCGCGTTCTAGTCGATGTCGATCCGGTATCTTTCGTGTGATAGTTGAGGGGCTAGCCTACACATATGGGCGGTTAAAATTGCGGTGCCTCGACCAGGGGTGGCGGCGCGTAGACCACGGGAGGTGGCGCGTAGACCACGGGCGGCGCGACATAGACCGATGGCGCGAAGATGATCGGGGGCGGCAGGAAGACGGCAGGGGCGGCAAAACCGATCGCGAACGCCGGCCCCCAGCCGGCGCCCCCCCACCAGACGCCGGGCCAGCCGGCCCAACCACCACGCCAGCCAACGAAGCCACCACCCCAGCCCCAATAGCCGCCGCGCCAGCCCCAGCCAGGACCACCCCAGCCACCGCGCCAGCCGCCATAGCCGCCACCCCACCCTCTGCCACCCCAGCCGCCGTAACCGCCCCGCCAGCCGCCGTAG
>DAHXNW010000238.1 GCA_027365195.1 Acetobacteraceae bacterium
ACCCGCATGGCGCGGTATCGCATACCGTGTGGCACTCGACAACCATGCGTCCGCTCGCCGCGCAACAACTGTGGCGCAAATGCAACGCAGGGTGGCGTATCCTTGGATGGCCGAGACTGCGCGGATGAATTGTCTGATCCCGCGAGGCGACATCTGGACGTTGGTTATTCAAGACCTTATCTGCACATCGGCTGGTTTGAGGGAGTGGCGCTGCCGCATGGACATCGATGAGAGGCAGGCGCCGCAGCGGCGGCGGTCGGGCGCAGAGGTTGCTCATAGCGGCAGGGGAATGTTAGCCTGCTCAAACGAATCGGCCGTCCGGCGGCAATCGTTTGATAGAACTTTAATGTGGCGGGACAACAGGGGGGCGTCGCGATGAGGCTGGGCAAGCGCGTCCACGCCGGACGGTGGGGTCGCCGTGCCGTACTCATCGCCGGCGTTACCCTTTTACTGTCGCCTCCGCTGCATGCGGCGTCGGTCGATCCGGTGCCAGTCGATCCGGCGGCGGTGAGCGCGCCAGTTCAGAAGCTCAACGCCGCTCTGCTCGCGGCGATGAAATCGGCGCACGGCAGCAGTTTCGCGCAGCGTTTCGCGGCCCTCGCCCCGGTGGTCATGCAAAGCTTCGATCTGTCGCGGATTCTGCAAACCTCGATCGGGCCGCGCTGGGCGGCGATCGCGCCGGCGCAGCAGGCGGCGTTGCTGGTTGAATTCAGCCATTTCACCGTGGCGAGCTATGTCGCCAATTTCAACGGCTTTGACGGCGAGCGCTTCGAGATCGAGCCGCAGTTGCGCGCCATCGGCGCCGATCAGGTGGTCAGCAGCCGTATCCTGCCGCGCAGTGGCGCGCCGGCGGAGATCGACTATGTGCTGCGCGACGGGCCGGCTGGATGGCAGATCGTCGATGTGCTGCTTGACGGCGCGATCAGCCGGGTCGCCGTGCAGCGCGCCGATTTCCGCCGCACCATCGCGACCGGCGGGGCCACCGCGCTGCTCGCGCAGTTGCGCCAGAAAGTTGCCTCGCTCTCCGGCGGCAGCGAGACGTAGCCCCCTTGAGCAGTCTCGCCATCATCGCCGCCATTCTGGCCTGCCTCGGGCTGCTGCAGGGCCTCGCCGGCTTGGGCGCGGTCGTTGCCTTCTGCCGCCGCCGCGCGGCACCCGCCGATCGAGCGCTGCCGCCGGTGAGCATCCTCAAGCCGCTGCATGGCGACGAGCCGATGCTGGAGGCAGCGCTCGCCTCGTTCTGTGCGCAGGATTATCCGCAGTATCAGATCGTGTTCGGTGTGCAGCACCCTGACGATCCCGCGATCGGCGTGGTGCAGCGGCTGCGCGCGCGGTTTCCCACGCGCGAGATCGACCTCGTGATCGATTCCGCCGCGCATGGCGTGAATCGCAAAGTCTCCAATCTGATCAACATGCTCCCGGCCGCGCGCCACGATCTCCTGGTGCTCGCCGATAGCGATGTGCATGTGTCACCGGCCACCCTGCGCGCCCTTGTCGCCCCGCTCGCCGATGCGCGCAACGGGCTGGTGACGACGCTGTACGGCGGTCTGCCGGCCGGGGTCGATGGCGCCGCTCCGGCGCTGGTCGCGCGGCTGGGGGCGACGCAGATCAACCATGCCTTCCTGCCCGGCGTGCTGATGGCGCGCGCGCTCGGGCGGCAGGATTGCATGGGTGCCTCGGTCGCGATCGCGCGGCGCACGCTCGCGGCCATCGGCGGCCTGCCGACGCTCGCAGCACATCTGGCGGACGATGCGGTGCTCGGCCAGCGCGTGCGCGCCCTCGGCCTCAGGGTGGCGCTCGCCGATACCGTGCCGCTCACCACGGTGCCTGAAGCGGATATCGCCGCGCTGCTGCGGCATGAGTTGCGCTGGGCGCGCACCAACCGCTCGCTGGCGCCGTTCGGCTTTGCGTTCTCCTCGGTGCAATATCCGCTGTTCTGGGCGCTGCTCTGCCTGATCTTCGCGGCTGGCTCGACGCCGGCGCTGGGGCTGTTCGCCACCGCCTGGCTGCTGCGCGCGGCGGCGGCGCTCGGCATCGACCGCTTGCTGCGGCTGCCCGGGCGCACGCCGCTCTGGCTGCTGCCGGTGCGTGACGTGCTCTCGATGGCGCTGCTTGTCGCGAGCTATGCGGGTAATCATGTAAGCTGGCGCGGCCACCATTTGTATGTCGCCTCGCCGCGGCGGGCGCCGGCCCGTGCGCCGGTGTTGCCACTGCCGGCCGAGCGTCTGCTCGGCGGCGATTGAGAGAGTTCGGGGATATGCCGCGATGATGAAGACCCTGTTCCTGCAGCCGCCCTCCTTCGAGGGGTTCGACGGTGGCGCCGGCTCACGCTATCAGGCGAGGCGCGAGATCCGCTCGTTCTGGTATCCCACATGGCTCGCCCAGCCGGCCGCCCTGGTCGATGGCAGCAAGCTGATCGACGCACCCCCTGCCGGCATCGGGCTGGAGACGGTGCTGAGCGAGGCGCGCCGGCACGATCTGGTGGTGATCCATACCTCAACACCGTCTTTCGCCTCCGATGTGAAGGTGGCGCAGGCGCTCAAGGACGCCAATCCGGCGCTGCGCATCGGCTTCGTCGGCGCCAAAGTCGCGGTGCAGCCGGAGGAGAGCCTGCGCGATGGGGCCGCGATCGATTGGGTGGCGCGCAACGAGTTCGATTTCACCGTCCGCGAGGTGGCCGAGGGGCGCGATCTCGCCGGGATCGACGGGCTCTCCTGGCGCAACCCGGCCGGCGTCATCGCGCATAACCGCGACCGCGCCATCCTCGAGGACATGGACCAGTTGCCCTTCGTCACCGAGGTGTACAAGCGCGATCTGCGGATCGAGGATTACTTCATCGGCTATCTGAAACACCCCTATGTCTCGCTCTACACCGGGCGCGGCTGCAAATCGCGCTGCACCTTCTGCCTCTGGCCGCAGACCGTGGGCGGCCATCGTTATCGCGTGCGCAGTCCGGGCCACGTCGCCGAGGAGATCGCGTTGGCGAAGCGCTATTTTCCGCAGGTGCGCGAGTTCTTCTTCGATGACGACACCTTCACCGACGATCTCCCGCGTGCCGAGGCGATCGCGCGCGAGATGGGGCGGCTCGGTGTCACCTGGTCGTGCAACGCCAAGGCCAATGTGCCGCGCGAGACGCTCAAGGTTCTGAAAGACAACGGCTTGCGCCTGCTGCTGGTGGGGTATGAGAGCGGCAACCAGAAAATTCTGCACAACATCAAAAAAGGCCTGCGCATCGAGGTGGCAAAGAAGTTCTCCCGCGATTGCCACGATCTCGGCATCAAGATCCACGGCACCTTCATCCTCGGCCTGCCCGGCGAGACGCGCGAGACGATCGAGGAGACCATCCGCTACGCCGTGGAGGTGAACCCGCACACGCTCCAGGTCTCGCTCGCTGCCCCCTATCCCGGCACCGTTCTATACCAGCAGGCGGTGGCGAACGGCTGGCTCGATACCGCCCATGCCGAGCTGATCGACGCGCATGGCGTGCAGATGGCGCCGCTGCATTACCCCGATCTGTCGCATACCGAGATGTTCGACAGTGTGGAGGCATTCTACCGCCGCTTCTATTTCCGTGCGCCGAAAATCGCCGCCATCCTCGGCGAGATGATCACCAGCCCGCAGATGATGGTGCGCCGGCTGCGCGAGGGGCGTGAGTTCTTCCAATTCCTGCGGGAACGCCAGACCGCTGCGTGAAGTTTTGTGTGCAAACAAGGGGGATGTGGGTCGTCGCCCTGGTTTAAAACCAACGAAGGTCATCGTCTCGGCCGATGATTTCGGCCTATCGCCGGCGGTGAACGAGGCGGTGGAGCAGGCACACCGGCACGGCGTGCTCACCGCCGCCAGCCTGATGGTCGCCGGCCCGGCGGCGGCGGATGCCGTCCGCCGCGCCCGCACGCTGCCCGGCCTGCGCGTCGGGCTGCATCTGGTGCTGGTCGATGGGCCGGCGGTGCTCGGCCCGGCGCAAATTCCCGGTCTGCTCGACGCCGAGGGCCGCTTTGGCGCCGATCAGCTCCGGCGCGGCTTTGCCTATTTCTTCCGCCCCGCCATCCGCGCCCAGCTCGCCCGCGAGATCGCGGCGCAATTCGCCGCCTATGCCGCGACCGGCCTCGCCCTCGACCATGCCGACGCGCATAAGCACATGCATCTGCACCCGGTGGTGGGGCGGTTGATGATCGACATCGGCCGCCGCTTCGGCCTCTGCGCCCTGCGCGTTCCGGCCGAGCCGCCGGCGGTGCTCGCCGCATGCGGCACGACAGTGGGCCTTGGCGCACGGGCGCTGCATCGCTGGAGCGGCGTGCTGCGCCGCCAGGCGGTCCGCGCCGGGCTGTTCTGCAACGATCACGCCTTCGGCATCGCCTGGAGCGGGCAGATGACCACGGAACGCCTGCATCGGCTGGCCCGTCATCTGCCGGCCGGCGTGAGTGAGATCTATAGCCATCCGGCGATCGCGCAGGATGCGCTGCTGCGCCGGCTGATGCCGGACTATGCGCCGGAAGCGGAATACGCAGCCCTCTGCGACCCCGGCTTGCGCGCCGCCTTCGCGGGCGTACGGCTGACCAGCTATGGCGACTGCGTGGCCGACGGGCTGGCCTGATGCAGCATCATCAGCGCGTGGCGCAGGCGGATGATGCCGCCGCGCAAATGCCCCTGCCGGCACAGCCGGCCGCCTTCGTCGGAGAGGCTGCGCACCTCCGGCGGCGGCGGTGCGTTGATTTTTTGCAGCGCCTCGCCGACCAGGCTTTGTAATTGCAGGCAATAATCCGCCGATTCCGTGGTCAGCGGGGTGGGGTCGTTGGCGCGCGCCCGCGATGAATAGTCGCCACCCGCGAAGAGTAACACCAACAGAACGACAAAACCCCACAGGCGCATGCGGCGGACCATGCCAGAGATCGTCTGCCAAGTCAGTGGGGATTGTATGAAGAGCGTGTTAGATTTGCGGCATGCCGGCGCACGATAGCCGGCTATCGTGATTACATCAGCCCCTGATCGACCGTTGGCAGATGCTCGAAAGCGGGGCGGGCGAACAGATAGCCCTGGAACAAATCGATGCCGAGATCGCGCAGGCAGGCAAATTCCTCCGCCGTTTCCACCCCCTCGGCGAGCACCCGGCTGCCGAGATCCCGACACATCTGCGCAATCGCCCGCACGATCACCCATTTCGGCCGCAGCCGGTGGATGTCGCGGACCAGCGCCATGTCGAGCTTGATGATATCCGGCTGGAACTCGGCGAGCAGATTGAGGCCGGAATAGCCCTCGCCGAAATCGTCGATCGCGGTCAGAAAGCCCTGGCGTTTGTATTCGCGGAAAATCGACAGCAGATGCCCGTCATTGGCGACCTTCTCGCCTTCCACCACCTCGAACATCAGTTTCGAGCTGGGGAAATGGTGAGTCTGCGAGGCCTCCAGCGTGGCGCGGATGCAGGCGCGCGGATTATACACCGCTTTCGGCAGGAAATTGATCGACAGATAGCCGGCGAGCCCGAGCTGGCTGGCCAGGCGGATGGCGGTGGTGCGGCAGGATTGATCGAAACTGTAGCGGTTGGCCTCGCTCACCTGGCGCAGCACACTCGGCGCCGGCTCGCCACCCGGCCCGCGCACCAGGGCCTCATAGCCGAAAATGGCGTGGCGCGTGGTATCGACGATCGGCTGGAACGCCATGCTGAAGTCGAACCCGTGGGTTCGGCCATCCTGGCAGGACGCGCAGGCGGCGGTTTGCGCGACGCGGGTTTTTTCCTTCGTGTCCATGCTCGCCCCATCATAGGAGGAGACTTAGCATCGCAGACAATGATTATGAGTTTACTAACGCCACGCGTCAATCCGTATTGGCTTTCAAAACCTCTCCGGCAAGATAGAGGCTGCCGCAGATCAGCACCCGCCCAGGCGGGTACTGCGTGGCCAGGGCGCGCAGGGCGTCGGCGACGCGTGGGCCGGGCCGCGCGCGGCCGCCGCTCGCGGCGATGATCGCCTCGACCGGCAGAGCCAGATGCTGGCCGGGTTCCACCACCGCCCAGATACTTTGCGCCCAGGGTAGCAGCGGGTGCAGGAAATCGGTCGAATTCTTGCCTTTTTTCATCCCCACCAGCAGATGCACCGGGCGGTCCTGCCAGCCGGCGAGATGCGCCCCGAGTACCGCGCCGCCGCCCGGATTATGCCCGCCGTCGAGCCACAACTCCCACCCTTCCGGCAGCATCGCGGCGAGGCGGCCATGCAGCCGTTGCAGCCGCGCCGGCCATTCCGCCTGCATCAAACCGTGCGCGATGGCGGCGGCCCCGATCGCCGGCACGGCAGCACGCAGGGCGGCGATGGCGATGCCGGCGTTGTCGAACTGATGCAGACCGGTGAGCGCCGGGGCGGGCAGGGCGAGGCGGCCGTGCGCATCCTCGTACAGCATGCCGGCGTCTTGCGCCGTCACCCGCCATGCCTCGTCGCGTGCCAGCAGCGGTGCGCCTTGCGCCGCCGCCACCTCGCGCAGCACCGCGAGCACCTCCGCCGGCTGCGCGCCGGTGGCCACCGGCACGCCGGGCTTGATGATGCCGGCCTTTTCCGCCGCGATGCCGGCCAGGCGATCGCCGAGGAATTCGGCATGGTCGATCGAGATCGCGGTGATCGCGCAGGCGAGCGGTGGGGGGATGACGTTGGTCGCATCTAAGCGGCCGCCGAGGCCGACCTCGAGCACCGTCAGATCGGCCGGCGTGCGCGCGAACAGCAGGAAGGCGCAGGCGGTGATCACCTCGAACACAGTGATCGCCGCACCGGCATTGGCAATCTCGATCTCCTCCAACGTGGCGGAGAGCTGCGCGTCGTCGGCGAGGCGGCCGGCGAGGCGGAAGCGCTCGTTGAAGCGCACCAGATGCGGCGAGGTATAGACATGCACGCGCAGACCCGCCGCCTCCGCCATGGCGCGCAGGAAGGCGCAGGTGCTGCCCTTGCCATTGGTGCCGGCAACATGGATGACCGGCGGCAGCCGGCGCTCCGGATGGCCGAGCCGCGCCAGCAGCGCTTGCAGCCGGTGCAGGCTGAGATCGATCAACTGCGGGTGCAGCCCGTGCAGCCGATCGAGAATCGCCTCGGCGCGGCCGGGCTGGAGCGCCATTTTGCTAGAGCTTGATGATGTCGGCCTGCACCGGCCCGCGCAGCAGGCCGAGTAGGCGCGCCAGTGTGGCCTTCATCTCGAGCCGCGAGACCACCATGTCGAGAATGCCATGCGCCAGCAGATATTCGGCGCGCTGGAACCCCTCCGGCAGCGTCTCGCGCACCGTCTGCTCGATCACCCGCGCGCCGGCGAAGCCGATCATCGCGCCGGGCTCGGCGATCTGGACGTCGCCGAGCATGGCGAAGCTCGCGGTCACGCCGCCGGTGGTCGGGTCGGTCAGCACGGTGATGAAGGGCAGGCGGGCTTCCTTCACCATCTGGCTCGCGATGATGCTGCGCGGCATCTGCATCAGGCTGATCGCGCCCTCCTGCATGCGCGCCCCGCCGGAGGCGGTATAGAGAATGAGCGGCGCCTCCTGCAGCACGGCGAGCTGGGCGGCGGCGATGATGCCCTCGCCGACCGCCGCCCCCATCGAGCCGCCCATGAAGTCGAACGCCATCGCCCCGACGACGGCTTTCTGGCCCTCGATCGCGCCATGCGCGACCAGGATCGCGTCCTCATGCTGCGTCTTCTCGCGCGCCTCGCGCAGCCGGTCGGTGTAGCGTTTGGAGTCGCGAAAGCGCAGCGGATCGGCCGGCACTTTCGGCAGTTCGATGCGCGAGAAGCCGGCATCCAGCGTCCATTCCAGCCGCTCCGCGGCACTCGGGCGCATGTGGTGGCCGCAATGGGTGCAGACGCGCAGGTTACGCTCTAGATCGCGGTGGAAAATCATCTGCTCGCAGGCGTCGCACTGCTGCCAGAGATTATCCGGCACCTCCCGCCGGCCGAGCAGGGTGCGGATTTTCGGCCGCACATATTCGGTGAGCCAGTTCATGCCGGCACGCGCGCGCCACGCACCGCCGCCGCCAGCGCGCGCACCTGATCGAGCACGCGCGCCACGCTGTCCGGCCCGGCCCGGCCCTGCGCGTCGAGGCTGCTGGCCAGGGTTTCGATCAGGGACGAAGCGACCACTGCGGCATCGGCGACCCGCACGGCCGCTGCCGCCTGTGCCGGGCTGCGCACGCCGAAGCCGACGGCGACCGGCAGGCTGCTCGCCCGGCGCAGGCGCGGCAGGGCGGCGGCGAGATCGGCGGCGGAGGCACTGCGCGTGCCGGTGATGCCGGTGATGCTGACATAATAGACGAAGCCGGAACTGCCTTCGAGCACCAGCGGCAGGCGTTCGTCATCGGTGGTGGGCGCGATCAGGCGGATGATGTCGAGCTGTGCCGCGGCAGCGGGGGCGGCCAGCAGATCGGCTTCCTCGCTCGGCAGATCGACGACGATCAGCCCATCCACCCCGGCGGCGGCGGCGTCGGCGCAGAACCGCGCCGGCTGGTAGGAGAGGATGGGGTTGAGATAGCCCATCAGGATGATCGGCGTCGTATCGTCTCCGGCGCGGAAAGCGCGCACCATCTCGAGCACCAGCGGTAGCCGAACCCCGGCGGCGAGCGCGCGCTGGCCGGCCGCCTGGATGATCGGGCCATCGGCCATCGGGTCGGTGAAGGGCACGCCGATCTCGATCAGATCGGCCCCCGCCTCCGGCATGCCGCGCAACAGCGCGAGGCTGCTCGCCGGGTCCGGGTCATAGGCTTCGAGGAAGGGGATCAGCGCGCCACGCCCGGCGGCGCTGAGGGCGGCGAAGCGCGCGGCGATGCGGCTCACAGCGCCACCCCGAGGCGTTCGGCGACGGTGAAGATGTCCTTGTCGCCACGGCCGCACAAATTCATCAGAATGATCGTCTCGGCCGGCAGGGTGGGCGCGAGCTTGGTGACATGGGCGAGCGCGTGCGCCGGCTCGAGTGCCGGGATGATGCCCTCGGTGCGGGTGCAGAGCTGAAACGCGGCGAGCGCCTCGTCATCGCTCGCCGCCACGTATTCCACCCGGCCGATATCGTGCAGCCAGGCATGCTCCGGCCCGATGCCCGGATAGTCGAGACCGGCGCTGATGGAATGCGCCTCCTCGATCTGCCCGTCCTCGGTTTGCAGCAGATAGGTGCGGTTGCCGTGCAGCACGCCGGGCCTGCCGCGCAGCAGGCTCGCCGCGTGCTGATGTGTGTCGAGCCCGTGGCCGGCCGCCTCGACGCCGATCAGCCGCACGCCGGCATCGTCGAGGAAGGGATGGAACAGCCCCATCGCGTTCGAGCCGCCGCCGATGCAGGCGATGGCGATGTCGGGCAGGCGCCCCTCGGCGGCGAGCATCTGCGCGCGCGCCTCCTCGCCGATCACCGACTGGAAATCGCGCACCATCATCGGATAGGGATGCGGTCCGGCGACGGTGCCGATGAGGTAATAGGTGTCGGCGACATTGGCGACCCAGTCGCGCATCGCCTCGTTCATCGCATCCTTGAGCGTGCCGGCGCCGGAGACCACGGGCTTCACCTCGGCGCCCAGCAGCTTCATGCGGAACACGTTGGGCGCCTGCCGCGCCACGTCGGTCGCCCCCATGTAGATCGTGCAGGGCAGGCCGAACAGCGCGCAGACGGTCGCCGTGGCGACGCCGTGCTGGCCGGCGCCGGTCTCGGCGATGATGCGCTGGCGCCCCATCCGCCGCGCCAGCAGGATCTGGCCGATGCAGGAATTGATCTTATGCGCGCCGGTATGGTTCAGCTCATCGCGCTTGAAATAGACTTTCGCCCCGCCGAGTGCGCGGGTCAGACGTTCGGCGAACCACAGCGGGCTGGGACGGCCGACGTAGTCGCGCAGGTAGCGGTCGATCTCGGCCTGGAAGCTCGGGTCGGCGCGGGCGGCGCGATAGGCGGCCTCGACCTCGAGCACCAGCGGCATCAGCGTCTCGGCGACGAAGCGGCCGCCGAATTCGCCGAAACGGCCACGCGCCGAAGGGCCACCGCGCAGGGAGTTCGGCCGCTCGGCCGATACCGGAAGGGTTGTGTTCACGATCATCTCTCCGCGCCTGCGCCGCCGGCCAACCTGGCCGGCATTCGGACCGGAGGTGTCATAGCGCAGGCGACGGTGTGAAACAAAGCCTCACCCGGCTGCCGCGATGAAGGCGCGGATCAATGCCGGATCCTTCTGCCCACGCGCCCGCTCGACGCCGGAGGAGACATCGACGATGGGGGCACCGGTGGCCGCGATGGCGGCGGCGACATTGGTCGGATCGAGGCCGCCGGCGAGCACGAAGGGGCAGGGCGCGTGCCAGCCGCGCAGCAGCGTCCAGTCGAAGCGGCGCGCATTGCCGCCGGGCCTCGTCGCGTCCGGCGGTGGCTTGGCCTCCAGCAGCAGGGCATCGGCGCCCTCCGCCGCAACCGGCAGATCGGCGGGCCGCGCGATGCCGATGGCTCGCCACACCGGCAGGCCGAAACGCGCCCGCAGCGCCGCCGCGCGCGGGGCCGTGGTGTAGAGTTGCAGGATGTCGAGCGGCGCCACGGCCAGCGCTCGTGCGATCGCCGCCTCCTCCGGTTCGACGAACAGGCCGACGCGCAGCGGGCCGCCGGTAGCTGGCCCACGGGCGATGAGGGCGGCGGCCTGCTCCGGCGAGATGGAGCGCGGCGAGGCGGCAAAGAAGACGAAGCCGACGAAGGCCGCACCGCCCGTTACCGCCGCGTCGAACGCTTCCGGGCTGTTGAGGCCGCAGATTTTGGCCTTTGCCATCAACCGATGTCGTACGCGATGGCGGCGGCGGCGGCGGCCGGATCGGCGGCATTGGTGATCGGCCGGCCGATCACCAGCCAGTCCGCCCCCGCCGCCATTGCCTCGCGCGGGTTCATCCGGCGCGCCTGATCATCGCTCGCTGCCCCCTCCGGCCGGATGCCGGGTACCACCAGCACGGGCGCCGGCCCCAATGCCGCGCGCAGCAGGCCGAGTTCGAGCGGGCTGCACACCAGCCCGTCGGCGCCGGCGGCGAGTGCCAGCCGGGCCAGTCGCAGCGTGTGCTCACCACTCGTCGCGGCGATACCGAGGGTGCGCAGATCGGCATCATTAAGGCTGGTCAGCACCGTCACCGCCAGCAGCAGCGGGCGCGCGGCACCGGCAGCGTCCGCGGCTTGCCGAGCGGCGGCGATCATGGCGCTGCCGCCGCCGGCATGCAGGGTGAGCATGCGCGGCGCCAACGAAAGGGCGGCGCGCACCGCGCCAGCGACGGTGTTGGGGATGTCGTGCAGTTTCAGATCGAGAAACAGTGGCGGCCCGATGTCGCGCACCGCAGCCGGACCATTGGCGACGAAGAATTCGAGACCCAGCTTCACCATGCCGCAATGCGGCCGCAACGCCCGCGCCCAGGCCGCCGCCTGCCGTGGGTCGGCGGTGTCGAGGGCGGCGATCAGCCGGCTCATGCGGGTGGCGGCAGGACCGTGCCGGCCGGCACCAGCCGGGCCTTGAGATCGCTCACCTGCGCATCGAGCGCGCGCACTTGCGCCTCCGCCCGCCGTGCCCGGCGGCGCTGGCCGAGAGCGGAGACCCAGACGAACAGACCGCCAAGCAGAAACGCCGCCGCCATCGCCAGCAGCATGGCGATGGAGAGCGGCAGACGCAGCGAGAAATCGGTCGGCCACAGACCGAGTTGCACCGGTGCCGCGTTCGACAAGGCGAACAGTACCAGAAGGAGAGCGAGCGGCAGGAGCAGCAGACGCATGATTAACTCTTGGATCGCCCGGCCGCGCGGGCGGATGTGCCACGATGGGGGGCCTCGCGGTTGAGCCGCTCGCGCAGTTCCTTGCCGGTCTTGAAGAACGGCACGGTTTTTTCATCCACCGGCACCGGCGCGCCGGTGCGCGGATTGCGGCCCAGCCGGGCGTCCCGCCGCTTGACGGTAAAGGCGCCGAAGCCGCGCAACTCCACCCGCTCGCCACGCGCCAGGGCAGCGGCGATTTCATTGAAGATGGTATTGACGATCAGCTCCACATCCGCGCCGCGCAGATGCGGATTGGCCGAGGACAACTCGCTGATCAGTTCCGAGCGTGTCATGCTTGGCGTGTCATGCGGGGGTTCCTTATTCCGGCAACGTCAGTCCGGGCTGCCAGATCGCCCAGGCACCATCCAGGGTAACACCTTGGAACTGCATTGTCTTCAACAAACCCGTGAGTGCCGGGCCGAAACTGGCGCCGAGCAGTCGCTCCGACCAGCCATGCGCGCGCACGTCGCGCACCGGCAGGGTTTTGCCGATGCCATGGCCGGCGAGCCATGCGCGCGCATCCGTTTCGTCGCCCAACTGGTCCACCAGCCCGAGTTGCAGCGCCTGCCGACCGGTGAAGGCGCGTCCATCGGCGAGGGCGAGGACGCGGGCCTTGTCCATGTGCCGCCCGTCGGCGACCATGGTGACGAACTGGTCGTAGAGGTCCATCACCAGACCCTGCAGCGCCTCGCGCCCGGCCGGCGAAAGGGCGCGGGTGAAGCTCGGCTGATCCTTCAGCGGGCCGGAGACCAGGGCGGTCGCGGTGATGCCGAGTTTTTGCAGCAGGCCGGAGATTTCGCCGGTTTCCAGAATGACGCCGATCGAGCCGGTCAGCGTCGCGGGGCTGGCAAAAATCCGCGCCGCCGGCATGGCGATCATGTAGCCGGCGGAGGCGGCCTCGCTGCCCATCACCACCACCACGGGCTTTTTCGCCGCCACCCTTGCGATCGCGTCATGCAGGCTCTCGCCACCGGCGACCGAGCCGCCGGGGCTGTCGATCTCCACTTCCAGCGCCTTGACCTGTGGATCGTCGGCGAGGCGGGCGACGTCGCGCACCAGCGGATGGTCGTCGGTGATGATGCCGGAGACGACGAGACGGGCGATATGCGCGCCGCCCAGACCGCCGTAACCGACGCCGCTGAAACCACGGCCGTCGCCAGTTGCGACGCTACGGGCGAGGGCAAGGCCGAGTGCGGCGCACACCCCCAGCACCGCGACGACCCGCCAGGCCGTCAGCCGGCGCTTGAGGCGCCGGCGGTCGAGCAGCAGGTCAACCTCGAGGCTCAACGCTCCTCCGTCTGCACCTGCTGGTTACGGCGCCGGATCGCGGCCCCCAGGATGTCGCCGAGCGAAGCGCCGGAGTCGGAGGAGCCGAACTCCTGTATCGCCTGCTTGTCGTCATCCATCTCCTTGCCTTTGATGGTGAGCGAGAGCTTGCGCGTGGCACGATCGACGGCGGTGATCTTGGCGTCCACCTTCTCGCCCACGGCGAAGCGGTCCGGCCGCTGGTCGCCCTTGTCGCGGGCGAGCTCTGCGCGGCGGATGAAGCCGCTCAGCACGTCGTCCACCTTCACCTCGACGCCGTTGCTCTGCACCGCCGTCACCACGCAGGTGACGATGTCGCCCTTGTGCACGCGGTCGAGCACGCCGGCGGCGGGATCGTCATGCAACTGCTTGATGCCGAGGCTGATACGCTCCTTCTCGGCGTCCACGTCGAGCACCTTGGCGCGCACCATGTCGCCCTTGTTGAACTTGGCGATGGCCAGCTCGCCCGGCTCGTCCCAGGAGATGTCGGACATATGCACCATGCCGTCGAGATCCGCCGACAGGCCGATGAACAGGCCGAATTCGGTGATGTTGCGCAGCTCGCCCTCGATTTCCGAGCCGATCGGGTGCTGCTCGACGAACTGCTCCCACGGATTGCCCTGCACCTGCTTGAGGCCGAGCGAAATGCGCCGCTTCACCGAATCGACATCGAGCACCACCACGTCCACTTCCTGGCTGGTGGCGACGATCTTGCCCGGATGGACGTTCTTCTTGGTCCAGGACATCTCGGAGACATGCACCAGCCCCTCGACCCCCGGCTCCAGCTCGACGAAGGCGCCGTAGTCGGTGATGTTGGTGACGCGGCCGGAGAATTTCGCGCCGGCCGGGTATTTCGCCGCGACACCTTCCCACGGATCGGCTTCCAACTGCTTCATGCCGAGGCTGATGCGCTGGCTGTCGGAATTGAAGCGGATCACCTGCACGCGCACCTGCTGGCCGATCTGCAACGCCTCGGAGGGGTGATTGATTCGCCGCCAGGCGATGTCGGTGACATGCAGCAGCCCATCGACGCCGCCGAGATCGACGAAGGCGCCATAGTCGGTGATGTTCTTCACCACGCCATCGAGGATCATGCCCTCCTTCAGCCCCTGGATCAGCTCCGTGCGCTGCTCGGCGCGGGTCTCTTCCAGCACGGCGCGGCGGGAGACGACGATGTTGCCGCGCGCGCGGTCCATCTTGAGAATCTGGAACGGCTGCGGCGTGCCCATCAGCGGGCCGACATCGCGCACCGGGCGGATATCCACCTGGCTGCCCGGCAGGAAGGCGACCGCGCCGCCGAGATCGACGGTAAAGCCGCCCTTGACCCGGCCGAAGATGGTGCCATTGACCCGCTGCGTCGCCTCGAAGGCGCGCTCCAGCGTGGTCCAGGCTTCCTCGCGCCGCGCCTTCTCGCGCGAGAGCACGATGGCGCCGTCGCGGTCCTCATAGCGCTCGACATAGAGCTCGATGACGTCGCCGGGCTTCACCTCGGGGGATGCGCCGGGGGCGGCGAATTCCTTCAGCAGCACGCGGCCTTCGCTCTTGAGGCCGACATCGACGACGGCGTATTCATCGGTCAGACGCAAGACGCGTCCGGTGACGACGGACCCCTCGAAGCCGGCATCGCGGCCAAGGGTTTCCTCCAGCAGGGAGGCGAAATCCTCGCCCCCGGCGGAAGGCGTGGAAGGACGGTCAGCCATGCGGGCAGCGGCGGATGATGCCATAGGGTTCGTTCAATCCTTGGGGCGTTGGCCGGCCCGAGGCCGGTCCGTAATGCCAGGGTTTGCGCGACCGGAACATCCGATCACGACGTGCCCGTCAGCGTGACGGGCCGGTTGAATGATGTAATCCTCACCAAGTACGCGATAAGGCAGCCCATGGTGCGCGGGGCCGGACGCGTGCGAGAGACATACGCCTCGCTTGGGCGAAGTCAAGCCAGCTTGGCGCGCACCATCGCCATGGCGGTGGCGAAGGCGGCATCGGCGTCGAGGGTGGTGGTGTCGAGCCATAGCGCATCGGCGGCGGGGCGCAGCGGGGCGGTGGCGCGGGCGGCATCCTGCGCATCGCGTGCCGCCATCGCGGCCTGCACCGCCGCCAGAGAGGCCGCCGAGGCATCCTGTTGGCTGGCCTGCTCCCGCCAGCGCCGCGCGGCGCGCGCCGCCTCGCTCGCGGTGACGAACAGCTTCACCGGAGCCTCCGGGAACACCACCGTGCCGATGTCGCGCCCATCGAGCACGGCGCCGCGCGCGGTGGCGAAATCGCGCTGGAAGGCGAGCAGTGCCGCCCGCACCGCCGGATGTGCGGCAACCGCGCTCGCCGCCGCATCGGCCGCCGGCCCGCGCAGATCGTCGCGCGCCAGATCCGCCGGCTGCAACCGCGCCGCCGCCTCCGCCGCCGCCGTGGCGTCCGCCGGGTCGGCGCCGGCGTCCAGCACCCGGCGGCCGACGGCGCGGTAGAGCAGGCCGGTATCGAGATACGGCAGGGCGAAGGCGGCCGCCAACCGGCGGGCGAGGGTGCCTTTCCCCGCCGCCGCCGGACCGTCGATCGCGATGACGAGCGGCATCCGGCTCAGCCGGGCGCGATGCTGGCGCCGAGGCCGCGCATCAGGCCGAGGAAATCGGGGAAGCTGGTGTCGATGCAGCGCGCATCGTCGATGCCGACCGGCGCCGATGTCGCAAGGCCGAGCACCAGGGCGGCCATGGCGATGCGGTGATCGAGCCGGGTCGCGACGCGCGCCCCACCGGCGGGCGGCCGCCCGGTGCCGTGCACCAGCAGATCGTCGTCGATGACCTCCACGGCGCAGCCGGCCGCCTTCAGCAGCGTCGCGGTGGCGGCGAGCCGGTCGCTCTCCTTCACCCGCAACTCGCCGAGGCCACGCAGACGCGTGCTACCCTCGGCGCAGGCGGCGGCGACGGCGAGGATCGGGTATTCGTCGATCATGCTCGGCGCTCGCTCGGGCGGCACGTCGATACCACGCAGCGGGCCGGATCGCACCTGCAGATCGCCGACGCTCTCGCCGCCCTCGATGCGTGGATGCAGGATTTCGATCTCGGCCCCCATCTCGCGCAATGTCTCGAACAGCCCGGCGCGCAGCGGGTTGAGGCCGATGCCGATGAGGTCGATCGCCGAATCGGCGACCAAGAGGGCGGCGACCAGGGGAAATGCGGCGGAGGAGGGATCGCCCGGCACGGTCACATCGGCGGCGCGCAGTTCCGGCTGCCCGGTGAGGGTGATGCGCCGGCCACGGCCGAGGGTTTCGACCCGCACCTCGGCGCCGAAATGGCGCAGCATGTTCTCGCTGTGATCGCGGCTCGCCTCCGGCTCCTCGACGATGGTGAGGCCGGGTGCGTTCAGCCCGGCCAGCAGCACCGCCGATTTCACCTGCGCCGAGGCGACCGGCAGGCGATAGGCGAGGGGCAGCGCATCGCGCGCACCCTCGATGGCGAGCGGCAGGCGATCGCCGGCGCGGGCGGTGAAGCGGGCGCCACAGGCGGCGAGCGGCGTCATCACCCGGCGCATCGGCCGCGCCCGCAGGCTGGCATCGCCACTCAGCACGGAAAACATCGGGTGGCTTGCCAGAATGCCGGCGAGTAGCCGTGCCGCGGTGCCGGAATTGCCCATGTCGAGCACATCCTCCGGCTCCAGCAGCCCGCCGATGCCGCGCCCGGCGACACGCCAGGCGCCGGGCGCATCGCGCCACACCTCGGCGCCCAGCGCGCGCATCGCGGCGGCGGTGCGGGCGACGTCCTCGCCCTCCAGCAGGCCGCCGATGCGCGTCTCGCCGACCGCCAGCGCGCCGAGCATCAGGGCGCGATGGCTGATCGATTTATCGCCCGGCACCGTGCTGCGTCCGCCGAGCGGTGCTGTCGGGCGCGAGGCTTGCAGGGGGGTGGGCGAATGGTTCGGCATGGCCTCGCTCCGCATGACGCAGGCGGCGGCTATAGCATAAGCGCGAAGGCGTGCCAGCGCGCTGGTTTGACATGCGCTGCCGGCGGTGTCATGCGGCGCGGCTGTTTTCCCTTTAGGTACGGGCGGTGCGATCCGATGGCAAAGCCGGAGCTTGGTTCCAAACGTGTGTGCGTCTCCTGTGGGGCGCGCTTCTATGACCTGCGCAAGGCGCCGCCGGTGTGTCCCAAATGCGGCACCGAGCAGCCGGTCGAGCAGCCGCGTCCGCGGCGCGGCGGCGGCAATGTCGCCGAGGAGAAGCGCCCGGCCAAGGTGTTGCCGGCCCCCGGCCTGGAGGATGCCGATATCGAGACCGATGCCGGCGACGAGGCCGAGGAGGACGTGCTGGAGGATGCCTCCGACCTCGACGACGACGCCGAGGCGCTGGAGGCCGATATCGAGGTGCCCCCGGAGGGTGACGAAGCCGACCGCTGAGCGGTTGACGTGCTTGAGCCTGCCCCGGCCCGCACCCCATCCGGTATACGCGCATGGGTAGCCGGGTGGGGGCCGGTGCAGGCTGACGCTATCATGCGCTAACTGTCGCGCATGGCGGCGATCTGCGCGCGAGCGCGCGACACCCGTGCCTTCAGCGTGCCGACCTGCACATTGCAGATCGCCGCCGCCTCCTGGTAGTCCAACCCCTGCGCGCCGACCAGGACCAGCGCCTCGCGCAGCAGCGGCGGCAGGCGCTGGAGCTGGATTTGCAGCCCGGCCAGATCGCTCGCCGCTTCCTGCGCTGGCGCACTGCTCGGCGCCGGCAACTGCTGAGCCATTGCCCGCGCCTCGGTGCGCCGCCGCCGGCGCTGCTCGTAATGCAGGTTGCGCAGGATGGTGAACAGCCAGGCACGCAGGCTGCTATCCGGCCGGAACTGCGTCAGCCGGTCGAGCGCGCGCAGCAGCGTCTCCTGCACCAGATCGTCCGCCTCGCTGCGCTGCGCCGCCAGGAATCGCGCGAAGGCGCGCAATTCGGGCAGCAGCGGGGCGATCTGCGTGCGCAGCGCGGCATAATCGCTGCCGGCATCGCGCGTCGCACTAGCGCGAGGGCATTGCATGAGACTATGACCTTGTCGGTGAGCGCGGGGGTATCGCATGAACACGCTGCAACGCGAAGAGTTGATGGAGGCGCTGCCCTACGCGCGCCGCTATGCCCGTGCCCTCATCGGCAGCCAGGCTGGCGGCGACGCCCTGGTGGGGGAGGCGCTGCGCCGGTTGTCGGCCGACGCGCCGGATGCGCGGTTGGCGCTCTATGCCGCGATCACGGCCCTGCATGACGCCGATGCGCCGGTCGAGCACGGTGCCCTCGACCATCGTCAACGACAATTGCTGTTGCTCGTGCATCTCGAAGACCTGGCTCCGGAAGATGCCGCCTATGTCCTCGGGATGGCGCCGGCGGTGGCGGAGGAATTGCTCGAATTGGCGCGGGCGGCGCTGCGCAAGCATGCCGCGACCGATGTGCTGATCATCGAGGATGAGCCGATCATCGCGCTCGACATCGAGGAACTGGTGCAAAGCTGCGGCCATCGGGTGATCGGCGTGGCGAGCAGCGAGGCCGAGGCGGTGACGATCGCGCGCCAGCACCGGCCGGGCCTCATTCTGGCCGATATCAACCTCGGCGGCGGCGGTGACGGCTCGGCGGCGGTCACGCGCATCCTGCGCGAGCGTTGGGCGCCGGTGATCTTCGTCACCGCCTATCCCGAACGGCTGCTGACCGGCATCGGACCGGAGCCCGCCTTCGTCATCAGCAAGCCGTTCCATCCGATGACGCTCGCGATCGCGACCTTCCAGGCGGTCACCGGCGGCCTCGATCTGGCCTGACGCGGCGCCGGCTTGCGGCCGATCGGGCCGGTTTGTTGCCTGCTGCTGCTCGCCGGCTGTGCGCGCGATGCCGCGGTGCCGCCCTTCGCCGCACGACCCTATGCGCCGTTCTCGCGCCAGGAGACGATCGCCATCGCGCTCCGCGAATGGCGGCTGTTCGGCCAGATCGTCGCCGATGCACCGCCCACCAGCCCATTGGGCAGCCCATTGGGTGGCACCAAGCCGGAGCGCGCGCCGGGGCTGTGGCAGCGGGTGGGCGAATATTGGTGGATCGGCCAGCACCCCGGCGTCGCCGCAAGGCGCTGGACCGGGCGAAACGATGCCAGCGGGCAGGAATTCCCCGCCACGGCGGATGCGCGCTATGCGTGGTCGGCGGCGTTCATCTCCTATGTGATGCGCATCGCCGGCGCCGGCGATGGCTTTCCCTACGCGCCCGATCATGCCGCCTATATCGAGCAGGCGCTGGCGATGGCGCAAGGCCGGGTGGCGGGCTATGTCATCACCGCATTGTCGCCCTCCGC
>DAHXNW010000255.1 GCA_027365195.1 Acetobacteraceae bacterium
GATGGCGCGGGCGGGGGCGGCGCTGATCGACATCGGTGGCGAATCGACCCGGCCGGGCAGCGCGCCGACACCCCCCGAGGTGGAGCAGGCGCGCATCCTGCCGGTCATCCGCGCGCTCGCCGCCGCCGGGCTGCGCCTCTCTGTCGATACCCGCAACGCCGCGACGATGGCCGCCGCCCTCGATGCCGGGGCCGAGATCATCAACGATGTCTCCGGCGCCACGTTCGATCCGGCGACCGCCGAATTGCTGGCCCGGCGTGGCTGCCCGGTGGTGCTGATGCACATGCGCGGCGTGCCGGCGACGATGGCGCGGCATGCGGTCTATGGCGATGTTGCGGTGGAGGTGGTGAGCGAACTGGCGGCGCGCGTCGCCGCGGCGCAGGCTTCCGGCATCCGGCCCGAGCAGATCGCCGTCGATCCGGGCATCGGCTTCGCCAAGACGCCGGCGCAGAGTGCCGTACTGCTGCAACGTCTGGCGCTATTCGCCAATCTCGGCCTGCCGGTTCTGGTCGGGCTGTCGCGAAAGCGCTTCCTCGCCGCACTCACCGGCGAGGAAGCGGCGCGTGCGCGCGGGCCGGCCTCGCTCGCCGGCGCGCTGTTCGCCCTCGCGCGCGGTGCCGGCATCCTGCGCGTGCATGATGTCGCCGAGACGGTGCAGGCTGTGCGCGTCTGGCACGGGCTGTCTCTGGGGGCGCCCGCCGCCGCATAATTCCCGATTCAGACATTCGCAAGCAAATTTTGCCACACTGGTTTTTGTTTTCAGTGGCCTGCAAGTTCCTTGTATGCGATGGCATGTCACAGGCAGAACATCCGGCCTCATCCAGCAGAGTGAGCGTGCGCTTCATGGACCAGACACGACGGCTGTTCGGCACCGATGGCATTCGCGGCACGGCGAATGCCGAGCCGATGACGGCGGAGATGGCGCTGCGCCTCGGGCAGTCCGCCGGCCTGCTGTTCACCCGTGGCAGCCATCGCCACAGCGTGGTGATCGGCAAGGACACGCGGCTCTCGGGCTATATGATCGAGCCGGCGCTGACCGCCGGTTTCGTCGGCGCGGGGATGGACGTCACCCTGGTCGGCCCGTTGCCGACGCCGGCGATCGCCATGCTGACGCGCAGCCTGCGCGCCGATCTCGGCGTGATGATCTCGGCCTCGCACAACAGCTTCGAGGATAACGGCATCAAGCTGTTCGGCCCGGATGGATTCAAGCTCTCCGACGAGACCGAGATCGAGATCGAACGGCTGATGCGTAGCGATCTCTCCGCCCGTCTCGCGGCACCGGCGGCACTCGGCCGCGCGGCGCGGCTGTCGGACGCGCCGGGGCGCTATATCGAGAGCACGAAGATGAGCTTTCCGCGCGGCCTGCGGCTCGATGGGCTGCGCATCGTGGTGGATTGCGCGCATGGCGCCGCCTATCGCGTGGCGCCGACGGTGCTGTGGGAATTGGGTGCGACGGTGATCCCGCTCGGCGTGACGCCCGACGGGTTCAACATCAACCAGGGCTGTGGCTCGACCCTGCCGGATTTTCTCTGCGCCGAGGTGGTGCGAGAGGGTGCGCATCTCGGCCTCGCCCTCGATGGCGATGCGGATCGGTTGCTGCTGTCCGATGAGCACGGCGCGCTGATCGATGGCGATCAGATTCTGGCGCTAATCGCGCGCTCCTGGCATCGCGACGGCCGGCTGCATGGCGGCGGGGTGGTGGCGACGGTGATGTCGAACCTCGGGTTGGAGCGTTTTTTGCATGCCGAGGGGCTGGCGCTGCATCGCACCCGCGTCGGCGATCGCTACGTGGCGGAGCGGATGCGCGCGCTTGGCTGCAACGTGGGTGGCGAGCAGTCCGGCCACATGATTCTGTCCGATTTCGCCACCACCGGCGACGGGCTGCTTGCGGCGCTGCAGGTGCTGGCGGTGCTGGTGGAGCAGGGGCGGCCGGCGAGTGCCGTGTGCAATAGCTTCACCGCCCTGCCACAGCGTCTGCGTAGCGTGCGCTACGTCGGCCCCTCGCCGCTGGCAGAGGCGGCGGTGCGCGCGGCGATCGCCGCGGCCGAAGCGATGCTCGCCGGCAAGGGGCGCCTGCTGATCCGCGAGAGTGGCACCGAGCCGCTGGTGCGGGTGATGGCCGAGGCGGAGGACGAGGCGCTGATGACGCAGGTGGTCGATGAGATGCTGGTCGTGATCGAAGCCGCAGCGAGGCAGTAACACATGATGGCTTTAGTCTGCACCTTCCCGCACCCCCACCCGGCCATCCATGCGAGTATACTGACGTGGGTGGTCGGGTGGGGGTGCGGGAAGGTGCAGACCCGCATGATCGGACACTAACGATGCGTGGACGGGTGCTGGTGATCGCCGGTTCGGATTCCGGCGGCGGTGCGGGCGTGCAGGCCGATATCAAGACCATCCTCGCGCTCGATGCTTACGCGATGACGGCCATCACGGCACTTACCGTGCAGGACACGCTCGCGGTGCATGCGATCCATCCGGTACCGCTGCCGTTCTTGCGCGCGCAGATCGCGACCGCGCTCGCCGACCCCGGCGCCGATGCGATCAAGATCGGCATGCTCGGCGATGCCGGCACGATCGATGCGGTGTGCGACGCGCTCGCCGGCACCACGCTGCCGGTGGTGCTCGATCCGGTGATGGTGGCGAAAAGCGGCGTGGCCCTGCTCGCCCCCGATGCCGTCTCGCTGTTGAAACGGCGGCTGCTGCCGCTGGTCAGCCTGCTTACCCCCAATCTGCCGGAGGCCGCGGTGCTGGCGGGCATGCCGGTGGATGATGTGGCGGCGATGCATGCCGCGGTGCGCACGTTGCTCACCCTCGGGGTGCCGGCGGTGCTGCTGAAGGGCGGCCATCTGGCCGGCGAGCGGGTGATCGATCTGCTGGCGACGCTCGATGGCGTGGAAAGCTTCGACATGCCCCGGCTGCTTACCCGCCACACCCATGGCACCGGCTGCACGCTCGCGAGCGCGGTCGCCGCCGGCTTGGCGCAGGGGCTCGAACTCTCCGCCGCCGTCACGCGTGCGCGCGCCTATGTGCAGGCGGCGATCGCCGCAGCGCCAGGTTTCGGCGCCGGACATGGGCCGATCAACCATGCGGTGACGATCGATGCCGCATGGCGGGCGGCCCGGCACTGAATTAGGATCGTCTTCTATGTCCTTGACCCCCGAGCAACTGGCCGAGATCGACGCGCAACGCGGTACCACGACCGCGACGCGCCGGCCGAGCGTCGCCGCCCTCGAGGCGATGCTGTTCCAGCCTCTGCCGGTGCTCGATCACGGCTTCGTGCGGGTGATCGACTACATGGGCGACGATGCGGCGATCGTGCAGGCGGCGCGCGTCTCCTATGGTCGCGGCACGCGGCGGGCGAGCGAGGATGCCGGGCTGATCCGCTATCTGATGCGCCATCGCCACAGCACGCCGTTCGAGATGTGCGAGATCAAATATCACGTGAAACTGCCGATCTTCATCGCGCGGCAGTGGATCCGCCACCGTACCGCCAATGTGAACGAGTATTCGGCGCGCTATTCCATCATGGAGCGGGAGTTCTATTTGCCGGCGCCGGCGCAACTGGCGGCGCAATCGGTGAGCAACCGGCAGGGGCGGGGCGAGGCGCTGGACGGCGCGGCGGCGGCGGCGGTGCTCGATCTGCTGCGCGAGGACGCGAGCCGCTGTCACGCGCATTATCTCGATTTGCTGAACGAGGATATCGACGGCGCGCCGCGCGACCCTGGCCGCGCCGGGATCGCCCGCGAACTGGCGCGGATGAACCTGACGCTGAATACCTATACGCAGTGGTATTGGAAGATCGATCTGCATAACCTGCTGAATTTCCTCTCGCTGCGCCTCGATCCGCATGCCCAGTATGAAATCCGCGTCTATGCCGAGGCGATGCTGAACACGCTGGCCGCCTGGGTGCCGCTCGCCCATCAGGCGTTCCTCGACTATCGCCTCGGCGCCGCGACGCTCTCCGCCCCGATGCTCGCCGTGCTGCGCCGCCGGCTCGCCGGCGTGGCCGTCGATCAGGCGAATAGCGGGCTGTCGGCGCGCGAATGGCGCGAACTTGAGGCCATTCTGCAGGGCGAATCCCTCGCCTGAGTGATCACGCTTTCGTTGGTAGTGGCAACGGTTGCATCCCTTTCGCGTTTCCCACGGCATCCGGCCTCGCCGGAGCAGGCAATCACGTGAGGGGAAAGCAAGTTGATGAGCAGTCCAGCGATGCTACGGCGGCCGATGGGTGTGGTGATGGCGGCAGCCTTGATGCTGACTTCCTGCACCTCTTACGTCGCCAAGCCGGTGACATTGCAGATACCAAACGATGGTCCCACCACCGGCACGGTACCCGGCACCAACATCAAGGTGATGGCGACCGCGTACGATACGCAGCAGCAGATCCATACGATGTTCGGCAAGCACGGGCTGTGGCGTGGGCATGTGCTGCCGGTAAAAATCCAGATCGTCTCCACCGATGCCAATGAAGTCGATTTTCTCGTCGATTCCGCCTATGTCAAAGAGGGCGATATGATCTATCAGGCGATTCCCGCCGATGAGGCATTCGACGTCTCCTGGCATGGCGCCAATCCTCACGCGCGCGCTGAGAACGATGCATTCAATGGCCTTGTCATTTTATTCACCGTCGCAACTCTCGGTCTCGGTTCCGTGATCTGGGTGCTGCCTTCGCCGTTCGAGATTCCGGCGCCGAACACCAATCCCTATGGGCGCGATCTGAAATACAAGACGTTGACCGGCAACGTATCCATCGTGAACGGCACTTTCCGGGGCGACTTTATGTTCTTTGCGCTCTCGAATAAGCAAGAAATGGAGAACCTCAGCCAGGCGCAACTTGTGCTGCATTTCCATCAGGCCAAAGGCAGCCCCGGCGAGCAGAGCTTGACCTTCAACCTGCTTGGCAATACGGCGGCGCATTGAGGCAAGCTCAAGCCATCACTGCCTAATTCGGAGACCCGGATCACCGCCCTCGTCATCATCACCGGCCTTGCCGCCGAGGCACGCATCGCGGCACCGCTCGGGCGGGTGATCGCGGCCGGCGGTACGCCGGCGCGGGCGCAAGCGGCGGCGGAGCGCGCTTGCGCCGAAGGGGCGGCGGCGCTGCTCAGCTTCGGCCTCGCTGGCGGGCTGGACCCTGCGCTCGCGGCCGGCGCGCTGGTGATTCCGCATCGGGTGGTGGATGGCGCCGTCCACTATCCGGTGGCGGATATGTTGCTCGCCTGGCTCGGCGGGGCGACCACGGAGGCGATCGCCGCCGCCGGGGCCACGGTTGCGCCGGCGGCGGCGAAAGCGCTGCTGTGGCGGAGCAGCGGTGCGGCGGCGGTCGATCTGGAAAGCGGTGCGGTGGCCGCCGTGGCGCGCCGGCATGGGCGGCCTTTCGCAGTGCTGCGCGCGATCTGCGATCCGGCGTGGCGCGATCTGCCGCCAGCGGCTCTGGTGGCGCTCGACGGCGCGGGCGCCATCGGCCTGTGGCGGGTTGCAGGCTCGGTGCTCGCGCGGCCGAGCCAGATTCCCGGGCTGCTGGCGCTGGCCGGGGATGCCGCGCGGGCGCGGGCGAGCCTAGTCCGCCGCGTCGGTGAACTCGGCGGCCGGACGCTGATGCTTTAGCCGCGCCATCGCCTGCTCGACATGACGGCTGAACATGAATTCGGCCGGGCGCTGCCGGTCGAGCAGGATCTCGGCGGCCATCTCGCCTTCTGTGCGAATGCCGCGACGCTCCACCTTCAGCAATTCCCACGGCTTGCGCACCGCCTCGGCGACGGCGGTCGCTTCATAGCCACTATGCACCATGCAGTCGGCGCATTTCTCGTAATTGCCGGTGCCGTAGGCATCCCAGTCGGTGGTCTCCATCAATTCCTTGTAGGTTTTGGTGTAGCCCTCGCCGAGCAGGTAGCACGGGCGCTGCCAGCCGAAATAGGTGCGCGTCGGGTTGCCCCAGGGGGTGCAGGCATAGCTGCGGTTGCCGGCGAGGAAATCGAGGAACAGGGCGGATTGGTTGAACGCCCATTTGGCGCGGCTCTTGTCCTGCCGGGCGAAGATGCCGCGGAACAATTCCTTGGTGCGGCGACGGTTGAGAAAATGCTGCTGGTCCGGCGCCCGCTCATAGGCATAGCCGGGCGAGACGCTGATGCCGTCGATACCCATCGCGGTCACTTCGTCGAAGAAGCGCGCCACTTTCTCCGGCTCGGCATTGTCGAATAGGGTGGCGTTGATGATGGTGCGAAAACCGGCGCGCTTCACCGCGCCGATCGCTGCCACGGCGCGGTCATAGACGCCGTCCTGGCAGACCGAGCGGTCATGCTCCTCGCGCGAGCCATCGAGATGCACCGACCAGGTGAAATATTTGTTCGGCTGGAAAAGATGCATCTTCTTTTCCAGCAGCAGCGCGTTGGTGCAGAGGATGACGAATTTGCGCCGCGCGATGATGCCGCGCACCACTTCGTCGATTTCCTTGTGCAGCAACGGCTCGCCACCGGCAATCACCACCACCGGCGCGCCGCATTCATCCACCGCCTCCAGGCATTCGGCGACCGAGAGGCGCTGGTTGAGGATTTCCGCCGGATAATCGATCTTGCCACAGCCGGCGCAGGCGAGGTTGCAGCGAAACAGCGGCTCCAGCATCAGCACCAGTGGATAGCGCTTGCGGCCGAGCAGATGCTGTTTGACCACATAGGCGCCAACGCGTAGCGCCTGATGCACGGGAACCGCCATCTCGAAATCCTTTCTTCAGGCGTCGGTGAGTTCGACGTCGCTCAATTCGGGCGGGAAGCGGAAGCGTACGTCTTCCGCCACGCCATCGAGAGTGGAGATGTGCAGTTCGCCGAACCGGCGCAACCCCTCCAGCACGCCACGCACCAGCATCTCCGGCGCCGAGGCGCCAGCGGTGACGCCCACCGAGCCGACGGTTGCGAACCACTCCGGACGCAGATTGTCGGCATCGTCGATCAGATAGCTCGGTTTGCCGAGTTCCTCGCCGATTTCACGCAGCCGGTTGGAATTGGAACTGTTGCGGCTGCCGACGACCAGGATCATGTCGACCGAGCGGGCCAGATCGCGCACCGCACTCTGCCGGTTCTGCGTCGCATAGCAGATATCGCGCACATCGGGGCCGCGGATGTCGGGGAAGCGCGCTTCCAGGGCGGCGATGATCTGGCGTGTGTCATCGACCGAAAGGGTGGTCTGCGTGATGTAGGCGAGGCGATCCGGCGTGCCGACCTTGAGCCGCGCCACATCGGCGACGGTCTGAACCAGATGCACGACACCGGGGATCTGGCCGATGGTGCCTTCCACCTCGGCATGGCCGGCGTGGCCGACCAACACGATCTCCCGCCCGGCGGCGGCATAGCGGCGGCCCTCGGCATGCACCTTGGCGACCAGCGGGCAGGTGGCATCGATCACCGGCAAGCCACGCTCGGCGGCGAGTTCCTCGACGCGCCGCGCCACGCCATGGGCGCTGAATACCGTCATCGCGCCCGGTGGCACTTCGTCGAGTTCATCGACGAACACGGCGCCCCGCGTCCGCAGGTCTTCCACGACATGGCGGTTATGCACGATTTCATGGCGCACATAGATCGGCGGCCCATATTTCTTTAGCGCCCGCTCGACGATCTCGATCGCCCGCTCGACACCGGCACAAAAGCCGCGAGGCTGGGCCAAGACGACACGAAGCATGGCTGATCTCCGAATATGCCCCAGTTGCGATGTCCGCCGAGCGATGTACAAACCCGAGGCTCTGACGGACTCGCCGGCAAACCCGCATGGCGCGGTATCGCATACCGTGTGGCACTCGACAACCATGCGTCCGCTCGCCGCGCAACAACTGTGGCGCAAATGCAACGCAGGGTGGCGTATCCTTGGATGGCCGAGACTGCGCGGATGAATTGTCTGATCCC
>DAHXNW010000227.1 GCA_027365195.1 Acetobacteraceae bacterium
CGGTGGACACCTGGTTAAGGTTTTCCACCGGATCGGGAGTAGCTCACGCGGTATCTCCAGCCAGTCAGCGCTTGCCGGCCTCGAGGAACTCCTTGGACCAGGCGTAGTACATGCTTTCGGCTAAGCCCTCACGCCGGCACAGCTCGGCGATGCTCGCCTCGCCACGCAGGCCATCCAGCACAATGCGGATCTTCTCCTCGGCAGAATATACTGCCGGCGGGTGGCTCTGCGGATGTCCTTGACCAGCCGTTCCGAGGGCGGGCTGGCGGGGGACTCCCTTCTTCAACACCGCAAAACTGTCTCATGAGACATGACGGCGGACAGACGCTGGCCAACCCGGCGCGCATACCAGCGGCCGTTGATCTCGGAAGAGTCGAGATCAACGGCCGCTGGTATCACATGCTCAAGGACGGCACCGTCTACGAGGACCTCGGCGCCAACCACTTCGACCGTCGCGCCAAGGGCGTCGCCAACAAACGGCTGATGGCAAAGCTCGAAAGCCTCGAATACGACGTCCAGATCACCCCCGTCCCCGCGTGACCGATAGTGAGTTTCTTTCTAGGTCTGCCAGCGGATCTCTGCCGGCGGTGGCTGGCGCGGGTCGTAGCGTAGCCAATCGCCATTTGCGAGACTCTGCCCGGTGAGCGAGAGAATGAAGCCCCAATGGCTCACTACCAGCAGATTTTGCCACTCTGGATGGGCCGCCGCCTCGGCACGAAAGCGGTTGGCGCGGGCGATGACGGAGTCCGGACTCTCGGCGCTCTGCGACCACCAGATCTCCTCCACGGCGGAGAAATCATGCTCCGGCCATTCGCGCGCAAGCGCGCTGCGCGGCGAGCCGATGTCACAGGTGAAGGCGCCACGCTCGCGCACCAGGGGGTTGACCTGCGCCGGCAAGCCGAGCGCCTGCTGCACCGGGGCGGCGGTCTGCAGCGCACGAGTGAAGGGTGAGACGATGATGCGCGTGATCCCCTCCCCGGCCAGCGCAAGTGCCGCTGCCTCCGCCTGCGACCGGCCGAGCGGGGTGAGGGAGGGATCCTCGATGCCTGGATCGCGCCGGGTGCGGGTGAAATGCAGATTGAATTCGCTCTGCCCGTGGCGCAACAGGATCATGAGCGGACGTGGGATGAGGGGGCGGCGGCCGAGGGTATCTGCAGGAAGCCAACCAGCCGCTCTGCCTCCCGCACGATCGGATCGGCGATCTCCGCCGCGCGCGCTGCCCCCTCGCCGAGGATCGCATCAACCGCGCCGGGATCGGCGAGCAGTCGGCGTGTCTCGGCGGCGATCGGCGCCAGATGGGAGATCAGCAGGGCCGCCAGCGCCTCCTTGAACGCGCCGAAGCCGCGCCCGCCATGCTCGCGCAGCACGCCGGCGGCGTCGGTATCGGCCATCGCCGCGTAGATGCCGACCAGATTACGCGCCTCCGGCCGTCCCTCCAGCCCGGCCGGCTCATCCGGCAATGGTTGAGGATCGGTCTTCGCCCGGCGGATTTTAAGGGCAATGGTGTCGGCATCGTCGGCGAGATTGATCCGGCTCTGATCGGAGGGGTCGGATTTCGACATTTTGCGCGCCCCATCGCGCAGGCTCATCACCCGCGCCGCCGGCCCCTGGATCAGCGGCTGGATCGGCGGAAAGAAATCCACGCCGTAATCGTGATTGAATTTCTGCGCGATGTCGTTGGCGAATTCCAGATGCTGCTTCTGGTCGTCGCCTACCGGCACTCTGGTCGCGTGATAGGCGAGCACGTCGGCCGCCATCAGGCTGGGATAGACGTAGAGCCCCGCCGAGGCGGCCTCGCGATCCTTGCCGGCCTTGTCCTTGAACTGGGTCATCCGGTTGAGCCAGCCGATGCGCGCCACGCAGTTGAAAATCCACGCGAGCCGCGCATGCGCCGGCACGCCGCTCTGATGGAAAAGGATGTGCTTTCGCGGGTCGATACCGCAGGCGATGATGCTGGCGGCCAACTCGCGCGTCTGCCGCGCCAACTGCGCCGGATCCTGCCAGACGGTGATGGCGTGCAGATCGACGACGCAGAACAGGCATTCGTGATCGGCCTGCAACGCCACCCAGTTGCGGATGGCGCCGAGATAATTGCCGAGCTGTGGAATGCCGGAGGGCTGGATGCCGGAGAAGACACGCTGCATGGGAACCGCCGTCGTGGAATGGACTCGCGTTGTCCCGGCTTCCGCGCGCGGGGTCAAGCCTGCCCTCTGGCCGCGTTTGGTGCCGAAGCGTTCGCTCAACAGAACCGCAACAGGCTTTCAGGGGCGATGCATTGCGAATATACTACTGCATGCGCGATCCCTTTGACGCAGAAGACGCTGCGCTGTTGTTCTTCCACCAGATGGTGGAGCCGACCGTTGCCGAGTTCATGGCCGACCGCGCTGATCAGCGCCAGGATTGTCTTGCCTGCCTCACCCTCGCGAGCATGACAGAGCATCATACGCTGCGGCTGGCCGATTGGTGGCGAGGAAGTCCTCGTCGGCCCGCAGCACGAATGGTGGCTGTCGCAACTGATCGAGTGGGCCATGGACTTCTGGCGAGGCAAGCTTGGCCAAGACGCCGCTCGTCTCTTTCGACGCTTGGAACTCGGCTCGAACTCGCGGCGTCGTTCGGGCTGAGCCGTGAAGACTGCCTGCCATAGCGCTTCCTCTCCCTCTCGCGTCAGGGTAGCGTCATGACTCCCAGGGACCAAACACCTAATCGTCAGCGGCTAACGCCAACTCGCCAGCCGTTCGACGGCGGCGTGGATATCGGCCAGTGGCCCGCAATAGCTGAAGCGGACGAAATGCTGCCCCCGCGTGCGGTCGAAATCCACTCCCGGTGTTGCCGCGACGCCGATCTCGGCCAGCATGCGGGCGCAGAAGGCCACGCTGTCCTGGCTGCGCGCGCCGATGTCGGCGTAGAGGTAGAACGCCCCCTCCGGCACCGCGATGCGCTCGAAGCCGGCGGCCGGCAGCGCCTGCACCAGATGCGCCCGCGCCGCGCGATAGCGCGCCACATTGGCCTGCAATTCCGCCGTGCAGTCGAACGCGGCGAGGGCGGCGATTTGCGAGACATGCGGCGCGCTGATGAAGAAATTCTGCGCCAGCCGCTCCACCGGCCGGCAGAGATCCTCGGGCAGCACCATCCAGCCGACACGCCAACCGGTCATGCTGAAATATTTGCTGAAGCTATTGATCACCACGGTATTGGGGCTGTACGCGGCGGCGCTGGCGAGCGGCTGTGCATAGTGCAGGCCGTGATAGATCTCATCGCTGATCAGCCGCACGCCGCGCGCATCGCACCAGGCGGCGAGGGCGGCCAGTTCGTCGGGATGCAGCATGCTGCCGGAGGGATTGCTCGGGCTCGCCACGATCAGCCCGTCGGGCGGCGGGTCGAGCCGGTCCAGGGCGGCGACGCTCGGCTGAAACCGCGTCTCCGGGCCGGCCTCGACGATCACCGGGCGCATGCCGAGGGCAGTGAGGATGTTGACATAGGGCGGATAGAACGGTGCTGCCAGCGCAATGCGATCGCCCGGATCGAACGCCGCGAGGAAGGCGAGCGGAAACGCGCCGGAGGCCCCGAACGTTACCGCGATACGCGCCATCGGTAAGCTCAGCCCGTACCAATCCCGATAATGCGCCGCGATGCGCGCGCGCAAAGCCGGCAGGCCGAGCGCCTCAGTGTAGCCGAGCGGCGCGCCATCGCGGAGTGCCGCCGCCACCGCCGCGACCGCGCCGGCCGGCGCGCCGGTGCCTGGCTGGCCGACCTCCAGGCGCAGCACACGCGGCCCATCCGGCGGGGTTGCCGCCTGGCGCGCATTGGCGGCGGCGATCACGTCCATCACCAGAAAGCCGGGTGCCGCGGCGCCCCGGCCGGTTTTGAGCGCCATCGCCTACTGATCCTCCTCTTTCGGCTCGACATAGCCGAGTGCGGCGCCGGACAGGCGCGGATCGTTCGCCCAGCCGCAGGAGGCGCGGTTGCCAGGGAGGTATTTGAAACAGCCGATCACGTTCAGCCGCCCCGGATCGGGTACCTGGCGCGGCATCACGTTGGGCCGCTCGTCGGGCAGGCGCTTCGGCTTGCCCTTCGCCGGTTTCTCGATCACCTCCGGCGCCAGCGCGTCCACCATCCCCTCGGCGAGGGCGAGCGGCGCGCCAGCCTGGCCGGAGGCGGCGGCGGCGGCGCGGAAGGCGTGGCGGTGCGCATTCCAGGCGATCGCGGCGGCGAGCAGCGGCGGCGGCATCGAATGCGGCGAGGCGCCGAGCAGAATGCCGGTGCCGGGGGCGATGCGGCCGGTGCCGAACAGATTGCCCATCGTCACGTCGCAGGCCACCACCCCACCATGTGGATCGAGGGTGACGAAGCCGGTCGATGCCGGCAAAGCCTGCGGCAATCCGGCCGTCCCGCGCGCCTGCCCGGCCACGCGCAGCGCCTCTGTCCCGGCGGCGGCGAGATCCTTCGGCTGCGCGCGCAGCGCACGAAAGGCGGCGGCGGCAGCAAGGCCGCCATCGGCCGGCGGCGGCAGGAAGGCGATGCTGTTCACCCCGTCGTTAAGACTGATCGGCGCGATGGCGCGTGGCAGCGCCGCAGCAAAATCGGCGCGTGAAAGGCCGCCGCCCGCCGCATCGGCCGCACTCTGCACCTGCCGCGCCAGGGTGCCGTCGTAGAGATCGCTGACACCGGCGGAGAGGATCTGCGCCAGGGTGCCGCCGAGGTCGGTCTGCACCATCATCGCCCCCTCGGTCAGCAGGCTGCCGCTCGGGCCGAACACCAGTTGTGCCGACCGATCGGCGAGCAGCGCATCGCCGACCACGCCGAGATCGAGCGCCAGCGCGTGCGAAACCGGCACGCCGAAGCGGGCCAGCACCTCGGCCGGCGACACCAGATCGTCGAACGGCAGATGGCCATAGCGGACATGCAGCGCATATAGCCCGCGCGCCAGCATCGGCACCGAGGCAGGCCGGTCCGCCGACGCTGGCGGGGTCGCGGGCGCGGTCGGCATGAAGGAGATCGTCTCCGGCGCCAGCCCGGCCGGCCCGCGCGCGCCGGGCATATAGACGAGACACGCACCACCGGCGCCCAGCCCGGCGCGCGAGGGCAGGGTGGTGGCGAGAGTGAAGCCGAGCGCCACCGCCGCATCCACCGCATTGCCGCCGGCCGAGAGCACGGCGCGCGCATTCACCGCTGCACGCGGCTCGTCGGCGACCACCCCACCGACGAAATCAATGACATGATCGGGCGCGCCCTCCGGCGGCGAGCCGAAGATGAAGCGGAAGAACGAGGTGCAGCCCGCCGTCGTGAGCAGCACGCCGAGCGCGCAGACGCCCCGTAGCACAGCCACGCCGCGCCCCTGCCGTCTTGATCGAGTTGCCGTCCGCTGCGCCATGTGCCTGTCTACCTCGCCGCCCCGTCTGCCATAGCCGCCCGGTGCGGCGGCGGCAACGAGGGGAGGTCGGTTTGTTTGCCGGCACCGGCCCGGACGGGATATCGCTATCGCCAAATCGGCTCCCATTTCGAAACCACCCTCGGTTGCGTGATGGTATCGGTTGGCAATGGAAGTCGAGGACATTGGTGTCGATGACCAGCCGCAGGCATTATATCAATGGCCATAAAGAATGACCGTTGGTATGAGTTCGTACGGAAAACGGAGGGAGTGCCCAGGGTGGGCTGGACAGATTCCCCTGCCGCGTAGACATGCAACAGACTACGATTATCTGGCTGTTGGATCTTGGAAAAATGGCGCGAGCAGGAACGTAGGGCGCTGGCCGCGTTGGGCATTCACGCGATAAAAAGACGATTGGGTGACTTTGTCTCCCTCGCCCAGGTTGGAGCGAACTCGTAAGCACCGAGGCTCGCCCGGCGGTGGGTTGGTTCGTCAGAGACGAAGCAGCGCGACATTGGTAGTTTTTGCGCAGGCCTCTTCTCAAAATCCCTACCGGACGAAATGAACGGAGCGCCGGCTCTGCTGTCATGGCGCTTCCAGATCTCAAGTCTCTGAAGCAAAAAGATTTATCTCTTTGATATAATTGGTCGGGCAGGCGGGATTCGAACCCACGACCCCCAGTCCCCCAGACTGATGCGCTACCAGGCTGCGCTACTGCCCGCAATCGAAGCTTTTCATCTCCTATCAGCGAAGACAGGAGACCGCAACTCTCGCCGTCGGCAGCGCAGGATCGCACGAGATCCTACCCGCGCCCGGCGTGGTCATCAGTCTGCATGCAGAACTGCGCCAGGAATCCCGGGGACTCTGTGTTCGAGTCAGGTCACTATAACCATCTCGCTCCGTTGTTTATTGTGGCATGCCTCGGTCTCTGCGAAGGCATTGTCGTAGGGATCACCTACGCTCCCAATCAGGAAGAATAGGGCGGTTGGTATGAGAGCGCGATTCATGCCTCATCACGGTTCCGCGTAAAATGATCGCGCCGTGATAGGCATCATGCTCCGCGCCTCTATTCCGCTGCCTTGCGCCGCGCCCATCCCTCGACGCTCAGTCGCGGCATGTCGAAGGCGTGCTCAGTGCCGGTATACCAGCCACGGCCATGCATGCGCCCGATCAGCTTGAGGGCCGGCGTGTCGATGTAGCATTTCGCCGCGTCCAGCACCGCGTCATCGCGCACGTGCATCATCAGCACGCGGCCCATCACCAGGGCGCGGTCGTTGCCGAGTTCCACCGTCGCCAAACGCTCGCACTCCATCGCCACCGGGCTCTCGGCGATGCGCGGCGGCTTCACCTTGACCGAGGGCAGCGTGGTCAACCCGGCCTCGGCGAGTTCGTCCACCTCCGGTCCGAAGTCGATGGCCGTGACGTTCATCTGCGCCGCATTCTCCGCCGCCACCAAATTGACCACGAATTCTCCGGTCTGACGGATGTTGTTGCCGGTGTCTTTCACATCGCCCGGCGCCCGGCCGCCGATGCCGATGCAGACCACCGGCGGGTCTTGCGAGAAGGCGTTGAAGAAGGAAAACGGCGCCGCATTCCGCCGCCCCTGCGCATCGAGCGTCACCACCCAGGCGATCGGGCGCGGCACCACGGTGGAGGTGAGCAGCTTGTAGCGGCTGGCGGAGTCGATAGCGGCGAAATCGAACATCATGGGCGCAGGCTCCTAAACAACCAGATTGGCGGGCGTGCGCCCGGCCAGCACCGCATCGATGCCGTCGAGGGCGAGAAAGCCCATCGCATCGCGCGTCTCCACCGTCGCGCTGCCCAGATGCGGCAGCAGGACCGCACGCTCCAGCGCGAGATAGCCGGGGTTCACCGCCGGCTCGCCATCGTACACATCCAGCCCAACGGCAGCGATATGGCCGCTGTGCAGTGCGGCGAGCATGGCCGCATCGTCGATCAGACTGCCGCGCGCCACGTTCACCACCACCGCTCCGCGCGCCAGCAGGGCGAGGCGGCGGGCATCGAGCCAGTGCCGCGTCTCGGCGCCGCCCGGTGCGGTCAGCGCGAGAATGTCGCACTCGGCTAGAAACGCCGCATCATCGGCATGGTACCGGGCATCGCGGGCTAGTTCCGGCGGCAGCGGGCGGCGGTTGTGGTAATGCACCGCGAGGCCGAAGGCGCCGGCCATGCGGGCCAGCTCACGCCCGATGCGCCCCATGCCAAAAATGCCGAGCCGCCGGCTGGAAACCTGCGTGCCGAGCAGTTGCGTCGGCGTCCAGCCGCCCCATTGCCCCGCGCGCACCATCCGCTCGCCCTCGCCGCCCCGCCGGCAGGCGGCGAGAATGAGCAGCATGGCAATCTCGGCGGTGGCGGTCGAAAGCACGTCAGGCGTGTTGCACACAACGATGCCGCGCGCGCGTGCCGCTTCCAGCGCGATGTGCTCGTACCCGACGCTGAAGGTCGCAATCGCGCGCACCCGCGCCGGCAACTGCCCGATCGTCGCCGCGTCCAGCCGGTCGGCCGGGCAGCAGAGGATGGCGTCCACCCCCTCGGCGAGGCGCAGGATGTCGGCCGGGCTGCGGGGCGCATCGGCGGCATTGAGCCGCGCGTCGTAATCGCGCGTCGCCCGCGCCTCCACCGCCGCCGGCAGCCGGCGGGTGACCAGCAGGACGGGCTTCACGCCACCCCCCACAGCGGATCGACCGCGGGGCGGCCGGCACAGACGGCGGCGATGTTGTCGAGCGCGCGAAACCCCATCGCATCGCGCGTCTCGACCGTCGCACTGCCCATGTGCGGGGTGAGGAAAACATTCGGCAGGGCGGCGAAACGCCGGTCGAAGGCCGGCTCGTTGCGGAACACGTCGAGGCCGGCGGCGAACAGCCGGCCGGAGGTCAATGCCGCCAGCAGCGCCTCCTCGTCGACCAGAGTGCCGCGCGCCACGTTCACCAGCACCGCCCCTTCTGGCAGGAGGGCGAGGGCGGCGGCGTCGATCAGATTCTCGCTCGCTGCCCCGCCCGGCGCATGCAGGCTGAGGCAGCGACACTGCGGCAGCATGGCGTGCAGGGTGGGGAAATACTCGGCGCCGGCTTCGAGGTCGGCCGGCAGGCGATGGCGGTTGTGATAGAGGATGCGCATGCCGAAGCCGCGCGCGCGCTGCGCCATGGCACGGCCGATGCGGCCCATGCCGACGATGCCCAGCGTCTGCCCGCTGACGCGCATGCCGAGCTTGTCAGGCATGCCGAATTTCTGCCGCCAGCCGGCGCGCATGATGGCCTCGTATTCATAGCCCCGGCGACAGGCGGCGAGCAGCAGCAGCATCGCCATATCGGCGGTGCAGTCGGTCAGCACGTCGGGCGTGTTGGTCACCATCAAGCCATGCGCCTCGGCCGCCGCCACGTCGATATGATCGTAACCGACGCCGATGCTGCCGGCGATGCGCAGGCTGGGCGGCAGAGAGGCGATCATCGCCGCGTCGAGCCGCACCGCCCCGGTGAGCAGCAAAGCCTCGGCTTCATGGGTGGCGAGCTGCGCCAGCAGTGCATCGGGCGATGTGGCATCATCGCCGAGGAAACGCACGTCGAATTCTTGGCGCGCGCGGTCGAGGACCGCCGGCGGCACCGGGCGGGCGATGATCAGGCGTGACGGCATGGCGCTCCTCCGCTGCGATGCGGCATCATGGCGGGAGTGGATGGATTTGGAAAGGCAGGCTAGCTTTTGTAAAGGCATCCGGCACCGGCCCGCTTGCGCAAGCGGCGCGGACCGGGCAGGCTACGCCGACCGTGCAGGAACGCCCGATGCCCATCGCCCGACTCGCCGTCGATATCGGCGGCACCTTTACCGATCTCGCCCTCGAACACGGCGCGCTGCGCCAGACCGCCAAGGTTTTGACTACCCCCGAAGCGCCGGAGCAGGGTGTGCTCGCCGGTGTTCGTGCCATCCTGCGTCAGAGCGGGTTGCAGCCGAGCGACATCGGTCTGCTGATCCACGGCACCACGCTTGCCACCAATGCCATCATCGAGCGCAAGGGGGCGAAGGTGGCATTTCTGACGACGGAGGGATTCCGCGACGTGCTGGCACTCGGCAACGAGAGCCGCTACGACCAGTACGACCTCAACATCGTGCTGCCCGAGCCGCTGGTGCCGCGCGTGCTCCGCCTGCCGGTGCCGGAGCGGCTCGACCGCGACGGGCGTGTGCTGCGCCCGCTCGATGTCGTGGCCCTGCGCGCCCATCTGCCGCTGCTGCGGCGCGAGGCGGTGCAGAGCGTGGCGATCGGCTTCCTGCACGCCTTCACCAACCCGGCGCATGAGCAGCAGGCGCGCGAGATCGTGCAGGAAGCACTACCGGAGGTGGCGATCTCGCTCTCGAGCGAGGTCTCGCCGGAGATGCGCGAGTGGGAGCGGTTTTCCACCACCGTCGCCAACGCCTATGTACAGCCGCTGATGGCGCGCTATCTGCGCCGGCTGGAGCGGGCGCTGCGCGAGATGGGGCTCGCAGCACCGGTGTTCCTGATGCTCTCCGGCGGCGGGCTGACCGGGATCGACACCGCCTGCCGCTTTCCGATCCGTCTGGTGGAGAGCGGCCCGGCGGGTGGCGCGATCTTCGCCGCCGATCTCGCACGCGCGAGCGGCCTTTCGCGGGTGCTGTCCTTCGACATGGGCGGCACGACGGCGAAAATCTGCCTGATCGACGATGGCGCGCCGCAGACGGCGCGGCATTTCGAGGTGGCGCGGGTCGGGCGGTTCCGCAAAGGCTCCGGCCTGCCGTTGCGCATTCCGGTGATCGAGATGGTCGAGATCGGCGCCGGCGGCGGCTCGCTCGCGAGCGTCGATGCGCTCGGGCGGATCGGCGTCGGGCCGGAGAGCGCCGGCGCCGATCCTGGCCCGGCCTGCTATGGCCGTGGCGGGGAGCGCCCGGCCGTCACCGATGCCAATCTGCTGCTCGGCCGCTACGATGCCGAGCGCTTCGCCGGCGGCACCTTGCCGCTCGATGCCGCCCGCGCCGAGGCGGCGATGGTCGCGGCCGTGGGCGCGCCGCTCGCGCTCGATGCCGGCATGGCGGCGCTCGGCGTGGTCGAGATGGTCGATGAGACGATGGCCAACGCGGCGCGGGTGCATGCGATCGAATCGGGCAAGAGCTACGAGGGGCGGGCGATGATCGCCTTCGGCGGCGGCGGCCCGGTGCATGGCTGCCGCGTCGCCGAGAAGCTTGGCATCCGGCGCATTCTGGTGCCGGCCGGCGCCGGGGTGGGCAGCGCGATCGGCTTTCTGCGTGCGCCGATCGGCTATGAGGTGGTGCGCAGCCTGTATCAGCGCCTGGCCTCCTTCGACCTGCCCGCCGTCAATACGCTGCTCGACGGCATGGCGGCGGAGGCGGCCGCGGTGGTGGCGGCGGGCAGTTTCGGCGCGGCGCACACCGAGCGTCGGGTGGCGTTCATGCGCTATCTCGGCCAGGGACACGAAATTCCCGTCGCCCTGCCGGCGCGCACGCTCTCCGCCGCTGATGTCGCCGGGCTGCACGATGCCTATGAGGCGGAATACGCCCGCGTATACGACCGGCCGGTGCCCGGCTCGCAGGTGGAGGTGATGAGTTTTTCAGTCCTGGTGCAGACGGACGTCGCCCACGCGCCGTTCGCCGGCGAGGAGTCGCCTCCCGTCGCCACGTATCCGGCGCCAGCGCGGGTGCAGCGGGTGCGCGACAGCGCGAGCGGAGAGGCAGCCGATTGGGCGGTGTTCGACCGCGCCTCCCTGTCGCCCGGTGCCACGCTCGCCGGCCCGGCGATCATCGCCGAGGACGAGACCTCGACCCTGATCGGCCCCGGCTGGCGCGCGCGGATGACGCGGCAGGGCTGGCTCGATCTGACGCGGGAGACGGCATGATGACGGAGACGATGGAAGCCGGCACCGATCCGCTGGTGCAGATCCGCCAGCAGATCATGTGGAACCGGCTGATCGCGGTAGTGGAGGAACAGGCACAGACTATGATCCGCACCGCTTTCAGCACCACGGTGCGCGAGGCGGGCGATCTTTCCGCCGGGGTGTTCGACCTCGCCGGGCGGATGCTGGCGCAGGCGGTCACCGGCACACCCGGCCATGTCAACTCGATGGCCGAGAGCGTGGGCCATTTCCTGCGCAAATTCCCGGCCGAGACGATGCGTCCGGGCGATCACTACATCACCAACGACCCCTGGCTCGGCACCGGCCATCTGCACGATCTGACCGTGGTCAGCCCGGCCTTCCACAACGGCCGGCTGGTCGGGCTGTTCGCCAACACCGCGCATGTGATCGACATCGGCGGCCTCGGCATGGGGCCGGAGGGCCGCTCGGTGTTCGAGGAGGGGCTGTATATCCCGATCGTGCGGTGCTTCGAGCAGGGCCGGCCGAATGCGATGTTCTTCGATTTCCTGCGCGCCGGCACCCGCCTGCCGGTGGAGTTGGAGGGCGATGTCTATTCGCTGTGCGCCTGCAACGATGCCGGCGCGCGGCGGCTCTCGGAGATGCTCGGCGAGTTCGCCCTCGACGGGCTGGAGCCGCTGGCCGCCTTCATCTTCGCCCGTTCGCGGCATGCCACCGAGGCGGCGATCGCGCGTCTGCCGCCCGGCAGCTATGAGGCGGAGATCTGGTCCGACGGCTATGAGGAGCCGGTGCGGCTGGCGGCGCGGATGACCATTGGTGCTGCGAGCATCGCGGTCGATTTCGCCGGCACCTCTGGCCTCTCCTCGCGCGGCATCAACGTGCCGCCGGCCTATTGCCGCGCCTATGCCTGTTTCGGCATCAAAGTGGTGGTGGCCCCCGATATTCCCAACAACTGGGCCTCGCTCGCGCCGTTCAGCATGGCGATCCCGGAGGGCTGCATCCTCAATGCGCCGCATCCCTATCCGGTCTCGGTGCGCCATGTCATCGGCCAGTTGCTGCCCGATCTGATGATGGGCTGCCTGCATCAAGCGGTGCCGGCGCTGGTGGCGGCGGAGGGGTCTTCCTGCCTGTGGAACCCGCCGCTGCGCGGGGGGGCGTCGGTTTCCGGCCAGCCACGCGGCAACCGCCCGGCGCTCGCCGATTTCGAGATCATCACCTTCAACTCCGGCGGCACCGGGGCGCGGGCGATGCGCGACGGGCTGGATGGCACCGCTTTCCCCTCCGGCGTGCGCACCATGCCGGTGGAGGCGACCGAGACGGTGGCGCCGGTGATCTTCTGGCGCAAGGAACTGCGGCCGGATTCCGGCGGTGCCGGGCGCACCCGCGGCGGCCTCGGGCAGATCATGGAGATCGGGGCCGCGGGTGATCTGGAGTTCGCCTGCAACGCCATTTTCGACCGTGTGGCGCACGCTCCGCTCGGCCGCGACGGCGGTCTGCCGGGGGCGGCCGGGGCGGTCGGGCTGCGCGGCGGCAAGACGCTACGCACCAAGGGGTTCCAGCTCATCCCGGAGGGCGAGCGGCTGCTGCTGCATCTGCCGGGCGGCGGCGGCATGGGCGCGCCGGCGACGCGCGATCCAGCGCTGGTGGCCGAGGACGTGCGTAACGGCGTGGTCTCGCCGGCCGCCGCGCGCGATCTCTATCATGTGGCGCTCGATGCCGAGGGCGGCCTCGATGCGGCGGCAACCCTGGCGCTGCGCCGACAACGCCCGGATTAAAACAAAAGATAATTCTCCAACCCTGGCGCCTCCGGTAGAGATCAGTCGATATCGAGCAGGATGGGGCGTGTCCGTGGGGCAGGCCCGCGCAACCACGGAAAGAGTGTCGCCCGATGTGGATCGTTCAAGTCGCCCTGCGGCGCCCCTATACCTTCGTGGTGATGGCGATCGCCATCCTGCTGTTTGGCGCCCTATCCGCCGTGACCACCCCGGTCGATATCTTCCCCGACATCGGCATCCCGGTCATCAGCGTGGTCTGGCAGTATGGCGACATGGAGGCGGACGATATTTCCGGCCGCATGGTGTTCTTCTTCGAGCGCCTGCTCTCCACCCAGGTGAGCGATATCGAGCATATCGAATCGCAGAATCTGATCAGCTACGGCGTGGTGAAGATCTTCTTCCAGCCAAGCGTGAACGTGAACTCCGCCCTCGCCGCCACCGCCGCGGCGGCGGAGACGGTGCTGAAATTCCTGCCCCAAGGCACCGTGCCGCCTTACGTGCTGAAATTCAGCGCCTCCTCGGTGCCGGTGATCGGCATCGCGCTGTCGAGCACCAGCATCTCCGAGCAGCAGTTGTGGAATCTGGGGATGAACTTCATCCGCCCGCAGCTCGCCTCGGTGCCCGGCATCATGACGACG
>DAHXNW010000261.1 GCA_027365195.1 Acetobacteraceae bacterium
CTTTGATTTTAATGGTGCCGATACTCAGACTCGAACTGAGGACCTACTGATTACGAATCAGTTGCTCTACCACTGAGCTATATCGGCATGCACGCCGTCCGATACGCCAGCATGGCGGTGGTGGAGCGAAGGCTTAGAAGCCTTCGCGTTCCAGCCGCTTGCGTTCCATCTTGCGGGCGCGGCGAACTGCTTCGGCAGCTTCGCGGGCGCGTCGTTCGGAGGGTTTTTCGTAGTGGCGCCGCAATTTCATCTCGCGGAACACGCCCTCGCGCTGCATTTTCTTCTTCAAAACCTTCAACGCCTGATCGACGTTATTATCCCGTACCAGAACTTGCACTTGGCCGCCTTCTCCTCTCCAATGCTCACGGCCGAATGCCCTGGCCGCAAAAAAGGTTCCCCGGGCAGCTTGCCCGCGAAGAAAGCGCCTATATCATAGTGCGGCCGGCACGCCAAACGGGTTTTGCGCGGCCTGATCGCTCGGACATCGAGGTGCCATGGCCATCCTGAAAATCGCCCGCATGGGGCAGCCGGTGCTGCTCCAGCCCGCACTCCCGGTCGAGAACCCCGGCGATGCGGACATCCGCCGCCTCGTCGCCGACATGATCGAGACGATGGAGGATGCGCGCGGCATCGGCCTCGCGGCCCCGCAGGTGCACGTCTCGCTACAGGTGATGGTGTTTCGCGTGCCGGCGGCGCGGGTGAGCGGGGAGGCCGAGGACACGCCCACCGGCACCGTCGTGCTGATCAACCCGACGGTTGAAGCCATCGGCGAGGAGAGCCGCCTGCGCTGGGAGGGCTGCCTCTCCATCCCCGGCCTGCGCGGCGCGGTGCCGCGCCCGTGGCGGGTGCGCTATCGCGGCGTCGATTGCGACGGCCAGGTCATCGAGCGGGTGGCGAGCGGGCTGCATGCCGGCGTGGTGCAGCATGAGTTCGACCATCTGGCCGGCATCCTCTATCCCATGCGCATGCAGGATCTCTCACGTTTCGGCTTCAACGAGGAACTCGAGCGCGCCGCCAGCCCAGGCGCGCCAAGCTCGGGGTCGCCAAGCGGGGGGGCGTCATGATCGCGCCGCCCGAGCGCAGTGCGGCGCGCGATGCGGCGATCGGCCTGTTGCTGCGTCAGCCGCGATTTCCCGGCTGGAGCCGCGCCGCCCTCGATGCCGCGCTGCGGGCGACGGGGGGCGAGGCGGATGCGGCGCTGCTGTTCCCCGGTGGTGCGGCGGATATGGTGGAAGTGTTCTGCGATCTCGCCGACCGCGCGATGATCGCCGCGATGACGCAGGATGAGGCGGCACCTGCGCGGCTCTCGGCGCGGGTGCGCGAGGCGATCGCGCGGCGGCTGGCGGCGCAGCGCCCGCACAAGGTTGCGGTTCGTCGTGCCATGGGGCTCCTCGCGCGGCCTAGCCAGACGGCGACGGCCGCGCGCTGCACCGCGCGCACGATCGAGGCGATCTGGCATCTCGCCGGCGACCGGGCGGCCGATTTCAGTTGGTATACCAAGCGCGTCACCTTGGCCGGCGTCTATGGCGCGACTTTGCTGTTCTGGCTGCGCGATCCGTCCGAGGACGATGCGGCGACGCTCGCCTTCCTCGACCGCCGGCTCGCCGGTGTCGTCGCCATCGGCCGGCTACGGCGGCGGATGACCGGGCTGCTGCCGCGCCGCGTTCTGGGGCAGGATTGCGAAGCCGGGGGATAGAGGCTAACGCTGCACGTCGCATCCGCGCCGTCGCGGCGGATGCGGTCGATCAGCAACAGGAGACGACGATGGCCAGTGGCCCGAAAATCACCGCTCCCGATCCGGCAACCATGCCCTCCGAGATGAAGCTGCCGAGCATTCCGAACATGGATGTGCTGATGAGTGCCTATCGGCGCAACATCGAGGTGCTCTCGGCGGCCAACCGCGTGGCGATGGAGGGTGCGCAGGCGGTGGCGCGGCGACATATGGAGATCATGCAGCAGACGATGGCGGAAATCAGCGAAACCATCGCCGCCCTCAGCGCCGCCGAGGGGCCGCAGGCGAAAGCCGCGCAGCAGGCCGAACTGCTCAAGCGCGCCTATGAGCGGGCGGTTTCCAATACCAAGGAACTCAGCGATCTGATCCAACAATCCAACGGCGAGGCAGTGAGCCTGCTCAGCCGGCGCTTCATGGAGGCGATGGACGAAGTCAAGACGCTGATGGAACGCGCCCAGAAGCCGGAATGAAGCTACGGGGCTCTGCGCATGGCGTTCGATTGGCAACCCGAGATCGAGATCAAGCTGCTCGACGAGCGGCTCCGCCACTGGGGTCTGCCACGCTATCAGAGCGAGATGGCTGCGGCGATCGATCTGCACGCCTGCCTCGCCGCGCCGCTCAGCCTGCCGGCGGGCGAGCCTGCGGTGCTGATCGCGGCCGGCTTCGCACTGCATCTGGCCTCGGCGCAGGTGGCGGCGATCATTCTGCCGCGCTCCGGCCTCGGGCATAAAAAGGGGTTGGTGCTGGGTAATGCGCTCGGCCTAATCGATGCCGATTATCAAGGGCCGGTGATGATCAGCGCCTGGAACCGCAACGCCGCCGACAGCGCGCCGATCGTCATCGAGCCCGGCGAGCGCATCGCGCAGATGATGTTCGTCCCCATCCTGCGCCCGCAACTGCGTCCGGTGGCGGATTTTACCAGCCCCAGCGCGCGCGGCGAGGGCGGTTTCGGCTCGACCGGGTAGCGGTCGAAAACAGCCGCCCTACGCGGCGTGGAGTGCTGCGACGCCGGGCAAAGTTTTGCCCTCCAGCCATTCGAGGAACGCGCCACCGGCGGAGGAGACATAGCTCAGCCGCTCGACCACCCCGGCCTGGCGCAGGGCGGCGACGGTATCGCCGCCACCGGCGATGCAGCGCAGGCGGCAGGCATCGCAGGCCGCCGCCACCGCCTGCGCCAGCGCCACTGTCCCAGCGGCGAAGGGCGGCGTCTCGAACGCCCCGAGCGGGCCATTCCACACCAGCGTCTTCACCCCGGCGATATGCGCCACCAATTGCGCGACCGTCCGCGGGCCGACATCGAGGATCATCGCATCGTCCGGCACGCCATCGATCGGCACCGTGCGGGTGGGCGGATCGGCGCGGAATTCGGTCGCGGTGACGGCATCGAGCGGCAGCAGCACGCGGCAACCGGCGGCGGCGGCAGTGGCGAGAATGTCGCGCGCCGTCGCGTGCATCGCCGCCTCCTGCAGCGAGCGGCCGACGGCGATGCCCTGCGCGGCAAGAAATGTGTTCGCCATCGCGCCGCCGATGATCAGCGAATCGACCCGGCCGACCATGTTGCCGAGCAGATCGAGCTTGGTGGAAATTTTCGCACCGCCGACGATCGCCGCCACCGGCCGTTCGGGATGCGAAAGCGCTGCCTCCAGCGCCTCCAACTCCTGCTGCATCAACCGCCCGGCATAGCTCGGCAGTAGCCGCGCCACCCCCTCGGTGCTGGCATGGGCACGATGGGCGGCGGAAAACGCATCGTTGACATATACCTCGGCGAGGGCCGCGAGTTCGGCGGCGAAAGCGGGGTCGTTCGCCTCCTCGCCAGGATGGAAGCGGGTGTTTTCGAGCAGCAGCACATCCCCCGGCGCCATCCGTGCCACCGCCTGCGCCGCGCTCTCGCCAGTACAGACGGCGGCGAAGGCGACCGGGTGGCCGAGCGTTTGCGCCAGCGCCCCGGCCAGCGGCGCGAGCGACATCGTGGCCACCACGCGGCCCTTCGGGCGGTCGAAATGGCTGCACAGAATGACCCGCGCGCCCTGCGCCGACAACTCGCGGATCGTCGGCGTCAGCCGCTCGATGCGGGTGAGATCGCCGATTTTCCCCTCACGCACCGGCACGTTGAGATCGACGCGTAGCAGCACGCGCTGCCCGGTGAAGCTACCCTGATCGAGCGTGCGTAGGGCCATCCTGCGTGTCCCGGCTCAGCGGATGGCGGGGGCGTCGAGGAAGGCCTGCACCGCCTCGAACAATTGCAGCCGGTTCTTCTCCATGATGATCGTGTGGGTACCCTGGCCGAGCATGGTGTATTGCTTCCACGGCGCGTTGGTGAGCAACGGGAACAGGGTCTGCGACATATAGGGCGGCGTGTCGTGGTCCCACTCAGCCTGGATCATCAGGATCGGCATGGTGATCTTCGCCGGATCCCAGGTCGGCTTGCCGGCCATCCAGTCGCGCTGAATATCCTCGATGACGCCGTTCGGCGCGCGCAGCACCGGCGGGTTCTGATGGGCGCCCACCTTGTCGGTGGCGAAGGTCGCATCCGCCCATTGCGCGAACCAGCCGGGCGGGATCAGCCCCTGCGCCTGCTCCGGGGTGATGCCGGTGAGCCAGCGCTTCTCGGCATCGGCGCGCGAGACGCGGCGATAGGCGCCGAGCTTGCCGGCGTCCACCTTCAGCGCCACGGCGCCATGCAGCAGCCAGAGCGGCGCGTAGAGCACCAGCCGGTGCACCTTATCGGCATGGGTGCTGGCATAGCCGGCGGCGATCGCGGTGCCCCAGGACCAGCCCATGACATCGAGGCTGGTGAGCTTGCGCTTCGCCAGCACGTAATCGACCACGCGGCCGTAATCGGCCACCGCCTGATCGGTGGTCTCGAGCGGCGGATTGGCATCCGCTGGCGCGTCCATCGCCGCCGGGCGGGTCGAGCGGCCATACCCGGGCAGATCGAGCAGATAGACGTCATAGCCGTGCATGGCGAGGTAATCCATCCACGACAGCCCGGCGAGCGGCAGATCGAAAGCGGTGCTGGCTGGGTAGGTCGCGCCATGCACGAATACCAACGTATGCGCCGGGCCGAAATCATGCTTGCCGGCGAGATGCTTGTTGCGCACGTAGATCTGCTGCCCCGGCTCGGCGGCCGGCACCATCGCCTCGCGCATGGTGAGTTTGGACTGTGCACTTGCGCCGCCAGCCAGCCCGACCGCCATGCCGGCGGCGAGTGCGAGGGTCATCGTCATCCGCATCGTTCGTTGCCTCCCAAAATGCTTTGGTATTCTGCCTGCACCGGCCCGCTCCCCCACCCGGCCACCCACGGCAGTATACTGAATGGGTGGCCGGGGGGGGGAGCGGGCCGGTGCAGGCTCACTCTAATTATGAATGTGCGACGTTACAGCGATCCAAGCAACGCCGCGGTATCGACCATGCGGTTGGAAAAGCCCCATTCATTGTCGTACCAGCCCATCACCCGCGCGAGCTTGCCATCCACCACCGCCGTCTGCGGCGCATCGAAGCTGCACGAGGCGGCAACGTGGTTGAAATCGACGCTGACCAGCTTTTCCGTGTTGTAGTCGAGAATGCCGCGCATCTCGCCCTCGGCGGCGGCGCGCATGGCGGCGTTGATCGCGGCCACATCGGCCGGGCGTTCGAGATTGACGTCGAGCGAAACGATCGAGACATTCGGCGTCGGCACGCGGATCGCCGTGCCGTCGAGCTTGCCCTGCAATGCCGGCAGCACGAGGCCGACGGCGCGCGCCGCACCGGTGGTGGTGGGAATGGCGGACATCGCGGCGGCACGCGCGCGGTGCAGATCCTTGTGCAACGTATCGACGGTGCGCTGATCGCCGGTATAGGAATGGATCGTCACCATGAAGCCGCGCAGGATGCCGAAATGCTCGTGCAGCACCTTGGCCATCGGCGCCAGGCAGTTGGTGGTGCAGGAGGCGTTGGAGACCACGCTCATCTCGCCGGTCAGGATTTTGTGATTGACGCCATAGACGATGGTCGCATCGACGCCGTCGGCCGGCGCCGAGACCAGCACCTTGCGCGCCCCGGCGGCGATCAACTGCGCCGCCTGCTCGCGCTTGGTGAACAGCCCGGTGCACTCCATCGCCACATCCACCCCGGCGAAGGGCACCAGCGCCGGATTGCGCTCGGCGCTGACGCGGATCGGGCCGAAGCGGCGCCCGGCGTGGGTGACGATCAGGCTGTCGCCGGCGATCTCGACGCTGCCGGGGAAGCGGCCGTGCACGCTGTCGTAGCGCAGCATGTGGGCATTGGCCTCGACGCTGCCGAGATCGTTGATCGCCACCGGCTCCACATCCTGCCGCCCGCTCTCGATGATGGCGCGCAGCACGAGCCGGCCAATGCGTCCGAAGCCATTGATGGCGATCCTGGTCGTCATGTTCTGGGTTCCCTACTGAATATATCGGTTTCGCATAAAATTCTCGCCGCCGCCTGCACCGCATAGCCGGCACCGGCGGACGACAGATCGCTGCCGCGCGCCAGAAAGACGCCCTCCTCGCCGAGCCAGCGCTCCCACCCGAAACCGCAGCCGGCCTCGAAGGCGAGCCGTGGCGCGGTGCCGAGCACGCCGGCGCGATACTCGCTCGTCTGCGCGGCGAACAGCGCCCAGCAGGGCAGCGAGACGACGGCGCAGGCGATGCCCTGTTCGGCGAGCCGCAAACGCGCTTGCAGGGCGAGTGCCACCTCGGCACCGCTCGCCAGCAGGGTGAGCGCGCGCGCGCCGGCCGCCTCGGCCAGCACATAGCCGCCACGGGCGCAGCGATCGTCGTCTCTGCCGGCGCATGCCTGGCTCGTCTCGCCGGGCAGCACCAGCACGCTCGGCCCATCGGCGCGGCGCAGCGCCAGCTCCCAGCATTCGGCCTCCTCCAGCGCATCGGCCGGGCGGAACACCCAGAGGCCAGCGATCGCGCGCAGGCTCGCGAGTTGCGCATCCGCCTGCTGCGCCGGCCCGTCATCGCCGCCACCGGCGGCCTCTTGTGCGAGCAGCAGGATCACCCGCTGGCGCATCACCGCTGCCAGCCGCAGAGCCGGGCGCAAATAATCGGCATGCGCCAGCAGCCCGCCGGCCCAGGGGATCAGCCCGCCGTGCAGCGCCATGCCATTCATCGTCGCCATCATGGCATGCTCGCGCGCACCATACTCGATATAGCGTCCGCCCAGGCTATTCGGCCCGACACGGGGCATGCCGCCGCTCCAGGCTGCGCTTACGATCTCGCCGCGCGCCGCCACGCCACCGATCAGCTCCGGCAGTTGCGCCTGCAACGCCCGCGCGGCTCCCTCGGCGCCAGAGGAGGAACGCGGCATCGTCTGCGATCGCCAGGCGGCCAGCCCCTCCTGCCAGTTCTCCGGCAGCCGCCCGGCGATCACGCGCTCGAACTCGCCGCGCCGCGGATGCCGGCTCAATCGCCTCAGCCAACCGCGCCGCAGCGCGGCACAGCGCGCCCCGGCCGCCCGCCAGGCATCGAGCACCGGGGCGGCGATGACGAAGGGCAGATCGGCGCAGCCGAGGGCGCGCTTCGCCGCCGCCGCCGCCGCCGGGCCGAGCGGGCCGGCATGCGCGGCACGTCCCCCCGCACGCTCCGGCGTGCCGAAGGCGGCGATGGTCCGGCAGGCGATCAGCGTCGGCTTGCGCGCCCGCTGCGCGAACGCCAGCGCGCTCGCGATCTGCGCCGGATCATGCCCGTCGATCGCCTTCACCGCCCAGCCATAGGTGGCGAAACGGCGCGTCACCTCCTCCGTGGCCGTCACGGCCGCGTCGTAGAGGACGGTGAGCTTGCTCAGGCGCAGCTCGCCGGCGAGGCTCGCCGCCTCGTGGCTCAGCCCGGTGGCGAGATCGGCCTCGCCGGCAATCACCCAGCAGCGATGATCGACCAGACTGCGCCCGAAGCGCGCCGCCAGCAGACGCTCGGCGAGCGCCATGCCGCAGGCGTTGGCGAAGCCCTGCCCGGGCGGCCCGGTGGTCGCCTCGACCGCCGGATGCGCCGCATGCACCGGATAGCCGCAGGCGGGCGAGTGCGGCTGCCGGAAACGGCGCAGCACGTCGATCTCCATACCGTGATGCCCGGTGAGCGCGAGGAGCGCATACAATAGAGGGGAACCATGTCCGGCGGAGAGCACGAAGCGGTCGCGGTCGGGCCAGGCGGGGTCGGCGGCGTCGAAGGCGAGGGTGGTGCGCCACAGCAGGCTCGCCACGTCCGCCATGCCGAGCGGCAGGCCGGGATGGCCGGATTTCGCCGTCTCCGTCGCATCGATGGCGAGTGCGCGCACCGCATTTGCCAGCGCTGCCGGTGTCGGCTCCGGGTCGGTCGGCGGCGGCGCGGCGCGCATGACAGTGGCGGAATGAGCCATTGACGCCGCTATAACGACGGCCCGACGCCAAGGCAAGGCGGTACGCATGCCGCGTCACCGCCGATCGGGTCTTGTTGAAGGTCAGCGCTACATGCAACACTGACCCGCGTCTATAGAATGACCAGGAGATGAGGCCGATGCAGACCGCGCGCGTGTTGCTGCCGTTGATGAGTATGGTGTTGGGATTGCTGGCGCTCGGCGCACCGGCGCGCGCGGCGGGTTCCGGCTCGGCCACGCTCGATGCGGTGCAGGCGCGCGGTCAGTTGCTGTGCGGCGTGGCCGGCGATACCGCCGGCTTCTCGATCGCCGACAGCCAGGGGGTGATGCACGGCATCGACGCCGACGGCTGCCGCGCGCTGGCCGCGGCGACGCTCGGCGATGCGGCGAAGGTCAAATTCGTGCCGGTCACCGCGCAGAGCCGCTTCACCGCCCTGCAATCGGGCGAGGTCGATGTGCTGATCGACGAGACCACCTGGACGCTGGGGCGCGAGGCGAGTCTGGGCCTGCTGTTCGGCGTGGTGAATTTCTATGACGGCACCGGCTTCCTGGTGAAGAAATCCTCCGGCGTCACTGCGGCGAAGCAGATGGACGGGGCGACGATCTGCGTCCTGCCGGGTACCAGCACCGAGTTGGCCATCGCCGACTACTTCCGCCTCAACAACATGAAATTCACCCCGATCGAGATCCAGGACATCCAGCAGATCCGTGGCGCCTTCCTCTCCGGGCGGTGCGACGCCTATTCCACCGATGCCTCGGCGCTGGCCGCGTTCCGCTTCACCCTCGGCGACCGCGCCGGCGATTATCTGCTGCTGCCCGACATCATCAGCAAGGAGCCGCTCGGCCCGATGGTGCGCAAGGGCGACGATAAATGGTTCGATATCGTGCGCTGGACCAGCTACGCGCAGATCACCGCCGAGGAAGCCGGCATCACCAGCGCCAATATCGACAGCTTCGCCAGCACCAACGACCCCAACATCCGCCGCCTGCTCGGCCTCGAGGGCGATCTGGGCAAGGCGATGGGCCTCGACAATCGCTGGGCCTATAACGTGGTGAAGCAGGTCGGCAACACCGGCGAGGTCTGGGCGCGCGACATCACCCCGCTCGGCGTGCCGCGCGGCATCAACAATCTCTGGACCAAGGGCGGTCTGCTCTACGCGCCGCCGATGCGATGAGCGCGAGCCTCGCCGCCCCGCCGCGCCGCCGGCTGCGATTATCGTGGTCGGATGCGCGGCTGCGCGGCCTCGTGTGGCAGGTGCTGATCCTCGGCGCGGTGGCGCTGCTGATCTGGTATCTGGCGCGCACCACCGCGCATAACCTCGCCACCCGCCACATCGCCACCGGCTTCGCCTTCCTCGACCACGCTGCCCCGATTCCGATCGGCGAGACGCTGATCGACTACACCCCTTCGGTCAGCAGCTATGGCCGCGCGCTGCTGATCGGCGTGCTGAATACGCTGAAAATCTCCATCGTCGGCTGTCTGCTCGCAACCGTGCTGGGCACGCTGATCGGCATCGGCCGGCTGGCGCCGAACTGGCTGCTCGCGCGGCTGTGCGGCGCCTATGTGGAGGGGCTGCGCGACATTCCGCTGCTGCTGCAACTGCTGTTCTGGTACGGGCTGATGCAGACGCTGCCGGCGCCGCGCCGCGCGCTCCATCCGCTCGCCGGGGTGTTCCTCTCCAATCGTGGCCTGCGGGTGCCGGCGCTGGCGTGGCGGCCGGGCGATGGCTGGGTGCTCGCCGCGTTCGGCATCGCGCTGCTCGGCGCTTTTTTATGGGCGCGCCATGCCGCGCGGCGGCGCGATGCCACCGGACGGGGCCTGCCACTCTGGCCGGCGGCGCTGCTGGTCCTCGGCCTGCCGGCGATGGTGGCGATCGCCCTCGGCGCGGTGCCGGGGCTCGATAGGCCGGCGCTGCATGGCTTCAATTTCCAGGGCGGGCTGCTGATCAGCCCGGAATATGCCGCCCTGCTGATCGGCCTCGTGGTCTATGCCGCCTCCTACATCGCCGAGATCGTCCGCTCCGGCATCCTCTCGGTCTCCACCGGGCAATGGGAGGCGGCGCAGGCGCTCGGGCTGCGGCGCGGGGCGGTGCTGCGCCTCGTCGTGCTGCCGCAGGCGCTGCGCGTGGTCGTCCCACCGATGACCAGCCAGTATCTCAACCTGGTGAAAAACAGCTCGCTCGCCGTCGCCATCGGCTATCAGGACATCGTCTCGATCGCCAACACCACGCTCAATCAGACCGGCCAGGCGATCGAGGGCATCGCGCTGATCATGGCGGTCTATCTCACCATCAGCCTCTCCATCAGCCTGTTCATGAACTGGTACAATGTCCGCATCGCACTCGTCGAGCGTTGAGCGCGCCCCCACGCTGGCGCTCGGCGCGCCGCTTTCGCGCGCGGCCTTCTGGCTGCGCAGCCGGCTGTTCGCCACACCCGTCTCGGCCGTGGTCAGCCTCGCTTTGCTCTATCTGCTGCTGCGCTGGGGGTGGGATTTCTTCGGCTGGGCGGTGTTGCACGCGATCTGGCAGGTGCCGCACGATGCCGCCGGCCTGCCGCAGACCGGCGTCTGCCGCGCCGCCGAGGGGGTGGGCGCCTGCTGGGCGGTGGTGGCGGAGAAATACCGCTTCATCCTGTTCGGCTTCTACCCTTACGCGCAGCAATGGCGGCCGGCGATCTGCGTGCTGCTGTTCATCGGCCTCTATGCCGCCTCCGCGCAGCAGCGTTTCTGGCGTCGCGAACTGGCGCTGATCTGGGCGGTGGCGCTGGTGCTCATCGGTGCGCTGATGTGGGGCGGCTTCGCCGGCCTGCCGCTGGTGGCCGACGATCAGTGGGGCGGCTTGCCGATCACGCTGATCCTCGCAACCTTCGGCCTCGCCGGCGCCTTCCCGCTCGCCGTGCTGGCCGCCCTCGGCCGTCGCTCGCGCGGGATGCCGGCGGTGCGCATGCTCTGTGTCTGCTATATCGAATTGATCCGTGGCGTGCCGTTGATCAGCCTGTTGTTCATGGCGAGCGTGATGTTCCCGCTGTTCCTGCCCGCCGGTGTCGATATCGACAAGCTGCTGCGCGCGCAGATCGCCTTCGTGCTGTTCGCCGGCGCCTATCTGGCCGAGGTGGTGCGCGCCGGGCTACAGGCGCTGCCGAAGGGGCAGTCCGAAGCGGCCGACGCGCTCGGCCTCGGCTATTGGCAGAAGACCATGCTGATCGTGCTGCCGCAGGCGCTGCGCCAGGTGATCCCGATGCTGGTCAACACCTTCATCGGCTTTTTCAAGGATACCTCGCTGGTGCTGATCATCGGCATCTTCGATCTCACCACCACCGGGCGCACGGCGATCGACGAGCCGGCCTGGCAGGGTTTCGGCAACGAGATCTATCTGCTGCTGGCGGCGATCTATTTCACTTTCTGCTTCGCCATGTCGCGCACCAGCGCGCGGCTGGAACATCTGTTCAGTCGCGGCCAGCGACGCTGAAACGATGGTTACAAACAAGTCCGGCACCGGCCCGCACCCCCGCCCGGCCACCCACGGCAGTATACTCGCATGGGTGGCCGGGTGGGGATGCGGGCCGGTGCCGGACTTGTTTCGAAACAAAGCCTGAGTAACAGGAGACACATCATGAGCGAACCGGCGATCCTGATGGAGCACGTGCAGAAATGGTTCGGCCAGATGCACGTCCTGCGCGACATCTCGCTCAGCGTCGAGACCGGCGAGCGGGTGGTCGTCTGCGGCCCCTCCGGCTCGGGCAAATCGACGATGATCCGCTGCATCAACCGGCTGGAGGAGCATCAGAAGGGCCGCATCGTCGTCGATGGCACCGAACTCACCAGCGACGTGCGCGCCCTCGACACCATCCGCCGCGAGGTCGGCATGGTGTTCCAGTCCTTCAACCTGTTCCCGCACCTCACCATCCTGCAAAACTGCACCCTGGCGCCGATCCGCGTGCGGCGGATGCCCAAGCGGGAGGCCGAGGAGCTGGCGATGGAATACCTGCGCCGGGTGAAAATCCCCGAGCAGGCGGCGAAATACCCCGGCCAGCTCTCCGGCGGGCAGCAGCAGCGCGTCGCCATCGCGCGCGCGCTCTGCATGCAGCCGAAAATCATGCTGTTCGACGAGCCCACCTCGGCGCTCGACCCGGAAATGATCAAGGAAGTGCTCGATACCATGATCGGCCTCGCCGAGACCGGCATGACCATGGTCTGCGTCACCCATGAGATGGGCTTCGCCCGCCAGGTCGCCAACCGCGTGGTGTTCATGGACCGTGGCGAGGTGGTGGAGAGCGGCCCGCCGGCGGAGATCTTCGCCAATCCGGCGACCGACCGGCTGCGCCTGTTCCTCAGCCAAATTTTGCGCGGGCATTGATAGTTCGTTACTTGAGCCTGCACCGGCCCGCGCCATAAACCCAAGCGGGTTGAAAAACCACGCTGGCCATGCTTCTTGCGATCGATGCCCATTCTCACCGGACACGCGCGCCTCGCCGGGGTGATCGGCTGGCCCGTCGGGCACAGTCGCTCGCCGCGCCTGCACGGCTTCTGGTTGCGCCAGCATGCGATCGATGGCGCCTATCTGCCGCTGCCGGTGGCGCCGCAGGATTTCGCCGTGGCCCTGCGCGGCCTGATCGCCGCCGGATTCGCCGGCGTGAACGTCACCCTGCCGCACAAGCCGGCCGCCTTCGCCCTGTGCGACCGGGTGGAGGAGAGCGCGCGCCGCGCCGGAGCGGTCAACACCCTCGTTTTTCGAGACGGCGCGATCGTCGGCAGCAACACCGACGGCTTCGGCTGCCTCGAGAATCTGCGCGCGCAGGGGGTCGATCCGACAGCCGGCCCGGCACTGCTGCTCGGCGCCGGCGGCGCCGCGCGTGCCATCGCGGCGGCGTTGCTGGATGCCGGCACGCCGGTCAGCCTCACCAGCCGGCGCGATGAGCAGGCCGAGAGGCTCGCCCGCACGCTCCCCGGCCTCACTGCGCTGCCCTGGGACCAACGCGCGGCGGCACTCGCGGATCACGCGCTGCTGATCAACACCACCGCCGCCGGCATGGCCGGGCAGCCTGCGCTCGACATGCCGCTCGCGCAGGCGAACCCGGCGCTGACGGTTGCCGATATCGTCTATGTCCCGTTGGAAACGCCGCTGCTCGCCGCCGCCCGCCTGGCCGGGCTGCGCGTGGTGGAGGGCTTGGGGATGCTGCTGCATCAGGCGCGACCGGGTTTTGCCGCCTGGTTCGGCGTCGCCCCGGTGGTCGATGCGGCGCTCTATCGCTTCGTCGCCGCCGATCTGCTGCCCGCCGCGGCATAGGCGCGGGCTATGCAGGTGATCGGCCTGACCGGCGGCATCGGCATGGGCAAATCCACCGCCGCCGCGCTCTTCCGCCGCGCCCATCTGCCGGTGTTCGACGCCGATGCGACCGTGCACCGGTTGCAGGCACGGGATGGCGCGGCGATACCGCCGATCGCCGCCGCGTTCCCCGGCGTCGTGCGGGAGGGGGTGATCGACCGCGCCGCGCTGCGCGCCCGGGGAATAGGCGACCCCGAGGCGCTGGCGCGGCTGGAGGCGATCGTGCACCCGCTGGTGCGCGCCGCCGAGCGCCGCTTCCTCGCCGCCGCCCGCCGCGCCGGCGCGCGCGCCGCGGTGCTCGACATCCCGCTCCTTTTGGAAACCGGCGGCGCGCGCCGTTGCGACCGCATTATCGTCGTCTCGGCACCCCTCGCGGTGCAGCGCGCCCGGGTGCGCCGGCGGCGGCAGATGAGCGAGGCGGAAATCGCCGGCGTGATCGCCCGGCAGATGCCCGATGCACGCAAACGCCGGCTCGCCGATTTGGTTGTGCGAACCGGGCTTTCACGCCACCATGCATGGCGGATGCTGAATCGATTGATCCAGGACATATTTGCATGACGCGCGCCGTGCTGTTCGATACCGAAACCACCGGGCTGGACCCGCTGACCGGCGACCGGGTGATCGAGATCGCCGCCCTGGAACTCGAACGCGATCTACCCACCGGGCGGCATTTCCACACGCTGCTCGACCCTGGGCGGGATGTGCCCGAGGATGCTTCGCGCATCCATGGCCTGACGAATGCGAGCCTGCGTGGCGCGCCCCGCTTTGCCGAGATCGCCGGGCCGCTGCGCGATTTTCTCGGCGAGGGGCCGCTGGTTGCGCATAACGCGCCGTTCGACTTCGGCTTTCTCGATGCCGAATTCGCCCGCATCGGCGAGCCCCCGCTCGATCGCGCGCGCATGGTCGATACCCTCGCCATGGCCAAGGCACGCTTTCCCGGCCTGCCGAACAGCCTCGATGCGCTGTGCCGGCGCTTCGGCATCGATCTCACGGAGCGGAGCACGCATAACGCCCTGCTCGATTGCCGGCTGCTCGCCGCCGTCTATGTCGAACTCACCGGCGGGCGGCAGCGCGCGCTCTCGCTGCTGGAGGCCGGCGCGAGCGCGCAGCCGGCGGCGCGCTATGCCTCGATCGGGCCGCGCAGCCCACGGCCGGTGCGGCCGAGCGAGGCCGAGGAGGCAGCGCACGCCGCCTTCCTCACCCGGTTGAAAGACCCGCTGTGGACACGGGCCTAGCGTCGCGCCCGCTGCCGGCGGCGCTCGTGCCGGCCGAACGCGACATGCCGGCAAGGCTGTCGCTCGCCACACTGGTGGTGCTGCTGCTGATGCTCGCCGGTAGCGGCCTGTCGGCTCTGGCCGCCTGGCAGATCAGCCATTCGCTGACGCTGCTGCGCATGCAGGCCGCGACGGCGCGGGAGGAAGTGAGCACGGCGCAGCATCTGCTGATCGCGCTCGACGACGCCGAAACCGGCGAGCGCGGCTTTCTGCTCACCGAGCGCGACTCCTATCTGGCGCCGTATCGCCAAGCCGTCGGGGATGTCACGGCCACGCTTAAGGCGCTCGACGCGCTGGCGCAGCGCTCGCTCTGGCTGAGCGCGCTGCTGCCGCAACTGCGCGTGGCGGCCGAGACCAAGATGGCGGAACTCGCGCACACCCTCGCGCTGCTGCGCACCAAGGGCAGCGCGGCGGCGCGGGTGCAGAACAACCTCGACATCGGCAAGGCGACGATGGACCAGGCACGCGCCGACATCGACGCCATCCTCGCACGCTCCGATATCCAGCGCGCGCGCTTCACCGAGGCCTTCGACGAGCGCCTGCGTCTCGCCATCGTCATCGGGCCGACCGCGGCGGCGATCGCGGTGCTGCTGCTCGGGATTGGCGTCATCGTGCTGCTGCACGGCAGGGCGCGGCTGCAACAGACGCAGCGGTCGCTGTTCGTGCAGTCGGCGCGCCTGCGGTCGACCGTCGATCACATCCGCGACGGTGTCGCCATGTTCGACGCCGAGGGGCGGCTGCTGCTGAGCAATGCGGTGTTCGCCGAGGCCAGCGGACTGCCCGCGTGCCTGCTGCGACCGGGAACCGCCTTCGCGGATTTCGCCGAGGCGGCCGCCGGCTGGTCGCCGCCGTTGCTGGCACAGCCCTGCGCCGCCGGCGCGCCGCTCGTCGGCCAGATCGGCATCGCCGGCCGGGTGCTGGAGGTCTGGCGCAGCCTGCTCGACGATGGCGGCGAGATTCTGGGCGTGTCCGACATCACCCGCCGTGTCGATGCCGAGGCGATCGCCCGGCAGGCGCAGAAGATGGAGGCGATCGGCCAGATCACCGGCGGGGTGGCGCATGATTTCAACAATATGCTGCAGGTGATCTCGGCCAATCTGGAGCTGTTCGGCGGCCGGATCGATGGCGATGACTGGCTGCGCGAGCGGCTCGGCGCGATGCTGGCGGCGGTGAGGCGCGGGGCGCGGCTCACCCGCCATCTGCTCGCCTTCGCCCGCCGCCAGCCGCTGGAGCCGGAGGTGCTCGACCCCTCCCACCTGCTGCGGCAGATGACCGACTTGCTGCGCACCACCCTCGGCGAGGCGATTGGCCTGGAATTGATCGTGGCACCCGACATCTGGCCGCTGCGCGCCGACCCGCAGCAGTTGGAGACCGCGCTGCTCAATCTGGTGATCAACGCGCGCGATGCGATGCCGGAGGGCGGGCGGATCGTCATCGAGGCCGGCTGCGCGCCGCTCGACGAGGCCGATGCCGCCGCCAATGCCGACGTCAGCCCCGGACACTATGTCATGCTCGCGGTGAGCGATACCGGCATCGGCATGACGGCGGAGCAGCTTTCGCATGCGTTCGAGCCGTTCTACACGACCAAGGCCGAGGGTTTGGGTACCGGCCTCGGCCTGTCGATGGTCTATGGCTTCGCCCGGCAGTCCGGCGGGTTCCTCAAGCTCTACAGCGAACCCGGTCACGGCACCACGGCGAGGCTCTATATCCCGCGCGCCGATCAGGCAGCACCCGCGCCCGCGCCGGCGCCCGCGCCGGTCGGCCGTGCGGCGGGGGAACTGGTGCTGGTGGTGGAGGACGATGCGGCGGTGCGCGTGGTCGTGCAGCATACGCTCGCCGATCTCGGCTATCGCGTGATCGAGGCGACCGACGGCGAGGCGGCGCTCGCGCTGCTGCGCGAGGGCGCGCGGCCCGATATTCTGTTCTCCGACGTGGTGATGCCCGGCCCGCTCGGTGCGCGCGCGTTCGCCGAGCAGGCCCGCGCGATGCTTGGCGAACGCCTCGCCGTGGTGTTCACCTCCGGCTATACCGAGAACAGCATCGTCCATAACGGTCGGCTCGATGAGGGGGTGCATCTGCTGAGCAAGCCGTGGCGCGCGGCAGACCTTGCGCGCAAGCTGCGCGAGGCGCTCGATGAGACCAGAGCCGTCGCGCCGGCAGCGGCCTTGCGTGTCCTGCTGGTGGAGGACGAGCCGCTGGTGCGCATGACCACGGCGGACATGCTGGCCGATCTCGGGCATGACGTGCTGGAAGCCGCAACCGGCGCCGAGGCGCTCGCTCTGTTGTCCAAAGCCGACTGCGGCATCGGCATATTGGTGGTTGATCTCGGTCTGCCCGACATGGACGGGCGGGCGCTGGTGGAACGCGCGCGCGCGCTACACCCGGCCCTGCGGGTGGTGGTGGCGACCGGCCGCAGCCCGGAGGAGATCGGCCTCGATGACTGCGTCTGGCTCGGCAAGCCGTATAATCGCGCGGCGCTGGAGCGGGCGATGGAGTCTGGTGCAGGCTGAAGCGCGCGCCTTATCCATGCGCCTGGATGAAGCCCATCACGTCCTTGAGCATCGGCGCCCGTCCGGAGAATAATGGTGTCGCCGTCAGGATGAGGCCGATGTGGCCGATGCCGGGATAGATCCGGCTCTCCACCGCGCCATCGTCCGGCCCGTGATCGGCGGCGAGGGCTGCCGCCAGCCGCGTGGTGTTGCGCGGCGAGACGGTGTGATCGGCACTGCCGGCGAGCAGCAGGATCGGCTTGTGCGGCTCGCCCGCATAGGTGATCGGCTGCGTCTCGGCGAGATCGGGGGCGGCGGGCGCGAACACGCGCTGAATATCGGGCGCGGTGAGCGGCAGGAAGTCGTACGGTCCGGCGAGACCGATGGTGCCGGCGATGGCGAGGTTGCTGCCGCCGGCCTGGCGCAGCAATTGCGGGTCGAGCGCCAGCATCAGCGCGTTATAGGCGCCGGCCGAATGCCCCATGAGGAACAGTTTCGCCGGATCGCCGCCATAATTGCTGGCGTTGTGCTGCGCCCAGACCACCGCGCGCGCGCAATCCTGCAAAAACACCGGATAGCCGACCTGCGGCGAGAGCCGGTAATCCGGCACCACCACGACGAGGCCGCGCCGGGCAAGGGCGGCGGCGGCGAACAGATAGTCGCCGCGCGAGCCGCTCTGCCAGCTACCACCGTAGAAGAACACCACCACCGGCAGAGGGCCGCTGGCCGCTATCGGCCGGTAGATATCGAGGTTCTGGCGCGGCTCCGGGCCATAGGCGATGGCATGGCTGATGCGCAGCCCGCCGGTCGGGACGGTGGCGTTGAGCAGTTGCACCGGCGCGCAGCCGGCGAGCAGACCGAACACGCCCAGCAGCAGATAACGAAAGGAAACATGGGAACGGCGAGGCAAAACAGCGACCCTCCTGCGACACGAGACCGCCGTCCCGACATCACCACGACGTGACGATCGATCGGCCGGCTGCAAGCGATACGCGGAACAGAGGGCGACGGATGATGGGGATGAGGGAACGCAGCCTGAAACGCCCCCCTCACCGCGCCATCATCATCGCGCCATCATCATCGCATGGTCGGTGGCGAGAAAATAGGCATCGATGGCGCGCTGCATGGCGAGGGTGACGCGGGCGCGATGGTCGGTGCGGCGCAGTGCCGCCTCGTCCTGGCGGTTCGACATGAAGCCCATCTCCACCAGCACGCTCGGAATATCGGCCGCCTTCAGCACGACGAAGCCGGCGTGGCGGGCGGGATTGGGCAGCATCGGCACGCTCTGGTCGAGCTGCCCCACCATGTCACGCGCCATCCGCGCCGAGCCGACACGGGTCTCGCGCTGCACCAGGCTCGCCAGAATATGCGCGACCTCCGGCGAGGTGCCACGAAACGCGGCACCGGCGAAGCGATCCGCACTATTCTCCCGCCGCGCGAGCTGCGCCGTCTGCGCGTCCGAGGCGTTGGCGGCGAGCGTATAGACACTGGCGCCGCGCACCGAATGATCGGTCAGCGCATCGGCGTGCATCGAGACGAACAGCACCGCGGCCCGCCCCTGTGCGTGTGCGACGCGGGATTCGAGCGGGATGAACACGTCGCGCTGGCGGGTCATTTCCACATGATAGCGCCCGGTCGCCTCCAACTGCCGCTTGAGCTGAAACGCGGCAGCGAGGGAGACATTCTTCTCGAACGTGCCGGAGATGCCGATCGCGCCCGGATCCTTGCCGCCATGGCCGGGATCGAGCATCACCAGCCGGCGCGCCGGCAGCGGCGGCAGCGGTTTGCCGTGGCGATGCGCATGCACGCCGGTCTCGGCCAGCGCGCGCTGTAGCCGGCTGGGGATCAGGAAGCTCGCCACCACCCCGGACCCGATGAGCCAGCGGCGCGGCAAATCCGATTGATTGGACATGGCGAGCGTTCTTAACACAACGTATGCGCGAATGCACGCTGATTGTTGAAGCAAATAGGTTTTATGTGTCAGATTTTTCCTGACGCAGCAAATACAGCATCACCAGCATCGCCGGCAGCGAGGAGAGCGTCGCCATGAGATAGAAATGCCGCCAGCCGAGGGCGGCGGCCATGAAGCCGGAGAGGCCGCCGAGCGTGCGCAATCCGAGCGCCGCGAGCGAGGAGAGCAGCGCATATTGCGTCGCCGTATAGGCCGGCGCGCAGAGGCTCGAGAGAAACGCGAGGAACGCCGCATCGGCCAAACCTTCGGCCAGCGCCTCGACGAGCGTCGTGGCATAGAGCACCTCTCGATTACCGGCCGAATAGGCGAGCAGCACATACATCAGCATCGCCGCCATCTGCACGAAGCCGGTCAGCACCAGGGTGCGGCGGACGCCGAAGCGACTGACCAGCCAGCCGCCGGCGGTGATGCCAGCAAGCGCGGCGGCGAGCGAGAGCGGCCCGTTGGCGAGCGCCACCGCCCCGCGATCGAAACCGAGCGCGCGATAGAACGGCGCGAGCATCACCCCGGCGAGCGCCTCGCCGAGCTTGAACAGAGCGACGAAGGCGAGGATCGCCCCGGCATGGCGGCGGCCGAGGAATTCGCGCAACGGCGCGAGCACGGCGCCGCGCAGCATGGCGCCCCAGCCGCTCGCCTGCGGCGGCGCCATCGGCGCGGGCGGTTCGCGCGCCAGCAAGGTCGCGAGCAACCCAATGCCGCCAAGCGCCGCCATCACCGCGAGCGAGCCATGCCAGCCGAGCGTGCCGGCGAGCTTGATCGCCGCCGCTCCCGAGATCAGCAGGGCGACGCGATAACCCCAGACATAGGCGGCCAGCGCCTGCCCTTGCGCGCGCGGCGGAAAACTCTCGATCCGCCAGGCATCGACCACGATATCCTGGCTGGCGGAGAAAAACGCGACCATCGCCGCCGCCGCCACGCTCGCGAGCGGGGCGGCGGCCGGGTCGGAGCGGGCGAGCAGCAGGCAGGCGAGCAGCAGCGCGCTCTGAATCGCGATGAGCCAGCCACGGCGCCGGCCGAGCCGGGCCAGCGCGCCCGGGGGGGCCAGACGGTCGAGCAGCGGCGACCAGAGAAATTTCAGCGAATAGGAGAGGCCGATCGCGGCGGAAAGGCCGATCGCGCCGAGTGAGACGCCACCTTCCGCCATCCATTGCCGCAGCGTGAAACCGGAAAGCGGGAGCGGCAGGCCGGAGGCGAAGCCGAACAGCAGCATGACGCCCAAACGACGTCCGCTTCGTGACGCGGCGGGATTATCGTCCAGGGCCGGGGTGCGCAGTGTCGTGGGCTACGCGGCTGCCCGGCACAGGGCCGGACAGCCGGGCGCCGAGTGGCGCGAAGGGCTTATTGCGCCGCGCCGGAGCCAGACGTCACCGTAGGCTGCGTGTTCTTGTTTTTCTTGTGGCGCGCGTGCGCGGTGTGCTTGTGCTTATGCGTCGTCGTCTTCGCCGGGCCGCTGGACGGCGGGGCTGCGGTGCTCTGCGCCAGGGCGGGCAGCGCCACAGCCGAAAGCAGCAGGCCGAGGGTGACGACCGCGAAGGCACGCGTGCGGCTCTTGTTATTCATGGGTAGTCTCCATTGTTCCAATAGGGTAGTCAGGATGTTGCGGCAGCATACAAGCGTCTGCCACGACTCCACGGCCTCACGCCCGCGTATCGAGTGTAACGGTTGCATGGTGGCAACGGCAACAGTGACTTGCAGGTGTTTGCTAAGATTTCACCCCGCCGTTGCAACCGCGTCACGCCGCGCCGATGCAGCGATTAAAGCCATCACGCCGCGTCCGAAGCGCGGTCGGCCTTCTTGCGGGCGTGCGGGTCGAGATGGCGCTTGCGCAGGCGGATCGCGCTCGGCGTCACTTCGACCAATTCGTCGTCCTCGATATAGGCGATCGCCTGTTCCAGATTGAGGCGGCGCGGTGGAACCAGCAGCAGCGCCTCGTCCTTGCCGGCGGCGCGGATGTTGGTGAGCTTCTTTTCCCTGATCGGGTTGATGTCGAGATCGTTCTCGCGCGAATGTTCGCCAAGGATCATGCCGAGATAGACTTTTTCGCCGGCGCCGATGAACAGCGCGCCACGATCCTGCAAGGCGAACAGCGAATACTGCACGCTCTCGCCATCGGAATTTGAGATCAGCGCGCCGTTGCGCCGGCCTTCCAGCGCGCCTTTCCATGGGCCGTAGCCGATGAAGTGACGGTTCATCACGCCCGAGCCGCGCGTGTCGGTCAGGAACTCGCCGTGATAGCCGATCAGCCCGCGGCTCGGGATGGTGAAGGTGAGCCGCTGCTTGCCGCCGCCAGAGGGGCGGATGTCCTGCAACTCGCCCTTGCGGCGCGACATTTTCTCGACGACGACGCCGGTAAAGGGCTCATCGACATCGATCAGCACCTCCTCCATCGGTTCCTCGCGTTCGCCCGTCGGGCTTTCGCGGGTCAGCACGCGCGGCCGGCCGATGGTGAGTTCGAACCCTTCCCGACGCATCTGCTCGATCAGCACGCCGAGCTGCAATTCGCCTCGCCCGGCCACCTCGAACGCTTCGGTCTCGTTGGAATCGGTTACTTTGATCGCGACATTGCCTTCCGCTTCGCGAAACAGGCGTTCGCGGATCTGTCGCGAGGTGACTTTCTTGCCTTCGCGGCCGGCGAGCGGACCGTCGTTGATGCGAAACGTCATCGACAGCGTCGGCGGGTCGATCGGCGTCGCCGGCAGGGCGGCGGTGATTTCCATCGCCCCGATCGTGTCCGGCACGGTCGCTTCCTTCAGCCCGGCGACCGCGACGATATCGCCGGCGGACACCTCGTCGACCGGCACGCGCTCCAGGCCACGAAAGGCGAGCAGCTTGGTCAGTCGCCCGGTTTCGACCGCACGGCCATCGAAGCTGATCGCGCGCACCGGCATGTTGACGGTCGCGCGGCCCTGTTCGACGCGACCGGTCAACACGCGGCCGAGGAAATTATCGCTCTCCAGAATCGTCACCACCATGGCGAAGGGCGCGTTCTCGTCCAGATCGGGCGCCGGGACATGGCTCAGGATCAGGTCGAACAGCGGCGCCAGGGTCTCGCGCGGGCCATCCAGCGCGGCCGTCGCCCAGCCCTGCCGGCCGGAGGCGTAGAGCATCGGAAAATCGAGCTGCTCGTCATTCGCGCCGAGTGCCGCGAACAGGTCGAACACTTCGTTGTGCACCTCATCGGCGCGCGCGTCGGGGCGATCGATTTTATTGACCACCACGATCGGCTTCAATCCGCGTGCCAGCGCCTTGCCGACGACGAATTTGGTCTGCGGCAGCACGCCCTCGGCGGCATCGACCAGCACGACCACGCCATCGACCATGTTCAGGATCCGCTCCACCTCGCCGCCGAAATCGGCGTGGCCGGGGGTATCGACGATGTTGATGCGGATGTCGCGCCAGACCACGCTGGTGCATTTGGCGAGGATGGTGATGCCGCGCTCACGCTCCAGATCGTTGCGGTCCATCGCCCGCTCGGCGACCGCCTGATGCTCGCGGAACGAGCCGGACTGGCGCAGGAGTTGATCGACGAGCGTGGTCTTGCCATGATCGACATGGGCGATGATGGCGATGTTGCGAATATCCATAAAACGCCTGCTGGATGCGCGCACGCACCCGCGTCAGAGCGGGCGGCGCGGGGTTTCGGCCGAAGCTGGTGGATCGTGTTGCGCCGCACACATAGCGACTTCGCGCGCCGGATGCGAGGAGAAAACGCGCCCGCCCGCTCAATCCAGCAATGCGGCGACGCGCGGGCGCAAATCCTCGTGCGGCCGGGCGCCATACTGGCCGATCACCGCCGCCGCCGCAATGCTGCCGAGGCGCCCGCACACATCGAGCCCACGCCCGCGCGCAAGGCCGGCGAGGAAGCCCGCCGCATAGGCATCGCCGGCGCCGGTGGTATCGATCGCGCGGGCCGGCTCGGCGGCGACCTCCACCCGCTCCGCGCCACAGAGGATCACGCTGCCTGCGGCACCTCGGGTGAGGGCCGCGAGCTTCACCTCGCCCGCCGCCCGCGCCGCCGCGGTGGCGAAATCGCCCTCCTCGTAAAGCGCGCAGATCTCCACCTCGTTGGCGAACAGGATATCGACCTCGCGCACCAGGGCGCGAAAGGCGGCGCGATGGCGGTCGACGCAGAATGGATCGGAGAGGGAGAGCGCCACCCGCCGGCCGGCGTCATGCGCGATCGCCACGGCCGCGCGAAACGCCGCCTGCGCCGCCGGCGGGTCGAACAGATAGCCCTCGAGATAGGTGATCGCCGCGCCACGCACCGCGCCTTGATCCACATCCTCCGGCCCGAAGCCGACACAGGCGCCGAGATAGGTGTTCATCGTGCGCTGCGCGTCGGGCGAGACGAGGATGAGGCAGCGCGCGGTGGGGGCGCCCGAAGTGGCGGGCGGTGTCGGGAATGCCACCCCGGCGGCGGCGATGTCGGCGCGGAAGGCAGCCCCCAAAGGGTCGGCGGCGACCTTGCCGAGGAAGCCCACGCGGGCACCGAGACCGGCGGCGACCACGCAGCTATTGGCCGCCGAGCCGCCACTGCTCTGCCGGCCCGGCGGCATCGCCTGGAACAGCCGCTCGGCCGCCGCCTGATCGATCAGCGCCATGGAACCTTTGCGCATGGCGTGGCGCGAGAGGAAATCATCGCCCACCGGCGCCAGAACATCGACGATCGCATTGCCGATGCCGAGGATGTCGAGAGTCGTTTCACGCATCGGGACAGGCTCCTGGAGGGCGACCAATTCGCTCAAAGAGGCAAAAAACCGCCCATGCCGGGTGTTCCCGCAGGCCCGGTTGTGATAGCCCAGCCTTGTCGTCTTGTCACTTGGTCGGAGAAACCATGTTCAAACGCCGCAAACCCGACGACCCGCCGGCACCACCCGGCCGCGCGACGCCAACCCCCGACGGTGTCGGCAGCTTCACGCGCGATGTCGAAACCGGCGGTCGCTCCACCTCATCCGGCAGCAGCCAGACCGATAGCGGTCTCGGCGTGCCACCGTTTCGCTCCGCATCGCCAAAGGAGGCATCTTCCATGGGCCGATCTCCCTTCCCCAGCAGCCCCGCCACCCCGAGCGGCCTCGGCGCCGCCGCGCCGACGCCCTCGTCGATACCGGGCAGTGCGCCCGCACGCAGCCCGCAATCCAGTGGGCGCGAGCGCCGCACGCTGGTCGTCGGCCGTGGCATCAGCGTGCAGGGCACCGTGCAGGATGCCGAGCGGCTGGTGGTCGAGGGCACGGTGGAGGCGAGCATGATCCACGCCGCCGAGCTGTCGATCTCCCCCGGCGGCGTGTTCAAGGGCGAGGTGGAGGTGGACGATGCTGAAATCGCCGGCACCATCGACGGCACGCTCACCGCGCGCAACAGCCTGGTGGTGCGCGCGACCGGCCGCGTCCTCGGCTCCGCGCGCTGCCGCCGGCTACAGGTGGAAGACGGCGGGCAGATCACCGGGCAGAT
>DAHXNW010000302.1 GCA_027365195.1 Acetobacteraceae bacterium
CCGCGCAACCGGGTGGCGATGATCGCCGCGAGCCGGCCGAGCACGAGATCGGCGGCGTCGATCAGCACCCATTCCTTGCTGACCTCCGCCGGCTTCAGCGAAAGGGTGGTTTTCATTTGTGATGTTCCCTGGCAAATCGACGCGGCTTATGCCCGGCTCCGCCGCGCTGGTCAAGGCTTGTAGCCTTGTGGTAACATGATACCACAAGATACGCCGCCACCGGTGCACATCATCGGCGCCTCCGGCCGCAGCGGCCTCGCCCTGGTGCAGAGCCTGCTCGCCGACGGCATTCCGGTGGTGCCGGTGGTGCGCAACGCGGCGCGCTGGCGCGCGAGCGGTGTGGCCATCGCCCCCCGGCTCGCCGATCTCGCCGATCCCGCAGCCCTCGGTGCCGCCCTCGCCGATGCGGGGCGCATCGTCAACACGGCGCACGCCCGCCATGCGGCGCTGGTGCTGGCCGCCGCCCCGCCGGCGGCGCGCGTCGTGCTGCTCGGCAGCACGCGGAAATTCTCCCGCTTTCCCGATGCGCATGGCGAGGGGGTGCGGCGCGGCGAGGCGGCGCTGTTCGCCGCCGGGCGCCCCGGCGTCATTCTGCATTCGACGATGATCTACGGCGCCGCTGGCGAGCAGAACGTGCAGCGGCTTGCGGCCCTGATGCGGCGCACGCCGCTGCTGCCGCTGCCCGGCGGTGGCCGCAATCTGGTGCAGCCGATCTATCAGGCCGATGTCACCCGCGCCATCCGCGCGGCGCTGGAGATCGGCTGGACCGGACCGGAGGCGCTGGTGATCGCCGGGCCGGAGCCGATCACCTACGCCGCCTTCGCCCGCGCCATCGCCGCCGCCGCCGGCCTGCCGCGCCCGCGCATCCTGCCGGTGCCGGCCTGGCTGCTGCTGCTGCTCGCGCGAGCGAGCCGCCGGCTGCCCGCCCTGCTGCATAGGGGCCTGCCGCAGGTGGATCCCGCCGAAATCCGCCGCCTGCTGGAGGATAAGGCGTTCGACATCGCGCCGATGCGCGCGCGCCTGGGGGTGCAGCCGATTAGCCTCGCCGATGGGCTTGCGCGCACCTTTGCGGCGGCAAATACTGGATCATGATCGTTGAAGCCTGCACCGGCCCGCTCCCCCACCCGGCCACCCATGCAAGCATACTGTCGTGGGTGGCCGGGTGGGGGAGCGGGCCGGTGCAGGCTTCAACGATATGCCAAACGCTCAGGAGCCATCGATGCCGATCATCAACCGTATTGCCGATTTCCATGACGAGATGACCGCCTGGCGGCAGGATCTGCATCGCCACCCCGAGATCGGCCTGCAGGAGACCCGCACCAGTGCCGTGGTGCAGGCCAAGCTGCGCGAATTCGGCGTCGACGAGGTGATCAGCGGCATCGCGAAAACCGGCGTGGTCGGAGTTATTCGCGGCCAGGGCGAAGGCCCGGCGATCGGCCTGCGCGCCGATATCGACGCGCTGCCCATCCTCGAGGAGACCGGCCTGCCCTATGCTTCGGAAACCCCCGGCGTAATGCACGCCTGCGGCCATGACGGCCATACCACCATGCTGCTCGGGGCGGCGAAATACCTCGCCGAGACACGCAATTTCGCCGGCACCGTCTATGTCATCTTCCAGCCGGCGGAGGAGAATTTCGGCGGCGGGCGGATGATGGTGCAGGAGGGGCTGTTCGAGCGTTTCCCGATGCGCCAGGTGTTCGGCATGCACAACTGGCCCGGTGTGCCGGCCGGCGAGTTCCTCTGGCGCTACGGCCCGGTGATGGCGGCGGTCGCCAATATCGACATCAACGTCATCGGCACCGGCTCGCACGGCGCCATGCCGCATCGCGGTAACGACCCGATCGTGATCGCAGCACAAATCGTCAACGCGCTACAAACCCTGGTCGCGCGCAGCATCGACCCGATGGAGGCCGGCGTCATCACCATCGGCCACATCAACGGCGGGCAGACCTATAACGTGATCCCGCAGAACGTGCGCATGAAAGGCACCGCGCGCTGGTTCAACCGCGAGGTGGGCGACCGGCTGGAGCGCGGCGTGCTGCAACTGACGCAGGGCATCGCGGAAAGTTTTGGCGCACGCGCCGAGGTCACCTTCACGCGCAGCTACCCGGCCACGGTGAACGACCCGGAGGCCACCGACATGGCCCGCCGCGCCGCCGAGGCGGTCGCCGGCACCCCGCACGTGCATCACATGGAGCAGCCGACCACCGGCGGCGAGGATTTCGCCTTCATGCTGGAAGCGAAGCAGGGCAGCTACATCATGCTCGGCGGCAAGCGCGGGCATGACGATGCCTCCGTGCATCACCCGAAATACGATTTCAACGACGCCATCCTGCCGGTTGGCGCTTCTTATTGGGCCACGCTCGCCGAGCAGCAATTGCCGCGTATAGCTGCGTCGTAGCCTTCAGCCTGCACCGTCCCGCACCCCCCCCCGCCACCCATGCGAGTATACTGAATGGGTGACCGGGTGGGGGTGCGGGACGGTGCAGGCTGAAGTCAACATGGTTTCAGCGCAGCGCCAAAGCCAGCAGCCCGGCGCCAATCGCGCCGGCGAGCAGATCGTCCCCCATCACCCCGGCCGCGTTGTGCTGGCGGTTGGCCCAGCCGATCGGGCCGGGTTTGCCGATGTCGAGCAGGCGAAACAGCGCGAAGGCCGCCGCAAGCTGCCACGCGGCGGCCGGGCGCGGCAGCGCCAGCATGGTGAGCCACTGGCCAGCGAACTCATCGATCACCACCCAGCCGGGATCGTCCTCGGCCGCCGCCGCGCGCACCGCCCACAGCCCGAGCAAGCTCGCCAGCAGCACGGCCATCGGCAGCGCCGCAACGCCGAGCCGGGCGAGCAGCACACCCGGGATGAGCGCGACCGCACTCGCGACGGTGCCGGGTGCAACCGGCGCGAAGCCGCAGCCCGCCCCGCTCGCCACCAGCACGGCGAGCCGCCTCATGGTGCCGCCATGCGCAGCGGATAGGGCGCGATCTCTTGGCGCTTGGCGCGATAGATGGCGATGTTCTCGATCACCCGCTGCACGTAGTTGCGGGTCTCGGCGAACGGGATGAGCTCGATCCAGTCGATCGGATCGACCCCCACGAGACGCGGATCGCCGTTCTCGCCGAGCCAGCGCTGCACGTTTGCCGGCCCGGCGTTATAGGCGGCGAGCGCCAGCGGCAGGGCGCCGCCGAACTGGTCGAGCACGCCGCGCAGATAGGCGGTGCCGAGCAGCACGTTATAGGCGGCATCGGTGGTCAGCCCGCGCAGCGGCAGGGCGCCGAGCTCGCGCGCCACACGCTGCGCCGTCGCCGGCATCAGCTGCATCAAGCCGCGGGCGCCGGCCGGGCTGATGGCGGTGCTGTCGAAACTGCTCTCCTGGCGGATCAGCCCGAGCGCCACCGCCGGATCGACCGGCCCCTGCGGCACCTCGGCGGCGAGCGGCCAGCCGGCGTCGGGCAGCATCACGCCTGCGCGTCCGGCGCCGCGCGCGATGGCGACCGCCTTATCCGGCATGCCAAGGCCGAGCGCCAGATGGGCGACGAGCGAGCGGTCGCTCGCATCCGGCCCGATCACGACGAGGCGCAGCAGGAACGGCCGCGCACGCTGCGGCGCCCCCCAGGCGATCAGCGCCGCCGCCGCGCGCGCCACCTCGCGGGCGGTGAAATCCACCGCCTGCGCCGTGCTCCAGCGAGGGTCGTGCAGCGCGAGGATGCGCGCGTTCAGCGCCGCTGGCGCATCACCGAGGGCGAGGGAGGCGAGCTGGCCGTAGAACGTCGTGGGATACGCGGCGGCGGCGGCGTATTCGGCGCGCTGTTCGGCCTCCGTCGTGGCGCTGCGGGCAAGCCAGTAATGCGCCCGCGCCTGGGTGATCACCGCGTTCGAGAGCCGCGCGAGAGCAGCGAAATGCTCTGCCGCCCGGGCCGGCTCGTGCAGTCGGCGCAGGGCGATGAACCCGGCGAGGAATGCCGCGTCGAGGGCGGGTTCGACGGCGGTGATGGCGGCATCGTCGGCAAGAAAATAGGCCCCCTCGGCATCCCCATCGCGCAGCCGGTGGCGCGCCAGCCGCTCCCGCTCGGCCCAAAACACCGCCTGCCAACCCGCATCCGCGCCATGCTCCACGGCTGCCCCGGCCGCGCGCCAGAGCGCCAGCGCATCGGCATCCTGATCCATCCGGCGCAGATAGCGTGCCTGTTCGAGGAACAGCACCGGTGTCCGCGCCGCCTCGGGCGAGAGGCCGGCGAGCAGCGCGGGCGCCGCCGGGTCGTTCTGATGCAGGGCGATCCAGGCGGTGGCGATGGCGGCGTGCGCCGGGTCGAGCCGCAGCGCCTGGCGGGCGGCGGCGGCGGCACTCACCCGGGTCAGCCGCTCGAAGCGCCGCCATTGGTCGGCAGCGGTGATCACACTGCCCCAGCGCGGCAGAAAGCTCGCCTCCATCGCCGCATCGTCGAGACCGGTGAGCCAGGCCTGCCGCGCCGCCGCCGCTGCCGGGCCTGGCTTGCCGCTATTCGCCTCGGCCACCGCGCAGCGCAGCAGCGCCTCCGGCAGCACCGGCGGATACTGCGCGCAGAGGGCCGCGGCGGCCGCGTCATCCGGTTCGTCCTGCACCGCGCGGTCACGGCTGCGGGCGAGCTGTGCCTGTAGCGGCCAGTCCGGATTGGCGACGATGAACTGCGCGATCTCGCCCGCCGTCGCCGCCTCCGGGGTGAGCAGGCGATAGAACAGCACGAGCTTCCGTGCCACCGGATCGGCCTCGCGCGCCGCCGCCGCGTCGGCCCCCATCCAGTCACCGGCGCGAATGGCGCCGATCACATCGGGCGCCGACGGCATCGACTGCGCCAGCAGGGGTGCGGGCAGAACGGCAAGACAGAGGAAGAGGTAAAATGATTTCATCTCGGTGGCGACACTTCTACCATACGATCATGAAGTAGTGTGATCCGTTTGACGAGGGTGATGGGCATCGATAACACTCGACGATCAAAAGGGACGCACCATCGGGTGTCCCGTGGCAGGGAAGGAGGCGCGCGATGTCAGACGGCCAGACGATTCCGGTCATCCCCGCGATCGCCGCACAGGCGCATGCCGATGCCGCCGGATTTCGGGCCATGAGTGCGCGGGCGCTGGCGGATCCGGAAGGTTTCTGGATGGAGCAGAGCCGGCGCACCCCCTGGATACGCCCGCCGAGCCGCGCCGGACGTGCGAGCTTTACCGGCGATGTGTCGATCCGCTGGTTCGAGGACGGCACGCTGAACGCCTCCGCCTGCTGCCTCGACCGCCATCTCGCCGAGCGCCCCGATCAGGTGGCGATCATCTGGGAAGGCGACGCGCCGGGCAGCCACAAAACCATCACCTATCGCGCGCTGCACGAAGAGGTGTGCCGCTGCGCCAATGCG
>DAHXNW010000309.1 GCA_027365195.1 Acetobacteraceae bacterium
GGGGGAAAGCTTCGAATACACCTCCGGCACGCCGCTGGAGACGCCCTCGGGATTCATGGTCGGCGCCTATCACATGATCGCGAGCGGCTCTGGCGAGGCGTTCGACGTTGCCATTCCGGCCTTCAGCCTGGACAGCCCGCACCAGGGCGGACAAGTGCACTAGAGCTTGATAGCGTTGGCTTATTCTGATCGCTTTCGTGATGCCATCCGGCCGTTGACGCAATGACCATGGAATGGGCCGCCGGTTAATAGGCGCGCTGCAACGAATGCGCGTTAACCACCAGTTCACCATGCGCCGGTACGTTGCTTGGCTTGCGGGCTGACAGAGGGACGCCATATGCACGGCCAGAGGCTCGTAGTGTAAACGGACCGCCTTTCTCCCGTCCGAGAAACAGCAAAAGGAACGATCGCGGTGAATGTAATCAGACCCGAGGCTGCGCCTTCCGATCGCCCGGCACGCTCCGCCGGACGTCCGAGCCGGGAGGAAGCCGAGGCGGCAGTGCGCACGCTGCTCTCCTGGGCCGGCGACGATCCGGCGCGCGAAGGGCTGCTCGACACGCCGGCGCGCGTCACCCGCGCGTATGAGGAATTCTTCGCCGGCTATGAGAACGACCCGGTCGGGGTGCTGGAGCGTACCTTCGAGGAAGTGGAGGGTTACGACGAGATCGTGCTGCTGCGCAACATCCGGATCGAGAGCGTATGCGAGCACCACATGGCGCCGATCATCGGCCGCGCCCACGTCGCCTATCTGCCGGACCGGCGGGTGGTGGGCATCAGCAAGCTCGCTCGCGTGGTCGATGCCTATGCCAAGCGGCTACAGATCCAGGAGAAGCTGACGGCGCAGATCGCCAATACCATCAACGACGTGCTGCAACCGCGCGGCACTGCGGTGATCATCGAGGCGGCGCATCAGTGCATGACCACACGCGGCGTGCACAAGCCGGGGGTGACGATGATGACCAGCCGCATGCTCGGCGTCTTCCGCGAGGATGCGAATACGCGCCGCGAGTTGATGGCGATGGTGAATTCCCCGGCCGAAGGCTATTTCGCCGGCTGATTGTAAGGATCTGCCGCTGCCTCGCGTGGTAGCGGCAGATCCTTCATCGCATCGAGCACGATGCCCTCGGTGAGGATCTGCGGCAGCACCACCGGGGCCGCGTCATCCGGCGGGAACAGCACATAGAGGGGCACGCCGGGATGGCCGAATTGGCGCAGGAAACGGGTGATCTCCGGATCCTGCCGCGTCCAGTCACCCTGCATGTAGACGATCCGGTGGGCGGCGAACGTGCCACGCACCGCCGGCGAGGAGAGGGCGACGCGCTCGTTCACCAGGCAGGTGACGCACCAGGCGGCCGTCATGTCGATGAACACCGGCCGGCCCTGCTGATGCAGAATGCCGAGGCGGGCCGCCGAGAAAGATTCGAACCCCGGCAGGCTGTCACCCTGCGCCAGGGCGCGCATCGAAGGCACGGGGGCGGAGGCGATGCCTGGCAGCACCGCAAGGGCCGCGAGCACGGCGGCGAGGGCGGCCGAGCGACCGAGCCTGCGGCCGGGCACGGCGGCGTGCTGCGCCTGTCCGATCGCCCAGCCGGCGAAGCCGAGGAACAGCATCCCCGCGCTGGCGCCCAGCACGCCGGCCGAGCCGGCCTCGCGACTGATCACCCAGAGCAGCCAGACCGCGGCGGCATACATCGGGAACGCCAGCCCCTGGCGCAGCACGTCCATCCAGCGCCCCGGCGCCGGCAGCAGATGCGCCGCCTGCGGAAATGCCGCCAGCAGCCCATAAGGGGCGGCGAGGCCCAGCCCCATGGCGAGAAACACCGCGAGCATCAGCAACGGTGGGGCCGCCATCGCCGCGGCGATCGCCGCCCCCATGAACGGCGCGGTGCAGGGCGTTGCCACCAGCACCGCCAGCAGGCCGGTGAAGAAACTGCCCAGATGCCCGCCGCGCCCGGCAAGCCCCTGGCCGGCGCCGGCCAGGCTGCCGCCCACCGTGAACACCCCGGAAAGATTGAGCCCGACGCCGAACAGCAGCCAGGCCATGGCGGCGACGAATACCGGCGACTGGAACTGAAACCCCCAGCCGGCGGCGGCTCCGACGGTGCGCAGGCCGAGCAGGATGCCGGCGAGGGCGGCGAAGGCGAGCAGAATGCCCCCGGTATAGGACACCGCATGCGCCCGCACCGCCCCGCGCGCCTGCCCGGACAGACCGACCAGCCCGAGCGCCTTCATCGCCAGTACCGGAAACACGCAGGGCATCAGATTGAGAATGATGCCGCCGAGGAAGGCGAAAGCGAGCATCTGCACCAGCGTGAGCTTCGGCGCGCCGCTCTCATGCGGCGTGCGCACCGGGCCTGGAGCGGCGCTGATCTGCCACGCGCTCTCCTGCCCGCCCGGATCGCGCAGCACCAGCACGCCCGCAAGCGGCGCATCGGCGGCGAAATCCTTCCCCCGCTGCAGCGCGAGCGTGAGCGCACCCTCGCCGACACGCAGCGTCTGCGCCGCCGCCGGCACGATCACATCCTGTCTGGCGGGAAAGAACCAGGCACCGGCGACGGTTGCCGGCGAAATCGCCGGATCGGTGAGGCCGAGTCGTCCATCCGGGCCGATATGCGCAGGCCAGGACAGCATGCGCGGCAGCGCCGCCGCCGCACGCGCGAATAAGGCCGTCTGCGCCGAAGGCGACGGCGCACCGGGCGGCAGATGCAGCCGGAACACGCCCTGCTCCGGCACGCAGATTTTTTCGCAGACCAGCCAGTCGACCTTCGCCTCGATGCTCAGCCCCTTGGCGGCGATCGATGGCGCCGCCGCCGCGCCCGGCGAGAGGGTGAACGGCAGCAGCACCTCGCCGGTGTAGCCATAGCTCATTAGTGGGCCGTCCGGCAGCCGTTGCGGCGTCGGCCAGGCGAAGCCGCTCGCGGTGATACCGGCGGGCAACGAGAGGTGCATCGCCGGCGGCGCGCCGGCATCGCCGGGGTTGTGCCAGTAGATGTGCCAGCCCGGCGCGAGCCGGAAGCGCAGCCCGGCCTGGAAGGCATTGTCGGCGGCCACCGCATCGGTGTCGGTCACCAGGGTGACGCTGTCGCGCGCGGTGCTCACCGGCGCGCTCTCCGCCGCCGCCGCCGGATTCGCGATCGGGCCCAGCAGCGCCAGGAGCGTCAGCAGAATGCCAAGACGCATGAGGTGCCTCCGCAGCTCCGGGGCTGCTACGCCGGCGGAGCGGAAAGGATATGGATGGTGCGGCTGGCGACCATCTCCTTCGTCTGTTTGCCATAGGCGGCCATGTGCGGGGAGGCGGCATGCGCGTGGAGCGCCTCCGCGCTGGCCCATTTCTCGATCACGACGAAGGTGTCGGCGCCGAATTTCGCCTGCCAGGCGCCGAAGCCCTCGGCATCGATCGCCGGCGCATAGTCGATGCAGCCCGCTTCGGCATGCACCGCCGGCATATTGGCGCGAAACGCGGCCAGCAGTTCGGCACGGCGCCCCGGTTTGGCTTCGATGATGGCGATGACGTTGATCATTGGCGATCTCCTCTGCGCCCGATCATGCCGGCTTGCCGCCCGCACGGCAAGCTGCGGGACCACTCGGTAGTGACTCGGTTTGAATGCCGGCACCGGCCCGCGCCCCCACCCGGCCACCTACGACAGTATGCTGAATGGGTGACCGGGTGCGGGCATGGCGAACGGGTGGGCTCCGGACGGGGCGGTGCAGGATCAGATCGACGACACGATCAGGGACGCGGTACTGAGCGCGCGGGCGCGTCTGCCGACCGGGGAGGGCGAGGCGCAGTGCCTGGAATGCGGCGAGGCAATCCCCGCGGCCCGCCGGCGCGCGGTGCTTGGCGTGCGCACCTGCATCGCCTGCCAGA
>DAHXNW010000313.1 GCA_027365195.1 Acetobacteraceae bacterium
CGGGTGCGCCAGATCGAGGTGCGCGCTTTCGAGAAGCTGCAGAAATCGATGAAGACGCAGATCGCCGAGCAGCGCCTGGCGCAGCAGCCGGCATGATGGCTCATTAAGTCTGCACCGGCCCGCGCCCCCACCCGGCCGCCCAGTCAGCATACTGTCGAGGGTGGCCGGATGGGGGCGCGGGCCGGTGCAGACTTTCAAGCAAGAGTTTTCTACCCTTTCGCCTCGAAGGCGAAAGGGCTGACGCCGGTGCGGGTCGGGTCGAACGTCATGCGGTGTTCGAGCGGCGGAAAGGCGCGGGAGCGGCAATCCGGCCGGTCGCATAACCGACACGAGAGGCCGATGCCCACCGCCGCGCGTTCCAGATCCAGCCCGTCGGCATAGACCAGTTCCGGCGCATGGGCGATGGCACAGCCCATCGCCACCACATGCACCGGCGCCGGGTCGCCCCAGCGCGCCGCAGGCCCGGTCACGGTGCGGGCGAAGCAGAGATAGCTCGCGCCATCCGGCAGGCTCGCCACCTGCACCCGCACGCTGCCCGGCGTCGCGAAGGCGGTATGCACGACCCAGCGCGGGCAGGAGCCGCCATAGCGCGCGAAGGGAAAGCCCGCGGCGGAAAATCGCTTCGACACATTCCCCGCCGGATCGACGCGCAGGAAAAAAAACGGCACGCCGCGCGCGCCGTTGCGCTGTAGGGTGGAGAGCCGCTGGCAGGCCTGCTCGAAAGAAACGCCGAAATGCGCCGCCAGTGCCTCCATGTCGTGGCGCAGCGCGAGTGCCGCCTCCCGATACGGCTGATAGGGCATCAGCAAGGCGGCGGCGGCGTAATTCAGCAGGCCGATGCGCAGCAAGGCGACGGCCTCCGGCGTCGAGGCGGCCACCTGGTCGAGCACCGTGTCCACCGCCTCGTGCATCTCCAACAGAGCGAGTTGGAAGGCCATGTGAAAGCCGCGGCTCTCGCGTGGCAGAGCCTCCGACAGCGTCAGGCAGCGCGCTTGCGCGTCATAGGCCCGCAGCGCCCCATCCAGCGGGCGCACCACCACGCGCAGCCCATGGCGCCGGCGCAGGCGCTCGGCGATGGCGTGGTTGCGCTCGGCCGGCTCGGCCGCGAGTTCGGCGGCGATCGCCTCGGCGGCGGCCTCGATCTCGGGGAAATGGTTGGCGCGGTCGTCGAACACGTCGCGCGCCTCTTCGTTCGGCAGCAGAATGCGCCGGCCAGAGGGCAGGGCGATGCCGCTCGCATCCTCGCGCGCCACCCGCCAGGCACGATACAGGGCGAGCACGGCGCGCGCGGCGTTCGGCGCGCTGGCGGCGATCGCCTGGATCTCCGCCTCCGGTGCCGCATCGGCGCCGAGCAGCGGGTCGGCCAGCGCCTCGCGCAGCGCCACCTCGGTCTGCCGCTCGCTGGCGCCGGAGAGGGTCGCGAGATCGACGCGCAGGAGATCGGCGAGCTTGATCAGCAGCGAGGCGGTGACGGCGCGCTGGTCGTGCTCGATCAGGTTCAGATAGCTTGCCGAGATGCCGAGCCGCGCCGCGAGGGATTGCTGCGAGAGCGCGCGCTCCTGGCGCAGGCGGCGCAAGGTGCGCCCGATGATCGGAGGCGACAAGTTTACATCCTTTACAAATTTTCTGTCGCGCTGGTCAACTCAGCGACAACTTCCCTGAAACCAACGCATTTTGCGGCTATTCGGCGCCGAGGTCATGTGAAATCTTCACATCGCGCCTATGACGCCACCGCGCGGCAGGCAGGCGCGGACCAGAAGGACGAGCATCATGCAACCCAACACCCGAGTCTGCTTCTCCCCCGACGGCATGGCCTCCGGCCTCGGCCAGGATCCCGAGCGCTTCGCCGGCATCGTCCGCGATTATGCGCCCGAGGATGTCGCGCGCCTCGCCGGCAGCTTCCGGGTACGCCATACGCTGGCCGAAATGGGGGCAGCGCGGCTGTGGCATCTGCTCAAGACCGAGCCCTATGTCAACACGCTCGGCGCGCTCACCGGCAATCAGGCGATGCAGCAGGTGAAGGCCGGGTTGCAGGCGATCTATCTCTCCGGCTGGCAGGTGGCGGCGGATGCCAACATCGCGGGCGAGATGTATCCCGATCAGTCGCTCTACCCGGTGAATTCGGTGCCGGTCGTGGTCAAGCGCATCAATGCGGCCCTCCGCCGCGCCGATCAGATCGCGCGCAGCGAGGGCGGCGCCGATCGTAGCTACTGGATGGCGCCGATCGTCGCTGACGCCGAGGCCGGCTTCGGCGGCCCGCTCAATGCCTTCGAGCTGATGAAGGCGATGATCGAGGTGGGGGCCGCCGGCGTGCATTTCGAGGATCAGTTGGCGAGCGAAAAGAAATGCGGCCATCTCGGCGGCAAGGTTCTGGTGCCGATCAGCCAGCACATCCGCACGCTGAACGCCGCGCGCCTCGCCGCCGACGTGGAAGGCGTCTCCACCGTGCTGCTCTGCCGCACCGACAGCCACGCGGCGCAACTGCTCACCGCCGATGTCGATGAGCGCGACCGCCCCTTCATCACCGGCGAGCGCACGCCGGAGGGCTTCTTTCGCATCAAGCCGGGCGTGGGTGTCGCCTACGCCATCGCCCGCAGCCTCGCCTATGCGCCCTATGCCGATCTGCTGTGGTGGGAGACCAGCGAGCCGAACCTGGAAGAAGCCGAGCAATTCGCCAACGCCATCCATAAGCAGTTTCCGGGCAAGATGCTGGCCTATAATTGCTCGCCAAGCTTCAACTGGCAGAAGAAACTCCCGCCCGAGAAGATCGCCGATTTCCAGCGCGCCATCGCCGCCATGGGCTATCGCTTCCAGTTCGTCACCCTGGCGGGCTTCCATAGCCTGAATTATTCGATGTTCCAGTTGGCGCGCGGCTACAAGGCGCGCGGCATGGCGGCCTATTCGGAGCTGCAACAGGCGGAATTCGCCGCCGAGGCCGAGGGCTATACGGCAACCCGGCATCAGCGCGAAGTCGGCACCGGCTATTTCGACGCAGTGGCGCTCGCCATCTCGGCCGGCAAATCCTCCACCACGGCGATGGCCGGCAGCACCGAGACGGCACAGTTCCACGCCCAATCCGCCGCCGACGGTCATCTGCACGACCAGTACGACCACGGCATCGACCACTCGCACGACTGGGCGCGCAGCGAAGCCGCCGA
>DAHXNW010000335.1 GCA_027365195.1 Acetobacteraceae bacterium
CTCGGCTGCGGCATGGTCGCCGATCTGCACGCCACCACCTTCGAGCTGCGCATCTCCATCCTGGAGGCCAAGGCGCTACGCGCCGGCGTGCCGGTGCCCACCAAAGTGATGGAATTCCTTGCCCTCAAGATCACCTCCAACGTGCGCGAACTGGAGGGTGCGCTGAACCGGCTGATCGCGCACGCCAATCTGTTCGGCCGGCCGCTGACGATGGAGACCACGCAGGAGGTGCTGCACGACATCCTAAAGGCGCATGACCGGCGGGTGACGATCGAGGAGATCCAGCGCAAGGTGTCCGAACACTGGAACATCCGCCTCACCGACATGTCCTCGGCGCGGCGCGCGCGGGCGGTGGCGCGGCCCCGGCAGGTGGCGATGTATCTGGCCAAGCAGTTGACCAGCCGCTCGCTGCCCGAAATCGGGCGCAAATTCGGCAATCGCGACCACACCACGGTGATGCACGCGGTCGCGCGGGTGGGCGAGCTGATGGAGCGCGATGCGAGTTTTGCCGAGGATGTCGAACTGCTGCGGCGCATGCTCGAATCCTGAATAGGGTCCAACGCTTCCACTCGGCGCGTGAGGCCGCTATGCTACGGGGCTGGAGGCGGGGTCGGTCATGTATACCCAGGCGCTGAACGAACGGGAGACGGTCGGGCCGGGCGAGCCGGTGGCGGATGCGGCGTTTCAGGCGCGCATCGATGCGGAAGAGCGGATCGAGGCGAACGACTGGATGCCCGAGGCTTACCGGCGCACGCTGATCCGCCAAATCTCGCAGCACGCGCATTCCGAAATCGTCGGCATGCTGCCAGAAGGCAACTGGATCACCCGCGCGCCGAGCCTGCGGCGCAAGGCGGCGCTCCTCGCCAAGGTGCAGGACGAGGGCGGCCACGGCCTCTATCTCTACGCCGCCGCCGAAACCCTGGGCGTGACGCGGGAGGCGCTGGTCGAACAACTGTTGGACGGGCGGGCGAAATACTCCTCCATCTTCAACTATCCGACATCGAGCTGGGCCGATATCGGCGCCATCGGCTGGCTGGTCGATGGGGCGGCGATCATGAACCAGATCCCGCTCTGCCACTGCTCCTATGGCCCCTACGCGCGGGCGATGGTACGGGTGTGCAAGGAGGAGAGTTTCCACCAGCGCCAGGGTTTCGAGATCATGCTCACCCTCTCGCGCGGCAGCCCGGCGCAACGGGCGATGGCGCAGGATGCGCTCGATCGCTGGTGGTGGCCGAGCCTGATGATGTTCGGCCCGCCGGATGGCGAGAGCCAGCACTCTGACCGCTCGATGCAGTGGAAAATCAAGCGCTTCACCAACGATGCGCTGCGCCAGAAATTCGTCGATGCCACGGTGCCGCAGGCCCGGGTGCTCGGTCTCGCGATCCCCGATCCGGCGTTGCGTTTCGATGCAGCCACCCAGCACTGGGTGCATGGCCCGATCGACTGGGAGGAGTTCCGTCAGGTGCTGGCCGGCAACGGCCCGTGCAACCGCGAGCGGCTGGCGGCGCGGCGGCGGGCGCATCAGGCCGGCGCCTGGGTGCGCGAGGCCGCGCTCGCCCATGCCGCCAAGCAGCAGCCGGCGGCGCGGGCGGCCTGACAATGATGAGCGAGCACCCGATGCCGCTGTGGGAGGTGTTCATCCGCTCGCGCACCGGGCAGTCGCATCGCCACGTCGGCTCGCTGCATGCCGCCGATGCGGCGCTGGCGTTGCAGGCGGCGCGTGATGTGTACACGAGGCGCGGCGAGGGCAATTCGATCTGGGTGGTGCCGGCGGCCAGCATCACCGCCTCCGATCCGGCCGAGCGCGGCATGTTGTTCGAGCCGGCGGAGTCGAAAATCTACCGGCACCCGACGTTTTACACCATCCCCGACGATGTCGGCCATATGTGAGGGCCGCGATGGCGAGCAGTTCGATCGTCTTCGCCGGGCCGCCGCTCGCACAGTACGCGCTCCGCCGCGCCGATGACGCGCTCCTGCTCGGCCATCGCCTGTCCGAGTGGTGCGGCCAGGCGCCGATGCTGGAGGAGGAACTGGCGCTCGCCAACATCGCCCTCGATCTGATCGGCCAGGCCCGGCTGCTCTATGCCTATGCCGCCGAGATCGAGGCCGCCGGGCATGACGAGGATCAGCTCGCCTATCTGCGCGACGCCCAGCACTATGGCAATCTCCTGCTGGTCGAGCAGCCGAACGGCGATTTCGCCGCCACCATGCTGCGTCAACTGCTCTACAGCGCCTATGCGTGGCCCTATTGGCAGGCGATGGAGCGCTCGGCCGATGCCACGTTGGCGGCGATCGCGGCGAAGGCGGCGAAGGAATGCGCCTATCACCATCGCCACGCTGCCCTCTGGGTGGTGCGCCTCGGCGACGGCACGGCGGAAAGCCACCGGCGCGCGCAGCAGGCGCTCGACGATCTCTGGATGTTCACCGGCGAGATGTTCACCGCCGACGCGCTGGAGGCGCCGCTGATCACCGCCGGCATCGCCGCCGACCCGGCGCTGTTGCGCCCGCTCTGGCAAGCGAGCCTCGACGAGACATTTGCCGAGGCGACCCTCATCGCCCCGGCCGATGGCTGGATGCAGCAGGGCGGCCGCGCCGGGCGGCATGGCGAGCACCTCGGCCATCTGCTGAGCGAGATGCAATATCTTCAACGCGCTCACCCGGGAGTGGTCTGGTGAGCATCACCGCATCGCTCACGCGCGCCTGGCGGATCGCCGCCGACATCGCCGATCCGGAGCTGCCGATGCTGAGCATCGCCGATCTCGGCATTCTGCGTGACGTCCGATGGGAAGACGGCACGGTCAGCGTGCTGATCACGCCGACCTACAGCGGCTGCCCGGCGATGAGCGCGATCGCCGATGACATCACCGCCGCCTTCGCCGCCGCCGGCATCGCCCCGGTGCACGTGCGGCGCGTGCTCGCCCCGGCCTGGAGCAGCGACTGGATCACCCCGGCGGGACGGCGCAAGCTCGCCGCCGCCGGCATCGCGCCGCCCACGCCGGGCAGCGCGCCGATCGCCTGCCCGCGCTGCGCGAGTATGGAAACCGCGATGCTCTCGCCCTTCGGCACCACGGCGTGCCGGGCGCTGTGGCGCTGCCGGGCCTGTGGCGAGCCGTTCGACCGCTTCAAATGTCATTAGCCTCGGCGCGGTTTCATCCGCTGCCGATCGCCGCCTGCGCGCCGGAGGGCGAGGATGCGCTCAGCGTCGGCTTCGCCATCCCTGAGTCCCTGCGCGCCGGCTTCGGCTTCCTGCCGGGCCAGCACCTCACGCTGCGGGCGATGATCGACGGGGTGGAGCAGCGGCGCAGCTATTCGATCTGCAGCGGGCCGGGCGAGGCGTTGCTGCGTATCGGCATCCGCTGCCTGCCGGGCGGGGCGTTCTCCTCCCACGCGCGCGCGACGTGGCGGGTGGGCCGGTGCGTCGATGTGATGCCGCCGGCCGGGCGGTTCGTCTTCACTCCCGATCCTGCCGCCACCGGGCGCTATCTCGCCATCGTCGCCGGTTCTGGCATCACGCCGGTCCTGGCGATCCTGAAGGCCGCGCTGGCCGCCGAGCCGGGCAGCCGGTTCACGCTGCTCTACGGCAACCGCAGCCTCGCGAGCACCATGTTCCGTCAGGAACTCGCCGATCTGAAGGACCGCTATCTCGACCGGCTGTCGCTGTTCCTGCTGTTCTCGCGCGAGGCACAGGACGTCGCCGGTCTCAACGGCCGGCTCGATGCGCCCACGTTACAGCGGCTGCTGCCGGTGGCGCGCGCCGGCGGCGCGATCGGGCGCGCCTATCTCTGCGGCCCCTCCGCCATGATCGAGACGGCGCGCGCGGTGCTGCGGGATAGCGGGCTGGCCGAGCGCGCCATTCTCAGCGAGCGCTTTACCGCCAGCGGTATCCCCCCGACGCCGCCGCGCGCCGTAGCGGTCGGCGAGACGCCGGCCGCGCATGCCACGCTGATCACCCAGGGCGTGCGCCGCGAGGTGCCGGTGCTGGCCGGGGAGAGCCTGATCGATGCCGCTCTGCGCGCCGGCATAGAGGTGCCCTATGCGTGTCGCGGCGGCATGTGCTGCACCTGCCGCGCCAGGCTGCTCGAAGGCGAGGTGCGGATGGCGGTGAATTATTCGCTCGAACCCTGGGAGATCGCCGCCGGCTACGTGCTCACCTGCCAGTCCCGACCGAGCAGTGCGCGTGTGGTGGTGGATTACGATCAGGTGTGAGGGCTGCCTTGGCCCGGCCCGCAATGCAACCGTCGTCCCCGATCGGCGTTGAAGCTCAAAGTGCCAAGACTGTATGTATCGTCCACGCCTGCGCTCTCGATCGCGGGCGCCCGATCCGTGACGCAAGATCGCATGTTCGATGTCATCGTTTTTTATATCCTGAAGGCGCTGCTCGCCGTCTGTCGACGCCTGGGACCGGTCGCGGCGAGCGATTTGGGCGCTCTCCTCGCCCGCGCGATCGGGCCGTGGCTTCCGATATCGCGCGTCGGCGATCGCAATCGGCGTCTGATCATGCCGCATCTGAGCCGGCGCGAGCGCAGGCGGATCATCGGCGATGTCTGGGACAATCTGGGCCGGACGATCGGCGAACTACCGCATCTCGGATCGCTCGACATGTCCGATACCGGCCCTGGTTTCGTGGTGGACGGCGCGAGCCATCTGCAGTCGGGGCCGGCGATCTATGCCTCTGCTCATTTTGGCAATTGGGAGGCGTTGCCAGCGATCTGCGCCCGGTATGGTGCCGTGTTTTCCTCGTTCTATCGCGCAGCCAATAACCGGCAGGTCGATGCCCTCATTCTGCGCTTGC
>DAHXNW010000340.1 GCA_027365195.1 Acetobacteraceae bacterium
CGAGAACATGTTCGTCAATCTTTATGCCGGCGGCCGGCGCTGGCGGAGCTACATCGTGCCACGCGCCGAGCGCGCCGCCGCACGCGCGATGGGCGCGCGCGTCGGGCTGCGGCCGAATGACCCGTCGCTCGCCGTCGAGGCACTCTCCGGCGGCAACCAGCAGAAGGTGGTGGTCGGCCGCTGGCTCGATCTGCGGGGCCGGGTGCTGGTGTTCGAGGATCCGACGGCGGGGGTGGATGTCGGCGCCAAGGCGGAGATCTACCGGCTGTTCGATCTGGCGCTGGCCGAGGGCGCGGCAATTCTGATCGTCTCCGGTGATTTCGAGGAAGTGGCGAAAATCTGCCACCGCGCCCTGGTGTTCGACCGCGGTCGGGTGGTGGCGGAGATCCCGACCGAGGCGCTCTCGGTGGAAAGCCTGCTCGCCGCCGCCTCTGCCGGCCTGCATACGCAAGCCTCGGGAGCCATGGCATGCAATCCTTGAAATCCAACGCGCTGGAGCCGACGCGGGCGGAGCTCGCCGGCCTCTCGCGCGCCGAGGCGATCCGCCGGCTGCTGCCGGTCTATGGCCTGCCGATCCTCACGCTGCTGCTGATCGTGCTGTTCTCCCTGCTACTGCCCGACACTTTTCCCACCGCGCTGAACGCGCGTTCGATTTTGAGCGAGAAGGCGATCATCGCGCTGCTCTCGCTCGCCGCCATGCTGCCGATGATGGCCGGGCGGATCGACCTCACGGTGGGCTATGGCATCGTGCTCTGGCATGTGCTGGCGATCAGCCTGCAAACCCAATACGGCTGGCCCTGGCCGCTCGCGGTGCTCGCCGTCCTCGGCTGCGGGGCGGCGATGGGGGCGATCAACGGGCTGCTGGTGGAGGTCGCGCAGATCGACAGCTTCATCGCGACCCTTGGTACCGGCACCATTCTCTACGCGCTGGCGCTCTGGCACACCGGCGGGCGGCAGATCATCGGCGCGCTGCCGCGCGGCTTCACCGACCTCAGTGCGCTGTTCGTCGCCGGCGTGCCGGTGACCAGCTTCTACGTGCTGGCGCTCGCGGTGCTGCTCTGGCTGGTGTCGGAGCGGTTGCCGCTCGGGCGGCATATCTATGCGATCGGCGCCAGCCCGAAGGTTGCCGAATTGAACGGCATCGCGGTACGCGTGCATGTGCTCGGCGTGTTCATCGCCTCCGGCCTGATCACCGCCTTCGCCGGTGTTCTGCTCGCGGCCAAATTGCGCATCGGTCAGGCGAGCGTCGGGCTCGAATATCTGCTGCCGGCGCTGGTCGGCGCCTTTCTCGGCTCCACCACCATCCGCCCCGGACGGGTGAATGTGTGGGGCACGCTGGTGGGCGTGCTGATCCTGGGCGTCGGCATCTCCGGCATCCAGCAACTCGGCGGCGCGTTTTTCGTCGAACCGCTGTTCAACGGCGTAACATTGGTGGTGGCGATCGGCCTCGCCGGCTATGCCCAACGCCGCCGCGCCGCGAGCGGCACACGTAAACAAGGAGGAACGATCGGTGCTTGAGCGTTATCCGACCAAAAGCTTTCTGCTGCTCGCCGGCTTCATGGCGCTGCCCGTCGTGGCGCTGCCCGCTGGCGCACGCGCGGAACCGTTCGTCGATCAGGCGAAAGCCTTCGTCGCACAGGTGACGGCCCCGTCCACGCGCTGGACCGGGCCGACCACCGGGCCGGCGGCACAGCCGGGCAAGCGCATCGTGTTCGTCTCCGTCGATGGCCGCAACGGTGGGGCGCAAGGCGCCGCCGAGGGGGCGGCCGAGGCGGCGCGCGCGATCGGCTGGCAATTCCGCGTGCTCGACGGCCAGGGCAGCATCTCCGGCCAGTCGGCCGCCCTCGGCCAGGCGATCGCGCTGCAGCCGGACGGGCTGATCCTCGGCGGCATGGACGCGCTACAGAACGCGCCACTGGTCCGTCAGGCAGAGCAGGCGGGGATCAAGGTGGTCGGCTGGCACGCCGGGCCGCAGGCCGGCCCACTCACCGAGCCGCCGGTGTTCGCCAATATCACCACCGACCCGCTACAAGTCTCGCGCGCCGCAGCACTCTATGCCGTCGCGGTCTCGGACGGCCATGCCGGCGTCGTGGTATTCACCGATAGCGCCTATAAAATCGCCATCGCCAAATCCGACGCAATGGCAGCCACCATTCGCCAATGCCAGGGCTGCCGCGTGCTGGCGGTGGAGGATACGCCGCTCGCCGAGGTGTCGAGCCGCATGCCACAACTGACCACCACGCTGCTCCAGCGCTATGGCGCGAAATGGAGCTACGCGCTTGGCATCAACGATCTCTATTTCGACTTCATGGCGCCCTCGCTGCAATCGGCGGGCATCGCCGGCGATGGCAGCCCGGCCAATATCTCCGCCGGCGACGGCTCCGAGGCCGCCTTCCAGCGTATTCGCAGCAAGCAGTATCAGGCGGCGACCGTCGCCGAGCCGCTCAATCTGCAGGGGTGGGAGTGCGTCGATGAGCTCAACCGCGCCTTCGCCGGCCAATCATGGAGCGGCTATGTGCCGCCGGTGCATCTGTTCACCAGTGCCAATATCGAAACCGACGGCGGCCCGCACAACCTCTACGATCCGGATAACCAGTATCGCACGCATTACCGG
>DAHXNW010000005.1 GCA_027365195.1 Acetobacteraceae bacterium
GCCCGAAGGCTGATCGGCCATGGCGCAGCGCGGGATTGCCGAGATCGTCACCGGGGCGATGGTTCTGCTGCTCGCCGGCGGTTTCCTTGCCTATGCAGTGGCGCATTCCGGGCGGAGCATCGGCGCCGGCTACACGCTGCATGCGCAGTTCGAGCGGATCGACGGGATGGGGGTCGGCTCGGATGTCCGACTCGCCGGAGTGAAAATCGGCACTGTCACGGCAACCTCGCTCGACCCGAAGACCTACGAGGCGCTGGTCACTCTCTCGCTCGCCGATACGGTGAAACTGCCGAAGGATAGCAGCGCGGCGATCACCAGCGACGGTTTGCTTGGCGGCAAATACCTCTCCCTCTCGCCCGGCGGGGATGAGCAGATGATCCCGCCCGGCGGGCAGATCACGGTGACGCAGTCTTCGGTAAGTCTGGAAGAATTGTTGGGCAAATTCATCTTCAGCGTGACCGATATGGTCAACGCGGTGACACCGAAGCCCGGCGCGAAGAATGGCACTGCTCCCAAAAGCCAGACGCCGTAGGGATGATATGTTTAAGTTGAGTCTGCACCAGCCCGCACCCCCACCCGGCCACCCAGGACAGTATACTGAATGGGTGGCCGGGTTGGGATGCGGGCTGGTGCAGACTAAAGCTATCAAGATCTAGAGCATGATACAGCGGCTTTGGCGTGCATCGGCCGCACTGTTGCTCATTGGTATGGCGGCGGCGCAGGCCCAGAACCCCGCTGCCCCGACTCCGGCGTCCCCCACCGAGCCGCCGCCGGCGCCGCAGCCGCGCCTGTGGGAGCCGCGTACGGGGGCGGTGTTGCAGGCGCTCGACAAACTCGATGCGCATGCCACCACGCTGCATGTCGCCGATGGGCATGCGGCGCAATTTGGCCATATCAGCATCGTCGTCGTCGCTTGCCTGGTCCGCCCGGCTGGTGAGCCGGCCGACGCGGCGGCGTTTTTGCAGATCGTCGACAGCCGGCCGGACACGCCGGGCTTTGCGGGGTGGATGCTGGCAGCAGAACCCTCGGTCTCGATGTTCGAGCACCCGATCTATGACGTGCGGGTGATCGGCTGCGAGTAGCTTCAGCCGCGAATCAGCGTCCCGATCCCGCCCTCGGTAAATAACTCCAGCAGGCAGGCGTGGTCCTGCCGACCGTCGAGGATGACGGCGCCTTTCACCCCCTGCGCGACGGCTGCGGCGCATGTCTCGACCTTGGGGATCATCCCGCCAGTGATCACGCCGGACTCGATCGCCGCGCGCATCTCGGCCACACTCATCTCGGGGATCAGCGCGCCATCGGCGCCGCGCACGCCGGCGACATCGGTGAGCATCAGCAGCCGTGTCGCACCGAGCGCGCCGGCTACGGCGCCAGCCACCGTGTCGGCGTTGATATTATAGGTCTGTCCATCGGCGCCGACGCCCACCGGCGCGATCACCGGGATCAGCCCGGCGCCGGTCAGCGCGTGGATCACCCGTGGATCGACGCGCTCCGGCTCGCCGACGAAGCCGAGATCGAGCACCCGCTCGATCCGGCTACCCGGATCGGTCTGCGTGCGCGCGAGGCGGCGCGCCTGGATCAGCCCGCCGTCCTTGCCGCAGATACCCACCGCCAGCGCCCCGGCCCGGTTGATCAACCCGGCGACGTGCTTGTTGACGGTACCGGCGAGCACCATCTCGACCACCTCGACCATCGCCGCGTCGGTAACGCGCAAGCCATCGACGAAGGTCGATTGAATGGCGAGCCGTTGCAGCATGGCATTGATCTGCGGACCGCCGCCATGCACCACGACGGGGTTCACGCCCACCTGCTTGAGGAGGGCGATATCGCGGCCGAACTGCTCGGCCTGCGCCTCCTCGCCCATCGCGTGGCCACCGTATTTCACCACGATGGTCGCCCCGGCGTAGCGGCGCAGGAACGGTAGCGCGTGTGCGAGAATGCGCGCCTGCTCCTGCGCCGAACCGAGATCGCGCCCGGGTTCGATCATGGGTGCTCGCCCCCGCGCGCGGCCGGCGCGCTCAGGCGGCGTGGGCGAGGGCGATCGCCTGCCAGACCCGCTCCGGGGTTGCCGGCATATCGATCTGCGTCACCCCTTCGGTTGCGAGCGCATCGAGCAGGGCATTGATCATTGCCGGCGGGCTGCCGACCGCACCGGCCTCGCCGGCCCCCTTCACCCCGAGCGGATTGCTGGTGCAGGGCACCTCGATCAGTTCGACCTCGATATCCGGCAAATCGTAGGCGCGCGGCAGGGCGTAATCCATGAAGCTGCCGGAGACCAACTGGCCGGAGGCCGGATCATAGACGGTGCTCTCCAGAATCGCCTGGCCGAAACCCTGCGCCACGCCGCCATGCACCTGGCCGCGCACGATCATCGGGTTCACCGCCTTGCCCACGTCGTCGCAGACGATGTAGCGCAGCAGGGCGAGCGTGCCGGTCTCGGGATCGACCTCCACCTCCGCCATGTGACAGCCGTTGGGGAAGGTGTGGTTGTCGATCTGCGCCACCTCGGCGGCATCGAGTGTGGTGACGTCCTCGCCGGCCTGGGCGCGGCGGCGCTGGGTCGCGGCCAGTTCGATGATGTCGATCCCGCGATCGGTGCCGGTGATGGAGAAGCGCCCGGCCTCGAACTCGATATCGGTGGGCGCCGCTTCGAGCGCCTCGGAGGCGGCCTTGCGGCCACGCTCGATCACCGTCGCCGTGGTGGCGAGGATTGCCTGGCCTTCGGAATAGAGGCTGCGCGCGCCGCCGGTGCCGCCGCCGGTCGGGATGGTATCGGTATCGCCCTGCAAGATGCGGATCTTGTCGCCATCGATACCGAGCTTGTCGGCGGTGAGCATGACATAGGCGGTCTCGTGTCCCTGGCCGGTCGATTGCGTGCCGACATAGACATCGACGAAACCATCCTCGGCGAAGCGGATCTCGGCCCGCTCGGAGGGCGCGCCGCCCGTCGCCTCGAGGTAATAGGCCATGCCGATGCCGCGCCGCTTGCCGCGCCGTGCCGCCTCGGCCCGCCGCGCGGGGAAGCCGGCATAGTCCATCTTCGCCAGCGCCGCGTCCATCACACGGCCGAAATCGCCGCTGTCATACATCTGCCCCATCGCCGAGCGGTAGGGCATCGCCGAGGGCTGCACCATGTTGCGCTTGCGCAGTTCCACGCGGTCGATCTTCAGCTCGCGCGCCGCCGCGTCGATCAGCCGCTCGACGAGGTAGTTGCTCTCCGGCCGCCCGGCGCCGCGATAGGCATCGACCGGAACGGTGTTGGTCAGCACGCCGATCACGTTGGCGTAGATCGACTGGATGCCATAGACGCTGGCCAGCACCTTGGTGCCGGCGCCGGTCGGGATGAACGGGGCGAAGGTGGAGAGATAGGCGCCCATGTCGGCGATGTTGCGGGTGCGCAGCGCGAGGAAGCGGCCCTCCGCGTCGATCGCGAGTTCGCCGCGCGTGGCATTGGCGCGGCCCTGGGTGTCGCAGAGGAAGGCCTCCGAGCGCTCCGAGGTCCATTTCACCGGGCGGTTGAGCTTGCGCGCGGCGTAGCAGGTGAGCGCGTGCTCGGCATAGAGGAACAGCTTCATGCCGAAGCCGCCGCCGACATCGGGGGTGATGACGCGGAAGCTCTCCGCACCGGTCTTGAACACCGCATCGCCGAGCAGGCTCTTGATGATCCAGCCGCCCTGCGTGTTGGTGGTGAGCGTCCACCGGCTCGTCGTGGCATCATATTCGGCGAGCGCGGCGCGCGCCTCCATGCTGGAGACGACGATGCGGTTGTTGATGATATCGAGCGTGGTGACATGCGCGGCCTTGGCGAATAGCGCGTCGGTTTTGGCCTTGTCGCCCACTTCCCAGTCGAAACAGACGTTGTTCGCGGCCCCCGGCCAGACCAGCGGCTGGCCGCTATCCATGGCGTGGAGCGGATCCACCACGGCGGGCAGCGTTTCGTAATCGACCAGCACGGCTTCGGCGCCATCGCGCGCCGCCTGCGTCGTGGTGGCGACGATGAAGGCGACCGGATCGCCGACATGGCGCACCGCCTCGCCGGCGAGCACGGCATGGTGGGTATCGAAACGCGGCGAGCCGTCACGATTTTTCAGCGGAATGGCGCAGGGCAGGGCGCCGATGTTGTCCGCCGCCAGATCCGCGTGGGTATAGATCGCGAGAACGCCAGGGATTGCTTTCGCCGCCGCGGTATCGATCGAGCGGATCCGTGCCGCCGCATGCGGGCTGCGGAGCACCAGGCCGTAGGTGGTTCCCTCGGGATGATAATCGTCGGTATAGCGGCCGTTACCCTTGAGCAGGCGGGGATCCTCGACGCGGCGGACCGGCTGGGCGAGACCGAATTTTGTCATGTCATACTCCGAAAGCAGTTTCGTTTAGCATGGGGCCAGATGCGACAAAGGCCAAGAGGGGATGTATTGGGGGGGGGTCACTCTCCCGGGGTGGTCGCGTGCTCGCGCTGCGGCTGGCGGGTACGGCGGAAACGGGCCTTCGTGCGTTCGCGCATGGATTGGAACGTCACGTAGAGCATCGGGATGAGGAAGATGCCGATCGAGCTTGCCGCCAGCATGCCGCCGAACACCGCGGTGCCGACACCGCGCCGGCTCAGCCGCGCCGCGCCTTCGGCGAACACCAGCGGGATCAGCCCGAGGATGAAGGCGACCGAGGTCATCATTACCGCACGAAAGCGCATCTGCGCGCCGAGCACGGCGGCGTCGCGGATCGAGCGGCCCGACTCGCGCTGCTCCTTGGCGAATTCGATGATCAGAATGCCGTTCTTCGCCGCCAGGGCGATCAGCACCACGAGGCCGATCTGCGCGTAGAGATCGACCGAAAGCCCGGCGATCAGGATCGCCGCATAGGCGCCGAGCACGCCGACCGAGACCGACAGCAGCACCGGGATCGGGATCACCCAGCTCTCGTAGAGGGCGACCAGGAACAGATAGGCGAACAGCACGGCGAGCGCCAGAATGGTGCCGGTCTGCCCGGACGCCAGTTGCTCCTGATAGGCGGTGCCGGTCCATTCGAAATCATAGCCCGGCGGCAGGGTGCGCGCCGAGAGTGACGCCATCGCGGCGAGGGCGGTGCCGGATGACACACCGGGCGCCGGGCCGCCATCGATGGTGATGGCGCGATAGTTGTTATAGCGCGTGATCACCTGCGGCCCTTGCACGATGCGCAGATCGGCGATCGAGCGTAGCGGCACCATCTGCCCGGTGGCGTTGCGGATATAGATCTGCCAGATCGCCGACAGATCCGCCCGATCATGCGCCTCACCCTCGATGTTGACCTGCCAGGTGCGGCCGAACAAATTGAAATTGTTCACGTAAATACCACCCAGCGTGGCCTGCAGCGCGGTGAACACATCGGCGATGTTGAGCCGGAGCGCCTGCGCCTTCTGGCGGTCGATGTCGAGATAGACCGACGGATTGCTGGCAGTGAAGGTGGAGAACACCCGCGTCAGTTGCTTGTCCTGATTGGCTGCCGACACCAGCCCGCCCATGACGCTGCCGAGCACCGTCGGCTCCTGTCCCTCCAGCGCTTCGAGTTCGTATTCAAAGCCGCCGGAGGTCGAGAGGCCGATGATCGGTGGCAGGTTGAAGGGGAAGGCCACCGCCGAGCGGATGCCGAGCATCGCGCCATAGGTGCGCCGGATCAGCGCCTGCGCCGAGGCGGCGGCACTGGTGCGGTCGGCGAACGGTTTCAGCCGCGCCACCATGAAGGCCGAATTCGGCTCCGAGGCGGTATCGAGCAGCGAATAGCCCACGATGGAGAGCGTCTTTTGCACCTCGGGCATCTGCTTGAGGATGCCTTCGATGCGCTCCACCACCGCGCTGGTGCGCGCGACCGAGGCGCCGTCGGGGAGCTGCACGGCGATGAAGAAGGCGCCCTGATCCTCCTCGGGGAGGAAGCCGGTCGGCGTGATGCGCGCCAGCCCATAGATGCCGACGGCGAAGACGCCGACCAGCACCACCGCCAGCACCGAAAGGCGCAGCAGCCGGCGTACCACCCCGGCATAGCCGTCACGCACATGGTCGATGCCGCGCAGCCAGCGCCGCATCAGCCCGCGCTTCGGTCCGGTGTGGCGCAGGAACACCGCGCAGAGTGCGGGCGAGAGGGTGAGCGCGTTCACCGCCGAGATCACCATCGCACAGCTGATGGTGACGGCGAATTGCCGGAACAGCGTGCCCGACAGGCCAGGGATGAAGGCGATCGGCACGAACACCGAGAGCAATACGAGGGTAATGGCGATGATCGGCCCGGTGATCTGCTGCATCGCGAGCTTCGCCGCCGCGTGGGGCGAGAGGTCCGGCTCCTCCTCCATCACCCGCTCGACATTTTCCACCACGACGATCGCATCATCCACCACGATGCCGATCGCCAGCACCAGCGCCAGCAGTGAGACGGTGTTCGCCGTGTAGCCGAGCGCCAGCAGGCCGGCGAAGGCGCCGATCAGGCTCACCGGCACGGCGATGGTGGGGATCAGCGTCGCGCGCAGATTGCCGAGGAAGAGATAGACGACGATCACCACCAGCACGAAGGCTTCGGCGAGGGTGCGGATCACTTCGTGGATGGTATCGGAGACGAAGGTGGTGCTGTCATACATCACCTGCGCGTGCAGCCCCTCGGGGAAACGCTTGCTGAGCCTGGCGAGCGTCGCCTGCACGGCGCTTGCCGTTTTCACCGCATTGGCGCCGGGCGAGAGATAGATGCCGATCGGCACGCCCGGCTGGCCATTGATGCGGCTCTCGCTGTCGTCGTTCTGCGCGCCCATCTCGACGCGGGCGACATCGCGCACCTTCAGCACCGAGCCATCGGGCGAGGCGCGCAGCACGATGTCGCCGAACTGCTCGGGGGTGGAGAGCCGGCCACGGGTCTGCACGTTGATCTGGAACTGCTGTTCCGGCCCGATCGGCCGCGCGCCGATGCGCCCGACCGGCGCCACCACGTTCTGCGCCGAGATCGCGTTGATCACGTCCGACGGCGAGAGATTGAGGCTGACCAGACGCTGGATGTCGAACCAGATGCGCATGGAATAGTTCATCTGCCCGAACAGCGAGGCCTGCCCCACGCCGGGCGTGCGCGAGATGGCATCGAGCAGATTGATGATCGCGTAATTGGTGATGAACAGCGGATCCTGTTTGCCCTTGTCGCTGTACAGCACGATGAATTGCAGCACGGCGGAGGATTTTTTCTGGACCGTCAGCCCTTCCTGCTGCACCTCGGGCGGCAATTGCGCCAGCGCCGTCTGCACCCGGTTGTTGACGTTGACGGTGTCGATATCGGGGTTGGTGCCGAGGGCGAAGCTGACGGTCAGCGTATAGCTGCCGTCGTTGCCGCTGGTCGATTTCATGTAGAGGCTTTTATCGACGCCCACCACCTGCGCTTCCAGCGGCTGCGCGACGCTGCTCTCCACCACGGCGGCGGAGGCGCCCGGATAGTTGGTGGTGACGGTGACTTGCGGCGGCACGATATTGGGGAACTGCGCCACCGGGATCGCCATCATCGCCAGCGCGCCGGCGATGGTGATGATGATGGCGATGACGATCGCGAGCCGCGGACGATCGATGAAAACCGAGGAAATCACCGGCTCAGCCCTGCCCGGCGCTGGTGTGCGCGGCATCCGCCGAGGGCTGCGGACTGGCCGGCCCCGGCGAGACCGGCTGGCCTGGCCGCACGCGCTGGATGCCGTCCACCACCACCATCTCGCCCTCATGCAAGCCGGAGGCGATCACGGCACGCGTCGTGCTCGACTGGCCGAGCTTGACCGTGCGGCGCTCCGCCTTGTTGCCGGCGCCGACGACATAGACGAAATCGCCCGCTTGATCGGCGAGCACTGCGGCGCGCGGGATGGTCAGCGCCAGCACCGGATGGACACCCTGCACGATGACGGTGACGAATTCGCCGTCGGTCAGCTCGCGCAGCACGCCATTGCCGCCGGCGTCGGCGGCGAGCAGCGGGTTGGCGATCACCCCGCGCAGCGCGATGGTGTCGGTGTTCTGGCTGATCGTGTTGTCGATGAAATTCACCTCGCCGGTCTGGCCATAGATCCGCCCGTCCGACAGCCGCAGCTTGATCTTCACCGCCTTGAAGCCGCCCTCGGCGGCATAGCGCTCGCGCAGCGCCAGCTCGGCGCGCACCGCCGGCGGAAAGAGCACATACATCGGATCCTGGCTGACGATGGTCGCGAGCGTGCCGGAAGTGGGGCCGACCACGTTGCCCTCGGTCACCGAGGTCATGCCGATCTTGCCGGAGATCGGCGCGCGGATCTCAGTGTAGCTCAGATTGATGTTGGAGAGCCTGAGATTGGCCTGCGCCTGCAGCAACTGCGCCTGGTCGGACATCTCCGTCGCCGTCGCATCGTCGAGCGTCGATTGCTGGCCGGCCGGCGTGTGTAGCAGCAGCCGGGCGCGGCGCAGATTGATCTCGGCGTTCTGCAACTGCGCCTGCGCCTGCGCCACCAGGGCGGCCTTCGCCTGCACGTCCGATTCATAGGGCGGCCGCTCGACGACATAGAGCAGATCGCCCTGCTTGACCTCCGAGCCTTCGCGGAACAGCATTTTTTCCAGATAGCCGGTGACTCGCGCGACCAGATTGACGCGGTTCACCGCCTGCACGCGGCCGACGAACTCGTTGCTCTCGGTGATCGGCGTCTGTGCCACGCGCACCACCCCCACGGCAGGCGGCCCGCCGAAGGCCGGCTGCGCCGAGGCCGGGCGGATGGCGAGCGCCGGCAGGGCGAGCAGCGCAACGACGCATAAGGAGGCGGAAATGCGGGACATGACGGATCCCTCGGCCACGAAATGGCCGGAACGAGAGGGGCGGACGAGGCCGTATGGATGACAGCCATATAGGCCAAGCGAAGCGGATGACCAGTCTTAACGAGTCATGTACGGAACGGTCAATCTTTCACCCGCCATTGACGCCGCCCGCGCCGGGGGGTAGGAGGCCGCTTCGCCCGTGCCTGATCCGTCAGGCCGCCTTGCCCAGGTGGCGGAATTGGTAGACGCGCAGGTTTCAGGTACCTGTGGCCGTAAAGGTCGTGGAAGTTCGAGTCTTCTCCTGGGCACCAATCAGCGGTCTTAGCGACCGGGCGAACCCAGCGCCCGCGTGGCGCCAACGCAGGATCGGCGCATGGCCCAACCTAGCCTTCACTTGCACCGCCACGATCTGCCCGACGGGCTCGACCTCGGCGCCACCGTCGCCGTCGATACCGAGACGATGGGCCTCAACCCGCATCGCGACCGGCTCTGCCTGGTGCAGCTCTCGGCCGGCGATGGGGCGGCGCATCTGGTGCAGATCCTCCCCGAGGCGAGGGTGGACTGCCCCAATCTGAAGCGGCTGCTGGCCGATGCCGCCGTGCTCAAGCTGATGCATTTCGCCCGCTTCGATGTCGGCATCCTGCAGCACAGCCTCGGCATCACCGTGGCCCCGGTGGTGTGCACCAAGATCGCCGCCAAACTGACCCGCACCTTCACCGACCGGCACGGGTTGAAAGATCTATGCCGCGAGTTGCTCGGCGTCGATCTGTCCAAGCAGCAGCAGACGTCGGACTGGGGCGCACCGGAGCTTTCCGCCGAGCAGCTCGCCTATGCCGCGAGCGACGTGCTGCACCTGCACGCGCTCTGGGCCAAGCTCGCGTCCCTGCTGGAGCGCGAACGGCGCCGCCCGCTCGCCGATGCCTGCTTCGCCTTCCTGCCGGCGCGCGCACGGCTCGATCTGCTCGGCTATGAGACGCCAGACATCTTTTCGCATTAACGCCATCGTTTCGCCAAATTCTCGGCTTGATAACGACAGGAATGGCACGATTTTTGTCGGAGGCCGGAAAAACCGGGCCATTGACGCGTAGAGACGATTGACCCGGCGCGAAACCCCGGCTTACAGCATGAGGATGCCTGTGAAAGTTTGTCTGCCGCAATGAGCCATCTCGCCCCGCATTCCCTCACCTCGCCGGTGGCGCAGGATGCCTCCGCGCTCGCCGTCGCGCGCGCCGTGCTGGCCACCGAGGCGCAGGCGTTGCAGACGCTGGCGGCCGGCCTCGATGACGCCTTCGGCCGCGCGGTCGAGCTGCTGCTCACCCTCAGCGGGCGGGTGGTGGTGAGCGGCATGGGCAAATCCGGCCATGTCGGGCGCAAGCTCGCCGCCACCCTGGCCTCCACCGGCACGCCGGCGCTGTTCGTCCATCCCGCCGAAGCCTCGCATGGCGACCTCGGCATGATCCTGCCCGGCGATGCGGTGCTGGCGCTGTCGAATTCCGGCGAGACGGCGGAATTGGCCGATCTGGTGGCGCATGCCAGCCGCTTCGCCCTCCCGCTGCTGGCGATCACCGCGCGCGCCGAGAGCGCCCTGGCGCGGCAGGCCGATATCGCGCTGCTGCTGCCGGCGGCGCCGGAGGCTTGCCCGATGGGTTTGGCGCCGACCACCAGCACGACGATGCAACTCGCCCTCGGCGATGCGCTTGCGGTCGCCCTGCTCACGCGGCGCGGCTTCACGGCGACCGATTTTCGCCAGTTCCACCCCGGCGGCCGGCTCGGCGCCCGGCTGAAACGGGTGCGCGAGTTGATGCATAGTGGCGCCGCCCTGCCGCTCGCGCCGCCGCAGACGCGGATGGATGCCGCCCTGCTGCTGATGACCGAGAAGCGCTTCGGCTGCCTCGGCATCACCGATGAGGGTGGCCGGCTGATCGGCGTGTTGACCGATGGCGATTTGCGCCGCGCGATGGGCCCCGATCTGCTGACCCGGCAGGCCGGCGCGATCATGACGCCAACCCCTCGCAGCATCGCCCCCGATGCGCTGGCGGTCGAGGCGCTACGGCTGATGACGGTGGGCGAGCGACCGATCACCACGCTGTTCGTGGTCGATCCCGCCAATCCTGGCGTGCCGCTCGGCATTCTGCATATCCACGACCTCTTGCGTGCCGGTGTGGCATGAGCGGGGGTGGCACGAAGGTGGCGCCGCTGGGAAACCGCCGGAGCGAGGCATCGCCGGGTGCTGCATCCAGGGCGCGCGCTGGGGTGCGTCCGGTGCTGGACCCGGCGGATATCGCGCGCCGCCGGCTGTTCGTCATCTGGGCGAAGCGGCTCTTGCCAGTCGGGGCGCTGATCCTGCTCTCGGCGATCGTGCTGTGGCCGGAAATCGCGCGGCAGAGCCAGCGGGCCGAGATGGCGATGCACGCGCTCGGCGGCCAGATCACCGGCAGCGGCCATATGGTCGATGCGCGCTATCGCGGCGTGGACAACAAGGGCCAGCCCTATACCGTCACCGCCGCGGCGGCGGCGCAGGCCGGGCCGGACCGCGTCAATCTCACCGACCCGAAAGCCGATCTCACGCAGCAGGACGGCAGTTGGCTCTATGTGCGTTCGCGTCAGGGGGTGTTCCTACAGCACGACGAAAAGCTCGATCTCTCCGACCATGTCTGGCTCTATCGCGACGACGGCACCACGCTCAGCACCAGTGCCGCGTCCATTAATCTGCCGGCCGGGGCGGCGGCGGGGGCGGCGGTGGTGAACGCCGAGGGGCCGTTCGGCACGCTCGATGCCACCGGCTTCGCTTTGCAGGATCGCGGCGCGGTGATCCAGTTCACCGGCCCGGCGCGGCTGCTGCTGAACAACAGCAAGCGATGAGGCGCATCCTTCTCGCCCTGTTGCCGCTCGCGGGCTTCACCGTGTCGGCGCACGCGCAGCCGATCGACATGTCGCATGGCGGGCCGATCACCGTCACCTCGCGCGATGGCATGGACTGGCGGCAGAACCAGCAGGAGGTGGTGGCGCGCGGCGATGCCCGCGCGGTGCGCGACAATGTGACGGTGACCGCCGATGAACTGGTCGCGCATTACCGCAAGAAGGCGACACCCTCCGCCACCGGCGGCGCCACGCCCGCCGCCGCGCCTGCTCCTTCGCCCGCTGGCGCCACGGCGCCCGGCGATGACACCGGCAGCAGTGAGATCTACCGCCTCGAAGCCTTCGGCCATGTGCATATCTTCACCGCCACCGATCAGGCCTGGGGGGACAAGGGGGTGTACGACATGGATCAGGCGGTGCTCGTGCTCACCGGCCACGCGCTGAAAGTGACCACGCCGAACGACATCGTGACCGCGCGCGACAGCATGGAATACTGGTCGCAGAGCCGCATGTCGGTGGCGCGCGGCAAGGCGGTGCTGCTGACCAGCGACGCGCGGCGGATTGCCGCCGACACGCTGGTCTCCTATTCCTATCCGCCGGACGAGACGCCGCCGCCCGCCGCCGCGCCCGCCGTGCCCGGCAAGCCGCCGAGCGACGATCTGGCGGCGCAGTCGGGCAAGCTGAAGCGGGTGGAAGCCTATGGCAATGTCGATATCCGCACCGTGACCGATACCGTCTATGGCGATCGCGGCGTCTATCTGCCGGCGACCGGCATCGCGCGCATCGTCGGCCATGTGCGGGTGACGCGCGGCGATAATCAGGTGAATGGCGTCGCCGCCGACGTCAATATGAAAACCGGCGTCACCACCATGCTCTCGAGCGCCGATGAGCG
>DAHXNW010000012.1 GCA_027365195.1 Acetobacteraceae bacterium
GCGTTGCCGAGATTGCACCAGGCCGGCGCGAAGCCGGCATCATAGCCGATCGCCGCCCGCTGCGCGGCGATCGCTTCGGCCAACAGCCCGCGCTGCGCCAGGACTATCCCGTGGTCGGTCCAATCGGCGGCAGTGCGCGGCCCGCTTGCCGGCGCAGGGGCGAGAGCAGGCTCCATGGCACCATCCTGGCGCCATGGGCTGAAGATCCGGTTAAGAAGAGGGGGTCAGGCGAGCAGGCGTCGGCGAAGCGTAAGCAAGGTCGCACCGATCACCGGCTCGCGCGCGAAGGCCCAAACCGTGGCGAGCAGGAGCAACCCGCTGTCCACGCACAGGCCAGTCAGCGACCATGGCCAGAGATAGACGCTGCACACCCAGGCGAGCCCGATCATCAGCAAGGCCGGCCAGAGCGTGCTCAAATGCCGCCAGCGAAAGCCGCCTGCCCAGAAGAGCAGCAGCATGTCCACGCTCACCCGCACGCTCCACGCGAGCGCCGCGCCTTCCAGCCCGAACAGGGTCACACCCACCCAGAGAATGCCCAGAAAGGGCAGGATTTCGACGACATGGAATTTCGCCGCGACATCGGGCCGGCCTTGCGCCTGCAACAGGCCGAAGGGCACGAACGCCAGGCTGTTGGTCCAGATTCCCAGCAAAATCAACGCCCCGATGGGTGCGGCGCGGGCGGCGAACGGCGCGCCGACCCACAGCAAAAGAAACGGATGCATCAGCAGGATGCCGATGATGGTCAGCGGTGTCATGATCACGCCGAGGAATTGCAGCGACCGCAGCGACTGCGCGAACGCCGCCGCCGGCTGTTTCGCCGCCAGTTGCGGAAACAGCGCGCCGAGCAGGGCGCCGGGCAGAATGCCGACCCGGGCGGCGAGGTTGAACGGGACGGTATAATAGGCGATCGCCGCCGGGCCGAGCATCGAGCCGATCACGAAGCGATCGATGCTGGTCAACAGCGGGCTGATCAGGTTGCTGACCGTCACCCAGGCGCCGAAACTCAGCAGGCGGCGTGTCATCACCGCCGTCGGCCGGCGTGGCCGCCCGGCCGGCACCGCGCGCATCGCCGCGATCCACAGCGGCACCACCGAGGCGGTGCGCGCCAGCAGGGCAGCCGGCACCAGCCAGCCGAGATCCGGCCCATGCAGCCAGGCGACCGCCAGCGGGATCAACTGGAACATCGCGGTGCCGATCGCCTGCAGCAGGTTGGTGCGCAGAAACTGCTCGCGCCCCTCGAGCGCGCCGGAAAACACGCCGCTGATCGTCGCGAGCGGCACCGCGGCGGCGAGCCAGGGCAGCACGGAGAGGATTTCGTGCCGCATGCCGCCGGAAATTTTGAGAAAATACATCAGGATCGGCGCCGAGAGCGCATAAAGCGCGAGGCCGCCGATGACCCCGAAACCACAATTCATCCATAGCGAGGTCCAAAACACCTCGGCGCGCACGGCGGGGGCGGCGTGCTGGCGGGCGATCTCGTTGGCCACCGCGCGCGAGATGCCCATGTCGAACACGCCGAAATAGCCGAGCAGCAGCCAGACGATCGCCAGCATGCCATAGCGGGTATCGCCAACCAGATGCAGATAGAGCGGCACGGTCAGCAAGGACATGCAGACCGAGAATATCGAGCCCGACATATTATAGAGCGTGTTGCGCCGCAGGCTGCCGCGCGGCGGGCTCGCCGGCTCGGCCTCGGAGAGCGTTTGGTCGGGTAGCGGGGGTGGCGGCATCGTGTGTGTCTGGCCCTCGCGCTTGATGCCGGCTGGTGCCTTATCGCATGGAGGCGGTTTTAGGGGAAAGCCCCGTTTGCGACCTAAAAACGGGCGCGAGCGGAAAGTGATCACCAGCTATTGCGGGTATCGCGCCCGATTTTAACGATTTTGCGTATCGTTGGGCGCGGCCACGCTCACCAGCCCGTCCTTCACCATGGCCCGCATGCCAAGGCCGCCAAGGTTGGCATCGCCGTAGCCACCGGCGGCGATCAGGCTGGCGAAGCGGCGCAGCCGCTCGATCCCGCGCCGCCCGGCGTACAGCTCGGCGCGGGCCTGCATCAGTTGGGCGATCCGCTCGCAGCGCACGGCCCCCGCCTCGGCGCGGGCGCGCATCGCGGCCGGTGCATCGGGGCGGATGGCGCGCAGCACGTTCACCATTTCGCGCGCGATTCCGGCGAGGTTGTGATAGCGCCTGGCGCCGGTATCGCGGATCCGGCGCAGCCGCGTCAGCAGTGGATCGCCGGCCCACGCGCCATAAGCGTTGTTGCCGTGCTGGCGATAGAGCGCGAGCGACTCGGCAATCAACTGCCGCCGGCCGAACACGCCCGAAAGGAACCACGCCCATTGGTCATGCGCCATCTGACCACCGCCGGCAGGGCCTTCGAGGAGATTATAGCCGCTCGGGCGCCGCTCTTCGGGGAGATAGGTGAGCACCTCGGCGCGGATCGACATGGCGAAACCCGGATGCGTCTCCCATGGCCAGCGCTCGAGTTCGCCCAGCACCCGGTCCTCCTTGACATTCGGCGAACGGCCGCCGAGCGGGTGCAGCGCCGCATCCACCAGATCGGCGCCATGCATGACGAACACCACCGATGGATCGGCAAAGCCCTCGGCGCAGCGTTGCAGCTTGTGCGGCAGCCAGACATCGTCCTGATCGCAAAAGGCGATCACATCACCGCGGCAGAGGGAAGCGGCTCTGAAAAAATTTCGTACAAAACCAAGCCGTTCCGGGTTTCTATGAAAGTGTACTGGGAAGGGCGCTCTGGCCGCGAAACGCGCGACGACCGCCTCGGTCTGATCGGTCGAGCCATCATCCGTGACGACGAGTTCCAACGGCGCCCGGGTTTGCCGCGCGAGGCTGTCGAGCTGTTCGTCGATATGGCGCCCGCCATTGAAACTGGCCAAGGCGATCGAGATTTGCACCACGCACAGGATCCAGAAATAATTCAGCCAATAGGCGCAAAGCCGGAGGCTGTACTAGAACCGGCCAGAATAGCGTTTGCCTTTGCCGCCCGACTATTTGATTTTTGCCTCGCGGAATGCCACGTGCTTGCGTGCCACCGGGTCGTATTTCTTCAATTCGAGCTTGCCGGTCTGGCTGCGCGCGTTTTTCTTGGTGACATAAAAATATCCGGTGTCGGCGGAGGACACGAGCTTGATCTGAACGGTATTCGACTTGGCCATGGCAATTCTCTGCTTTATTTTCTAAGGTGAGGGAAAAAAATTACTCCCCCATTGCTAAAATTGTTATGTCCAGATTCAGTGTTCCGGTTACTGCTTCCAGTGTTCCCGAAGCGGTATCAAATGCCACTAAGGATATACTGTTCGTCTGTG
>DAHXNW010000019.1 GCA_027365195.1 Acetobacteraceae bacterium
ACGCGCATGGGTGGCCGGGTGGGGGTGCGGGCCGGTGACGCACTCACACTGATCAGCAAAAACTTTCAGGCCGCCTCGGCCAGGATGGCGCTGCGCAGCGTATCGAAAATCCGGTCGATATGCGGCTTCTCGATGATCAGCGGTGGCGAGAGGGCGATGATGTCGCCGGTGGTGCGGATCAAAACACCGGCGTCGAAGCAGCGCTGGAACACCCGCACCGCGCGGTCGGTCGGCTTGCCCGGGCGGGGGGCGAGTTCGATGCCGGCGACGAGGCCCATGCCGCGGATGTCGATCACGTTGGGAGCGTCTTTGAGGCTGTGGGCGGCGGCGTCGAAATACGGCTCGATCGCGCGCGCCCGGCCCGGCAGATCCTCGCGCTGATGCAATTCGATCGCGGCGATCGCGGCGGCGGCGGCGAGCGGATGGCCGGAATAGGTGTAGCCGTGGAACAGCTCGATGCCGGCCGGCGCGCCATCGACGATGGCGTGATAGATGCCGTCGCGCACGGCGACCGCGCCCATCGGCACGGCAGCGTTGGTCAGCCCCTTGGCCATCGTCATGATATCGGGCACCACGCCGAGCCGCTCGGCGCCGAAATGCGTGCCAAGACGGCCGAAACCGGTGATCACCTCGTCGAAAATCAGCAGAATGCCATGTTTGTCGCAAATCTCGCGCAGCCGCTCCAGATAGCCCACCGGCGGCACCAGCACACCGGTCGAGCCGGCCAGCGGCTCCACCATCACCGCCGCGATGGTCTCCGCGCCGTGCAGCGCCACGAGGTCTTCCAGCGCCTCGGCCAGATGCGCGCCCCAGGCCGGCTGGCCGTGGCTGAAGGCGTTGTGCGCCGGCGCGTGGGTGTGCGGCAGATGGTCCACATAGGGCAGCAGCGCGCCGAACTGCTTTCGGTTGCCACCGATGCCGCCCACCGAAATGCCGCCGAAGCCGACGCCGTGATAGCCGCGCTCCCGCCCGATCAGCAGCCGGCGCGTGCCCTCGCCGCGCGCGCGGTGATAGGCGAGGGCGATCTTCAGCGCGGTATCGGCCGATTCGGAGCCGGAATTGGTGAAGAACACCCGATCGAGCCCCGGCGGTGTCAGCTCCGCGACCTTGCTCGCCGCCTGAAAGGCGATCGGGTGGCCGAGCTGGAAGGTGGGGGCGAAATCCATCACCGCCGCCTGCTTCTGAATCGCCTCGGTGATCTCGCGCCGGCCGTGGCCGGCATTGACGCACCACAGCCCGGCGGTGCCGTCGATCACCTCGTGCCCGTCGGTGGTGTAATAGACCATCCCCTCGGCGCGGGCGAGCATGCGTGGATGCGATTTGAAGGCGCGGTTGGCGGTGAACGGCATCCAGAACGCATCGAGATCGTTGGGGCGCGGCGTGACCATTTCGTTCATGGCGGGATCCTCTGCAAGCCGCTACTCTGGCGCCACGCTTGGCATAGGACAAGAGCCGGGTGTGGCAGGAGGGCGGCATGGCGGAGGGTGTTCTGGTGATCGGCTCGCGGCGCTATTCGTCGTGGTCGCTGCGCGGCTGGCTCGCGGTGCGGCTGGCCGGCCTCGATGTCGAGGAGGTGGTGCTGCGGCTCGATGGCACTGGCGCCTCGCCGGGCGTGCGCGATGCCTCGCCGAGCGGCCTGGTGCCCTTTCTCGAGCATCGCGGCGCCAAGATCTGGGAGAGTCTGGCGATCTGCGAATACTGCGCCGAAATCCAGCCGGCGCTATGGCCGGCCGAGCGCATCGCCCGTGCCTCGGCACGCGCCATCGCCGCCGAAATGCACGCCGGGTTTCGCGCGCTGCGCATGGCGATGCCGATGGTGCTGCACACCCAGCGCAGCATCGTGCCGACCCCGGAGGTCGCCGCCGACATCGCGCGCATCTGCACGATCTGGCGCGAGGCGCGGGCGCAATTCGCTGCCTCCGGCGATTTCCTGTTCGGCGACGTATTTGGGGCGGCGGATGCGATGTTCGTCCCGGTCGTTGCGCGGATGCTGATTTATCGGCCGGAACTGCCGCCGGAGGCCGTGGCCTATTGCGCGGCGGTGCGTGCCCATCCGCTGGTCGCCGCCTGGTATGACGCGGCGGCGGGGGAACCCCAATCCTGGCGTATCGCGCGCTATGAAACCCCGGCGGGGGGCTGAGCCATGTATGTCCCGCCGGCCTTCGCCGAGGATCGTCTGCCGGTGCTGCACGAGGCGATCCGCCGCACCTCGCTCGCGACCCTGGTCACGTTCGGGCCGGATGGGCTGCTCGCCACCCCGCTGCCGCTGCTGCTCGACGCGGCGGCGGGGCCGTATGGCACGCTCTATGGCCATCTCGCGCGCGCCAATCCGCAATGGCGGCGGAGCGATGCGGCCACCGAGGCGCTGGTGCTGTTCATGGGGCCGGATGGCTACATCACCCCCTCCTGGTACGCGACCAAGCGCGAGAGCGGCAAGGTGGTGCCGACCTGGAACTATGTCACCGTGCATGCGTATGGGCGGGTGGAATTCTTTGAAGACGCGGCAGAGCTGCTTGATGCGGTGACGCGGCTGACAGCGCGCCACGAGGCCGGGCGTGCGGCGCCATGGACGCCCGGCGACGCACCGCCGGATTTCATCCAGGGCCAGTTGAAAGGGATCGTCGGCATGCGCATCGCGATCACCCGCCTGCAAGGCAAATGGAAGCTGAGCCAGAACCGCAGCGCCGCCGACCGCGCCGGCGTGGTCGCCGGGCTGCGCGCCGAGGGCGATCCGGGGCTGGCCGATCTCGTTGCCGGGCTGGCTGGATGAAGGATGCGCAGTCCCCCCTCGTCGTCATCACCGGCGGCTCCTCCGGCATCGGCCGGGCGACTGCCATGCTGTTCGCCCGGCGTGGCTGGCGGGTCGGGCTGATCGCGCGCGGTGCCGAGGGGCTGGCGGCATCGCGGCACGACGTGGAATCCGCCGGGGCGCAGGTGGCGACGGCACAGGCGGATGTCGCCGACAGCGCCGCCCTGCGCGCGGCGGCCGATGCCATCGTCGCCGCCTTGGGGGCGATCGAACTCTGGATCAACTGCGCCGGCAATGGCGTCTATGGCTGGTTCGGCGAAGTGCCGGAGGCGGAATTCCGGCGCGTGACGGAAGTAAGGGCCTGAGCCCGGATAACTGCATCACTCGTCTGGTCGCCTCGGCGCGAAGGTGTAGTTCCACTCGCCGTGGAAGTCGTCTGTCTGGATGTTGAGGGCGGCCATTTCGGCGTCGGAGACCTTGATTCCTTTGTCGT
>DAHXNW010000039.1 GCA_027365195.1 Acetobacteraceae bacterium
GGAGTAAGGTATAAAGTAGTTCAGGTCAACGGAATTGCATTGAACGAGCTTGTAAGAGGAAGAAAAGAGAAGACGGTGAGGTAAATTGGATATCAAATTATTTGGACATTATGAAATCACGGGCATTGAAATTCATGATCCCACCGAGAGATCGAAGGTGAAGGCGTCGGGCGTGATGTAGGATTGCAAGGTCGCGAACAACCCGCCCGCGATCGCCGCCAGCGCACCGCTGAACAGGAATATCGTGACCAGCAATCGCCCCTTGGCGATGCCGCAGGCTTCCGCCGCCACTTCGGCGTCGCGCAACGCCACCAGCGCGCGGCCGAAGCGGCTGTGCGCCACATTCGCCGTCATCCAGGTGCAGAGCGCCGCAAGCCCCAAGCAGAACCAATAAAACCCGCGCCCGGTCTGAAACGGCGCCGGCAGCACCGGCCCGCTGACGCCGATGCCGCCGCCGGTCACGCTCTGCCAGGCGAGGGCCACCTGCGTGACGATGGTGGCGAAGCCGAGCGTGGTCATGGCGAAATAGAAGGTGCGCAGCCGCAGCGCCGGCAGACCGATGACGACACCGAACACGGCGCCGACGCAGCCCGCCGCCACGAGCGCGAGATAGGGCGGCACCGCCGGTGTCACCGTGCCGGCCACCAGCACGCTCGCCGTGTAGGCGCCGAGGGTGAGGAGAGCGACCCAGCCGATCGCCAACTGTCCGGCGAATCCCACCACCAGATTGAGGCCGGAGACCAGCACCCAGTAGATCGCGGCGCGCGAAGCGATCAGCGTCCAGTAGTCGTTGCTGACATAGGGCAACGCCAGCGCCGCCGCCAGCACCAGCAGATAGGGCAGCGCGCGCATCGGACGCGCCGGTTCAGACACGCCGCGCGGCCGTGCGGCTCAGCAGCCCCTGCGGCGCCGCCAGCAGCACGACGATGAACACCGCGAACACCGCAACCGCGGCGAACACGCCGCCGAACAGGAAATTCGCCGCCTGCTGAAACACGCCGAGCACGAGGCCGCCGATGATCGCGCCGCGATTGTTCCCCATCCCGCCGAGAGCGACCGGCAGGAAGCCATAGAAATTCAGCATCGCGCCGTTGGCGAAGAACGCCAACAGCAACTGCCCGGAGGCGAAGCCGGCCAGGCCGCCGATCGCGCCCGCCAGCGCGTAGCTGCCCATGCGCAGGTTGCGCTCCGGCAGGCCGAGCGCGCGGGCGGCGAAATTATCCTCGGCGACGGCGAGGAAGGCGCGCCCGACCAGCGTGTGCCGATGCAGCAGCTCGAGCCCGCCCACCACGACGGCCGCGGCCAGTAGCGGCAGCCAGAATTTCTCGTCGAGCGGGCCGCCGTCGCCGATGCCGAACAGGCGCGGAAACGGTTGCGGCTCGGTGCTCCACGCAATTGCCGTCACCTGCTGGATCATCAGGGCGATCGCGAGCGTGGACAGCACATAGAGATGCTGATCCAGGCTTTTCAGCACCGGCCGCACGGCGACGATCTCGGTCAGCACGCCGATGGCGGCGCAGCAGGCGAGGGTCGCGAGCAGGGCCAGGAGCGCCGGCAGGCCGAGCCGCGTCATGAACATCGCCCCGAGCACGCCGCCGAGCATGCCGAGCTGCCCGGCGGTGAAGCTCATCACGCGCGAGGCGGCAAACATCGTGTTGTAGGTGATACCGATCAGCGCATAGACCGCGCCCACCGCCAGCCCCGAAGCCAGGATCGCCGCGAGCATGCGCGCGCTCAGACGTAGCCAGGTGCCAGCCTATAGGCGCCCAGATGGTGCGAATTCGCCTCCGACATCACCACCTCGCTGGTCGGCAGGCCGTTGTGCTGCGTCTTGCTGAAGCTATAGGTGCCAAACAGACCCGGATAATTGGTGAGCGTGTTCCAATACGCGATCATCCCCGCCGGATCGGTGCCGCCGGAGGAGCGCACGGCATCGGCGATCAGGGTGATCGCATCGACACCGTCCAGCACCCACCAGAGCATCGTGTCACTGAGTTCGATCTTGCCATCGAGGCCATCGACGAAGCGCTGCACATGCGCCGGCAGCTTGCCGTCGGCGCCGAAGCTGCAATTGCGGAAGCCGAGAATATAGACCCGGCGCCAGTTCTCCGGCTTTGCGATCAGCTTGCCGACCTCGCCCGACCCCATCGTCGGGTGGCCGGCCAGCGGCACGTCCCACCCCATCGTCGCGCGGGTGTTCATCAGCCGCGCGCAGAGGCCGGGCGAGACGCTCCACACCACGATCACCTCTGCGCCGGCGTTGCGCATGCGCAGCATGTCCGGCGTCACGTCGGGCTGCGTCGGGTCGATGGTCGCGTGATAGACGACATTGGCGCCACGCTTCTGGAACGCGGCGGCCGAGGTGCCGACCGCCGTGGTGCCATAGCCCGTGGTGTCGCCGACGATGGCGACGGCTTTCACCCCGAGGTTTTTCACGCAATACTCCGAGACCGCATCGTCGATCTGCGTGTTCGACGGCGCGATGCGGAACGCGTTCGGATAGCGCGCCGGGTCGATCAGCCGATCGACGAAACAGGGGTACACATTCGGCATGTTGGCCCGCGCCATGATCGGCGTGGTCGCCAGCGCCTCGCCGGAGTTGGTCGGTCCCCAGATCGCATGCACGCCGATGCGGCTGATCATCGCCTGCGCACCGTTGACCGCCTTGGTCGGGTCGCCCTGGGTGTCGCGCACGACGAGGTCGATTTGCCGCCCGCGCACGCCGCCGGCGGCGTTGATCGTATCGACCGCGTAGTGCACGCCGCGATCGAAGCCGATGGTTGGCGCCGAACTCGGCCCGGTGAGGGCTGCGAGCCAGCCGATCCGGATCGGCTGGCTGTCCGCCAATGCCGGACGGCCCAGCCCCTCGACGGCGAGCCCGACCGCAGCGGCCGAACCCAGCGCAAATCCACGACGCGAGATGACCATGCGGACCCTCCCCTTTTTTCGTTGATCCGCCAGCGATCCGGCGGTGCGCCTCGCTGGACGCCTATCGCAACGGCAAGCTTACGGGGGGATGCGCGTGGCCGCAACCGAAGCAGCTTGAACAACCACCCCGCATCGTTCATAACGCTGAAGTCCGCACTTACCGCAGCGGGAGAGCGCAGGGGTTTCCTGCCGCCGAAGGCGCAACCGGCCCCCGGAAACGCTCAGGCATCCAGGACCGCAGAGCGGGGGTGGATCTCTGGAAAGCTGGCGCGCCTCGGGTGGCGTGCCGCACCGAAGGAGTAAGGGTTCGCGCCCGAATCTCTCAGGTTCCGTGACAGAGGGGGGTCGTAGGTGGGTGCTCTCGGCACGCACCGATCTTGTCGGCGAACGCCGGCGGGCGACCCTGGACGGTGAGGCGTGCGTGACCCCTTTGTCCCCTTCCGAAGATAGCCTCGATACCGTGCCGCTCGATGCGCTGCACCGCGCGGCGGGCGGGCGCATGGTGGCGTTCGCCGGCTATGCGATGCCGGTGCAATATGCCGAGGGCATCATCGCCGAGCACCGGCATTGCCGCGCGCGGGCCTCGCTCTTCGATGTCTCCCACATGGGACAGGCACTGTTGCATGGCGAGGCGGCGGCGGCGGCGTTGGAGCGGCTGGTGCCGGCCGATCTGCTCGGCCTGCCGCCGGGGCGGCAGCGCTATGCGCTGTTGACCAACGAGGTGGGCGGCATCATCGACGATCTGATGGTGGCGCGGCTCGATGCGGGGCGGCTGCTTCTGGTGCTGAATGCCAGCCGCAAGCAGGTCGATCTGGCGCATCTCGCCGCTGGCCTGCCGCAAACCGTGCAATTGGAGCCGCTGGCGGCGCGGGCGCTGCTGGCGTTGCAGGGGCCAGAGGCGGCGGCGGTGCTCGCGCGCCTCGCGCCGGAGGTTGCGGCACTGCCGTTTCTCGGCGTGGCCACGCTCTCCCTCGCGGGGGCTGCGTGTTTCGTCTCGCGCTCCGGCTATACCGGCGAGGATGGCTTTGAAATCTCCTGCCCGGCCGAGCGGGCCGAGGCGCTGGCGCGGCGGCTGCTGGCGGAGCCGGAGGTGGCGCTCGCCGGCCTCGGCGCGCGCGACAGCCTGCGGCTGGAGGCCGGGCTCTGTCTCTATGGCCAGGATATCGACGAATTGACCACCCCGGTGGAGGCCGGGCTTGCCTGGTCGATCGGCAAGCGGCGGCGCGAGGCGGCGGATTTCCCCGGTGCGACGGTGATCCGCGATCAGCTCGCGCATGGCCCGACGCGCCGGCGAGTGGGTTTGCGCCTCGAAGGCCGCGCGCCGGCGCGGGCCGGGGCCGAGATCGTCGCCGCCGATGGCACCATGGCCGGGGCGGTCACCTCCGGCGGGTTTTCGCCGAGCCTGAATGCATCGATCGCCATGGGCTATGTGCGCCGCGATCTCGTGCAACCGGGCACCAACCTCATGCTGCGGGTGCGCGAGCGGCTGTTGCCGGCGGCGGTGCACCCCCTTCCGTTCGTCCCGCATCGCTATAGCCGCTGAAGGATCGCGCCATGCCTGAACTGCGTTTCACCAAGGATCACGAGTGGATCAGCCTCGACGACGGCATCGCCACCATCGGCATCACCGCGCATGCGCAGGAGGCGCTCGGCGATGTGGTGTTCGTCGAATTGCCCGAGGCCGGGCGGGTGCTGGCTTCGGGCGAGGCCTGCGCCGTGGTGGAGAGCGTCAAGGCGGCGTCCGACATCTATGCGCCGCTCGCCGGGCGGGTGGTCGAGACCAATCCGGCGCTGGTCGAAGACCCGGCGCTGGTCAATCGCGCGCCGCAGGCTGAGGGCTGGTTCTTTCGCCTCGCACCCGACGATCTGGCGGCGCTCGCCGGATTGCTGGACGCGGCGGACTACGCCGCCTTCCTGGAGACGCTGTGATGACGGATACGCTCGACGACCTGGCCGCGCTGGAGGCTTCGGACAGTTTCATCGCCCGCCACATCGGCCCGCGCGAGGCGGATGTGGCGCGGATGCTGGCGCGCATCGGCGCAGCCTCGCTGCCGGCGCTGATCGATGCGGCACTGCCCCGCGAGATCCGCGCCGAGGCGCCGCTCGCGGTGCCACCGGCGGCGGACGAGGCGGCGGTGATGGCCGAACTCGCTGCCCTTGCGGCGCGCAACACGCCGGCGCGCGCGCTGCTCGGCATGGGCTATCACGGCACCCTCACGCCGCCGGTGATCCGGCGCAACGTGCTAGAGAACCCCGGCTGGTACACCGCCTACACGCCGTATCAGGCGGAGATCGCGCAGGGAAGGCTGGAAGCGCTGCTGAATTTCCAGACCATGATCTGCGATCTCACCGGGATGCCGATCGCCAATGCCTCGCTGCTCGACGAGGCGACCGCACTGGCCGAGGGCGTGGCGCTGGCGGCGGCGCGGGCGGGCGGGCAAGCGCGGGCCGGCGGCCGGCCGGCGGTGATCGCCGTTGCGCGCGATTTGCATCCGCAGAACCGCGCCGTTCTCGCCACCCGTGCCGCCCCGCTCGGCTGGACGCTCATCGACGTGCCGGCGGGCGATGCGGTGGCGATCGCGGCGGCCTCGCCCTTCGCCGTGGTGCTGCAATATCCGGGCACGACCGGCGCGCTGCGCGATCTCTCCGCCGAAATCGCCGCCGCCCATGCGGTTGGCGCTTTGGCGATCGTCGCCGCCGATCTGCTCGCCCTCACGCTCCTCACTCCGCCCGGCGCGATGGGCGCCGATGTGGTGGTGGGGTCGAGCCAGCGCTTCGGCGTGCCGATGGGGTTCGGCGGCCCGCACGCGGCCTTCTTCGCCACCAGCGAGGCGCATAAGCGCCTGCTGCCCGGCCGGCTGGTGGGAGTGAGCCAGGATGCCGCCGGGCAGCCGGCGCTGCGCCTCGCGCTGCAAACCCGCGAGCAGCATATCCGCCGCGAGAAGGCGACCTCCAACATCTGCACCGCCCAGGTGCTGCTCGCGGTGATGGCCGGATTCTATGCGCTCTGGCATGGGCCGGAGGGGCTCGCGCGCATCGCCGGGCGGGTGGCGCTGCAGGCGCGGCTGCTCGCCGGCGCGGCCGAGCGCGGCGGCTGGCGGCTGCGTCATACGGCGTTTTTCGACACCATCGCATTGGAGGGGGACGCCGATGGGCTGCTCACGCGCGCCGGTGCCGCCGGCTTCACCCTGCGCCGGCTCGACGCGCAAGGCGTTGCGATCGCGCTCGACGAGACGGTGACGCGCGATGAGTTGGAGCGTCTGGCGGCGCTGCTCGGCGGTGCGCTGGCGCCGGCGGGAGGGGGAATGCCACCCGAGCTGCGGCGGCGCGATGCCATTCTGACGGCGCCGGTGTTTCATCGCTATCACAGCGAGCATGAGATGCTGCGCTACATCCGTCGGCTGGAGGAGCGCGACATCACCCTCACGCGCAGCATGATCCCGCTCGGCTCCTGCACCATGAAGCTGAACGCGAGCGCCGAGATGCTGCCGATCAGCCTGCCCGGCTTTGCCGATGTGCATCCGTTCGCCCCCGCCGAGCAGACGGCGGGCTATGCCGAACTGATCCGGCGTCTCGCCGGCTGGCTCGCTGCGATCACCGGCTTTGCCGGCGTCTCGCTACAGCCGAATGCCGGCTCGCAGGGCGAATATGCCGGGCTGCTGGCGATCCGCGCCTGGCAGGCGGCGCGCGGCGAAGGGCAGCGCGACATCTGTCTGATCCCGGCGAGCGCGCATGGCACCAATCCGGCGAGTGCCACGATGGCCGGCTATCGCGTCGTGCTGGTCGGCTGCGATGCGGCGGGCAATATCGACCTCGCCGATCTGGCCGCCAAAGTGGCGAGCCACGCCGGGCGGATCGCGGCGATCATGGTGACTTATCCGAGCACGCATGGCGTGTTCGAGGCCGGCATCCGCGATCTGTGCGCGATCGTCCACGCCGCCGGCGGGCAGGTTTATATGGATGGCGCCAACATGAACGCGCAGGTCGGGCTGACCAGCCCGGCGCGGATCGGCGCCGATGTATGCCATCTCAATCTGCATAAAACCTTCTGCATTCCGCATGGCGGCGGCGGTCCGGGTGTCGGTCCGATCGGGGTTGCCGCCCATCTGCTGGCGCATCTGCCCAACCATCCGTTGCGCGCCGACGCCGGGCCGGCGAGCGGCTATGGCCCGGTCGCCGCCGCCCCGTTCGGCAGTGCGGCCATCCTGCCGATCAGCTATGCCTATATCCGGCTGATGGGGCCGGCCGGGCTGCGGCGGGCGAGCGAGATCGCCATCCTCAACGCCAATTACATCGCCGCCCGGCTCGGCGCGGCGTATCCTCTGCTCTATGCCAATGCAGCCGGCCGCGTGGCGCATGAGTGCATCCTCGACTGCCGCGATTTTCAAGCCGCGGCCGGGGTGAGTGTCGAGGATATTGCTAAAAGGTTGCAGGATTTCGGCTTCCACGCGCCGACGATGTCCTGGCCGGTGGCCGGCACCTTGATGGTGGAGCCGACGGAGAGCGAGTCGCTCGCCGAGATCGATCGTTTCTGCGCCGCGATGCTCGCCATCCGCGCGGAGATCGCGGCGATCGCCGAGGGGCGGATGAGCCGCGCCGACAATCCGTTAAAGAACGCGCCGCACACCGCCCGCGCGATGCTCGCCGAACTCTGGACGCATCCCTACAGCCGCGCCCAGGCGGCTTATCCGCTGCCCTTCGTGGCGGCGGCGAAATACTGGCCGCCGGTCGCGCGGGTGGATAATGCCTATGGCGATCGCAACCTGCTCTGCACCTGCCCGCCGCTCGCCGATTATGCCGAGGCGGCCGATTGACCGCTGGGCACGGGGCGCACGCCCAGGATGTGGGCGATCGCATAGGCCAGATCGGCACGGTTGAGGGTGTAGATGTGGAACTCATCGACGCCGTTGGCTTGCAGCAGGCGCACCTGCTGCGCCGCCACCACGGCGGCGACCATGCGGCGGGTTTCCGGGTCGTCTTCGGTGCCGTCGAACATGCGGGTGAGCCAGGCCGGGATGGTTGCGCCGCAGAGGCCGGAGAAGCGCGCCGCCTGGGCGTAGTTCGAGACCGGCAGCACCCCCGGCACGATCGGCGCGGTGATGCCGGCGGCGAGGCAGCGGTCGAGAAAGCGCAGATAGACCTCGCCGTCGAAGAAATACTGCGTGATCGCGCGGCTCGCCCCGGCATCGAGCTTGCGCTTGAGATTGTCCAGATCGGCCTCCGGGCTCACCGCCTCGGGGTGCGTCTCGGGGTAGGCGGCGACGGAGATTTCGAAATCGGCGACGCGTTTCAGCCCGGCCACCAGATCGGCGGCGTGGGCGTAGCCATCGGCGCGCGGAACCACGCTCTGCCCGGGCGGCGGGTCGCCGCGCAGGGCGACGATGTGGCGCACACCGGCCTGCCAATAGCGGCGGGCGATCTCATCGACCTCCGCGCGGCTCGCGCCGATGCAGGTGAGGTGCGCCGCCGGCACCAGGCTGGTCTCGTGCACGAGGCGTTCCACCGTGGCGTGGGTGCGCGCCTGGGTGGTGCCGCCGGCGCCGTAGGTGACGGAGACGAAGCGCGGCGCGAGCCGCTCCAGCCGGCGCACGCAGGCCCAGAGCTGCGCCTCCAGCGCTTCGGTGCGCGGCGGGAAGAACTCGAAGGAGAGCAGCGGCGCCGCCATGCCGGCATCCGGCGCCGGCAGCGCGCCGATGCGCGGGCCAGCCAGCCAGCGGGGCAAAGTGTCGGGAGCCTGCGCGGGGGACAGCGTGTTCATGGCCGGCCGATTTCTCCTCATGGCGCCCAGGATGAGAGCACCAGCGGCTTACTTGCCGAGGCCGGCGCGCCGCTGCAAGGGGGATGGCATGGCGATGCGATGCTGCCATGCAAAAATATCAGCGTGGTGACGGAGACTTGGCGCCAGCCGCGCGTATGTTATGACATTCGCGTTATCCCGGCAGCTGAATCGGGTTGCCTTTGCTTGTGAGGTCTCGATGAAGGTGCCGACGTTCAACGCCCGCCGCGCCCTAGTGCTGTTCGTGCTCTCCAGCGTCTCGATCGTCGGCTGCGCGCATCCGCCGCCGGCGAGCGACCCCGAGGCGGTGGCCGATTACAAGCAGACCGACGATCCGCTGGAGCCGACCAATCGGGTGCTCTATTCGGTCAACAACGGCATCGACGCGGTGATCCTGAAACCGGCGGCGGAAGCCTATAAGCACGGCCTGCCGCAGCCGGTGCAGGGTGTCGTGCATAATGTGGTCACCAATTTTTCCATGCCGTCGATATTTTTCGACGATGTGTTGCAGACCAAGCCGCGCCAGGCCGGCGACAGTTTCATGCGATTCCTGGTCAACAGCACGATTGGCCTCGGTGGCCTGTTCGATGTCGCCACCGGCTGGGGCTGGCCCGAGCACGAGAATAGCTTCGGCACCACCCTCGCATTATGGGGCGT
>DAHXNW010000041.1 GCA_027365195.1 Acetobacteraceae bacterium
GAGGGCCGCGCCGACATGCGCAATCTGCTCGGCGGCAAGGGCGCCAATCTGGCCGAGATGGCGAGCATCGGCCTGCCGGTGCCGCCCGGCTTCACCATCAGCACCGATCTCTGCACCGAATTCTACAAGAACAACCGCAACTACCCGGACGATCTGGCGCCACAGGTCGCCGCCGCCCTCGCGCGCATCGAGCAGGCCGTCGGTCTCGGCTTCGGCGACCGTGCGCGGCCGCTGCTGGTCTCGGTGCGCTCCGGCGCGCGGGTGTCGATGCCGGGGATGATGGATACGGTTCTCAATCTCGGGTTGAACGATGCCACCGTCGAAGGTCTCACCCAGGCCTCCGGCGATGCCCGCTTCGCCTGGGACAGCTATCGCCGCTTCATTCAGATGTATGGCAGCGTGGTGCTCGGCGTCGATCACCATCGCTTCGAGGAGATCATCGAGCAAGTGAAGCTCGACGAAGGCGCCATCGAGGACACCACGCTGACCGCCGAACATTGGCAGCGCGTGGTGGAGGAATACAAAGACATGGTGCGCGCCGCGATCGGCGAGCCGTTCCCGCAAGACCCGCAGGCGCAGCTCTGGGGCGCCATCGGCGCGGTGTTCGGCAGTTGGATGAACCCGCGCGCCATCACCTATCGCCGGCTGCATGACATCCCGGCCGACTGGGGCACGGCGGTGAACGTGCAGGCGATGGTGTTCGGCAATCGCGGCGCGGATTGCGCCACCGGCGTCTGCTTCACCCGCGACCCCTCCACCGGGGAGGATATTTTCTACGGCGAATATCTGGTGAACGCGCAGGGCGAGGACGTGGTCGCCGGCATCCGCACGCCGCAGCCGCTCTCGCGCGCCCGCGCCAAGCCGGGCGAGGTGAGCATGGAGGAGGCGATGCCGGCCGCCTACGCCGAACTCTGCGAGGTGCGCGCGACGCTGGAGCGGCATTACCGCGACATGCAGGACATCGAGTTCACCGTGCAGCAGAACAAGCTCTACATGCTGCAAACCCGCAACGGCAAGCGCACGGCGGCGGCGGGCGTGAAGATCGCGGTGGAGATGGCGCAAAGCGGGCTGATCGACGAGGCCGAGGCGGTGCGGCGGATCAACCCCGCCTCGCTCGATCAGTTGCTGCACCCGATGCTCGACCCGAAGGCGCCGCGCAAGCTGATGGCGCGCGGCCTGCCGGCGAGCCCGGGTGCGGCCTCCGGCGTGGTGGTGTTCACGGCGGACGAGGCGGAGAGCCGCGCCGGCAAGGGCGAGGCGGTGATCCTGGTGCGGATCGAGACCAGCCCGGAGGATATCCACGGCATGCACGCCGCCCGCGGCATTCTCACCACCCGGGGCGGCATGACCAGCCACGCCGCCGTGGTGGCGCGCGGCATGGGCCGGCCCTGCGTCGCCGGCGCCGGGGGCATCAGCGTCGATTACGGCACGCAGACGCTCACCGCCGGCGGGGTGAGCGTGCGCGCGGGCGAGACGATCACCCTCGATGGCGCCTCGGGCGAGGTGTTCATCGGCAGCGTGGGGATGATCGAGCCGGCGATGTCGGGCGAATTCGCCACCCTGATGGGCTGGGCCGATCAGCATCGCCGCCTGCGCGTGCGCGCTAATGCGGAAACCCCGCTCGATGCCGAGACGGCACGCAAATTCGGCGCCGAGGGCATCGGGCTGTGCCGCACCGAGCATATGTTCTTCGACCCCGAGCGCATCGGCGCGGTGCGCCAGATGATCATGGCGCATGACGAGGGCGGCCGGCGCGCGGCGCTGGAAAAGCTGCTGCCGTTCCAGCGCGACGATTTTCTCGCCCTGTTCCGCATCATGGTCGGCCTGCCCGTCACCATCCGCCTGCTCGATCCGCCGCTGCACGAATTCCTGCCGCATGGCGAGGCGGAACTGGCCGACGTCGCCACCGCCCTCGGCCAGGATGTCGAGAGCATGCGCCGGCGGGCGAGCGAACTGGCCGAGGCTAACCCGATGCTCGGCCATCGCGGCTGCCGGCTCGGCATCAGCTATCCGGAAATCTACGAGATGCAGGCGCGCGCGATTTTCGAGGGCGCGCTCGCGGTTGCCGCCGAGAGCGGCAAGGCGCCGGTGCCGGAGATCATGATCCCGCTGGTCGGCATGAAGCGCGAACTCGACATCACCCGCGCGCAGATCGAGCGGGTGGCGGCGGAAGTGTTCAAATCGGCCGGGCGCACGCTGGAATACTCGATCGGCACGATGATCGAGCTGCCGCGCGCGGCCCTCACCGCCGATGCGATCGCCGAGGCGGCGGATTTCTTCAGCTTCGGCACCAACGATCTGACGCAGACCACCTTCGGCCTGTCGCGCGACGATGCCGGCAAGTTCCTGCCCTATTATGTCGAGGCCGGCATCCTGCCGAAAGACCCGTTCATCTCGATCGATATCGAGGGTGTGGGCGCGATGGTGCGTATCGCCGCCGAGCGGGGCCGCAAGACGCGCCCGAACATCAAGCTCGGCATATGTGGCGAGCACGGCGGCGATCCGGCCTCGATCGCCTTCTGCGAGGAACTCCGGCTCGATTACGTCTCCTGCAGCCCCTATCGCGTGCCGGTGGCGAGGCTCGCGGCGGCGCAGGCGGCGCTCGGGGCGGCGAGCGATCGCACGGCGTGATATCGGCGCCTGGCGTTCAATAGGATTTCGGCAGCCCGAGTGCGCGCTCGGCGATGAAATTCAGGATCATCTGCGGGCTGACCGGGGCGATGCGCGGGATCATCACCTCGCGCAGATAGCGCTCGACGTGATATTCCTTGGCATAGCCCATGCCGCCATGCGTCATCACCGCCGCCTCGCAGGCATGAAACCCGGCTTCGCCGGCAAGGTATTTCGCCGCATTCGCCTCGGCGCCACACTCGCGCCCGGCATCGTAGAGCGCTGCCGCCTTGAGCACCATCAGCTCGGCGGCGGCGAGTTCCGCCCAGCTTTTGGCCAGCGGATGCGCGATGCCCTGATTCTGGCCGATCGGGCGGCCGAACACGATGCGTTCGCGCGCATAGCGGGCGGCACGCGCCAGCGCAGCGCGGCCGATGCCCACCGCCTCGGCGGCGATCAGGATGCGTTCGGGGTTCATGCCATGCAGGATACAGCGAAACCCATCGCCCTCCGCGCCGATGCGGTCTTCCATCGGAATGCGCAGGCCCTCGATGAACAGCATGTTCGAATCCACCGCGTGGCGGCCCATTTTGGGGATCTCACGGATCTCCACCGTGGCGCGGTCGAGATCGGTATAGAATAGCGACAGGCCATCGGTCTTGCGGCGCACCTGATCGAGCGGCGTGGTGCGGGCCAGCAGCAGCATCTTGTTCGCCACCTGCGCCGTCGAAATCCAGATTTTCGTGCCGGTGACGACATACTGCGCGCCATCCCACACGGCGCGGGTTTTCAGCTCGGTGGTGTTCAGCCCGGCATCGGGTTCGGTGACGGCGAAACACGCCTTGTCCCGCCCCGCGATCAGCGGCGGCAGCATGCGGCGCTTCTGGTCCTCGCTGCCGAACACGACGACCGGATTGAGGCCGAAGATGTTCATGTGGATCGCCGAGGCGCCGGTCATCGCGGCCCCCGATTCCGCGACCGCCTGCATCATCACCGCCGCCGCCATGATGCCGAGGCCGGCGCCGCCGTAGGGTTCCGGCATGGCGATGCCGAGCCAGCCGCCCGCTGCCATCGCGGCATGGAAATCATGCGGAAAAACCCCGTCGCGGTCGCGCGCCAGCCAATACGCATCGTCGAAGCGTTCACAGAGCGTGAGGATCGCGGCGCGTAGCTGCTCCAGATCGGGGGTCAGCGAGAATTCCATTTTCCTCTCCCTCCTCTTTATACCCATACCATCCGGCGCATCGGCTTGACAGAAGCCCGGCCGCTCGCTTGTCTGCCGCGCTTGTCGCAGGAAGACCCCCAATGCACCCCTATCGCACCCATCACTGTGCCGCCTTGCGCCTCGCCGATGCCGGGCAGAGCGCCCGCCTGTCCGGCTGGGTGCATAGCAAGCGCGACCACGGCGGCCTGTTGTTCATCGACCTGCGCGACCATTACGGCCTGACGCAATGCGTGTTCGCCCACGGCACGCCGGCCTTCGCGCAGGCCGAGCGGCTGCGGGTGGAGAGCGTGGTCACGGTCAGCGGCGCGGTGGTGGAGCGTGCAGGCGGCACGGTGAACCCGAGGCTGCCGACCGGGGAGATCGAGCTGCGGGTGAGCGATCTGGCCCTCCAATCGGCGGCCGACGTGCTGCCGATGCAGGTGGCCGGCGAGGCGCAATACCCCGACGATCTGCGCTTGACGTATCGCTTTCTCGATCTGCGGCGCGAGCGCGTGCATCGCAACATGGTGCTGCGCAGCGGGGTGATCGCGAGCCTGCGCCGGCGGATGATCGAAGCCGGCTTCATGGAGTTCCAGACGCCGATCCTGACCGCCTCCAGCCCGGAGGGGGCACGCGACTTCCTGGTGCCGGCGCGTCTGCATCCAGGCAAGTTCTATGCCCTGCCGCAGGCGCCGCAGCAGTTCAAGCAGCTCGCGATGGTCGCCGGCTTCGACCGCTATTTCCAGATCGCCCCCTGTTTCCGCGACGAGGCGAGCCGGGCGGACCGTTCGCCCGGGGAGTTCTATCAGCTCGATTTCGAGATGAGCTTCGTCACCCAGGAGGACGTTTTCAACACCATCGAGCCGGTGATCGGTGGGCTGTTCGAGGAATTCGCCGCCGGCCGCGCCGTGACCCCCTCGCCATTCCCGCGCATCCCCTACGCGCAGGCGTTGCTGGACTATGGCTCCGACAAGCCGGATCTGCGCAACCCGCTGATCATCCAGGACGTGACGGAAATGTTCGCCGGCTCGGGCTTTGCCCTGTTCGCCAAGATCGCCGCCGCCGGCGGGGTGGTGCGCGCGATCCCGGCGCCCGGCGCAGGGGGGCGGCCACGCTCGTTCTTCGACAAGCTCAACGAATGGGCGCGCGAACAGGGCGCCGGCGGCCTCGGCTACGTCACGTTCGATGCCGAGGGCGCGAAAGGCCCGATCGCGCGCAATCTGGAGCCGGAGCGCGCCGCCGCGATCCGCGCCGCCTGCGGCCTGGCAGCAGGCGATGCGGTGTTCTTCGCCGCCGGGCCGGCCGAGACGGCGGCGAAATTCGCGGGCGCCGTGCGCACCCGGCTCGGCGAAGACCTCGGGCTGATCGAGAGCAACGCCTTCCGCTTCTGCTGGATCACCGATTTTCCGATGTACGAGCGCAACGAGGAGACCGGGCAGATCGACTTCAGCCACAACCCGTTCAGCATGCCGCAGGGCGGGATGGCGGCGCTGGAGAACCAGGATCCGTTGAGCATCAAGGCGTTCCAGTATGATATCGTGTGCAACGGCATCGAGCTCTCCTCCGGCGCGATCCGCAACCATCGCCCGGACATCATGCTCCGCGCCTTCGCCATCGCCGGCTATGCGGCGGCCGAGGTGGAGGCGCGTTTCGGTGGCATGCTGAATGCCTTCCGCTTCGGCGCCCCGCCGCATGGCGGGGCAGCGCCGGGGATCGACCGCATGGTGATGCTGCTCGCCGACGAGCCGAACATCCGCGAGGTGATCCTATTCCCGCTCAACCAGCAGGGCGAGGATCTGATGATGGGGGCGCCGGCCGAGGTGAGCACGGCACGCCTGAAGGAGCTTTCGTTGCGGCTCGACCTGCCGGTGAAGCCAACGCGCGCGTGAGAGCCGGCGCGCGGGTGGCGTAATCGGCGCGCCGCCCCTATGTTCATGTGTCATATCCCGGAGCGTTCGCGCATGCGCCTCTGCCGCCCGGCCGTTCTGGCCGCCTCTCTGGCCGCCCTGTCGTCGCTGTTGCTGGCCGATGCGCCGGCCCCCTCGATGACCGCCCTGACGGCCCATATCGCCAGCAATCTGGCGGCGCATCGGGCGGTGTATCAGCTCAAGCTCGGCAGCGCGCGCGATGGCGATATCGTCGCCGCCACCGGCTCGATGAGCTATGAGGTGATCGATGCCTGCGACGGCTGGGCGGTGCAGCAGCGGCTCGACATCACCATCACCAACCGCGACGGCGACAATGTGCAGATGGTCTCCGATTATGCCACGTGGGAGGCGAAGAACGGCCTCAAACTGCGCTTTCGCACCCGCCAGACCACCGACACGGCGGTGACGCAGGTGACCTCCGGCGAGGCATCGCTGCACCGCCCCGGTGGAGATGGCGAGATCCACTACGACCAGCCGCAGGAGAGCGATCAGAAACTGCCGCGCGGCACGCTGTTTCCGATGTGGCACACCGCGACCATCATCGCCGCCGCCGAACAGGGCAAGCGGATGATCGCTCTGCCGCTGTTCGATGGCACCTCCGACACCGGCGCGCAGGACAGCTCGATTTTCATCACTAACTGGCAGAAGCCGCAGCCGAGCCGCTATCCGGCGCTGGCGCAGCTACCCAGTGGGCGGGTGCATATCGCCTTCTTCGACCATAACGCCACCACCGCCGAGCCGGATTACGAGGTCGGCATGAAATACTGGGAAAACGGCGTGGCGGACGATCTGCAAATGGATTTCGGCGATTTCCTGATGGACGGCACGCTGAGCGACTTTCACCTGCAGCCGCCACGCCACTGCGCCAAGAACGAACGCAGCAATTAGAGCGTGAACCGACACGGTCGCCTTCTTCCGGTGTTCGTCGCCCTCAGACCGCCAGCAGCCCGACGGCGACCGCAGGCGCGTGCAGGGCGTGGCTTGCCGGCTCGGTGAGCGCGCGATAAGGCCGGCCGAGCCGCGCCGCCAGCGCCTCGACCACCGCCATGCCGATGCCGGCGCCGATCACCGGTGCCTCTGGCGGCAGGCGCACACGCGAGAGGCACTGCATCGCCGCGTCGGCGATATCGCGCAGTTGCGCCTCGGCGAAAAACGCCGCGAGATCGCGCCACGCCGCCTCATCCGCCGTCGCTGCGTCGCGCCCGACCATGCGCGCGAGCCGGGCGATCGAGGCAGCCACGGTCTTCTCCCGTCCGTCGGCGGTATCCAGCAGATCGGCATCGGCGGGCAGCGTGCCGAGAATGCGATACACATCGGCGCTGCTGGCGAAATACTCCCGCGCCAGCGGCTGCCACACGCCGCCAAACGGCGCCCGCGCGGCGAGCGCCATGACGAAGCTGCGCGTGAGGCCGGTATAGACCAGCTCCCCCGCCGCCAGCCGCGCCGCATCGCTCGCCCCCGCCCGCACCACGCCATCGACGATCGGGATCAGATCGGTGGTGGTCGAGCCGATATCGACGAACAGCGCATCGCGGACGTCGCGCGCGGCGAGGGCGGCGCTCGCGTGCCAGTTGGCCGAGGCGATCTCACCGGCCCGCGCCGCCGCCAGTGCCGGCGGCAGAAAGCCGGCGGCACCGGCATACAGGCAGAGCGGCGCCGGGGCGATCGCCGCGCGCAGTGCCTCGGTGATGCCGATCACCCCCTGCGTGCGGTCGGCGAACACATCGGCGAGTTCGCCGCTCATCGTCGCCGCATGCAGCGACGCCGGCCCGAGCCGCTGCACGGCCTCGGCGAGGGCGGCATCCAGACGGTCCAGCCCCAGCCACAGCGGACAGGGCAGTTGCAGCACGGCCACCACCCGCCCCGCCTCGATCCGCGCCGCCTTCAGATGCGCGCCCCCGATGTCCCAGCCGATGACGCTCGCCATGCTCACCTCCCTGCTCTCCCTTCCCTAAGCCGGCGTCACGCAGTTCCTGGCAAGCCAAATCTGTTGCGTTCGTCCGGCGCCGGCGCGTATCGTCGGCATATGCGGGGATGCAACGATGACTGAGACGAGCACGGCAAGCCGCGCCGCCAACCTGCGGGAGGGGGTGCTCGCCGGTTTCTCTGCCGGCTTGCGGCCGGTGGAACCTGCGGACATCGACAGCCTGCGGCTGGGCGCACAGGCGGCGGCGGCGACTCGGTTTCTCAAATCGCTGTCCAATCCGCACCGGCTGATGGTGCTCTGCCATCTGCTGGGCGGCGAACGCACGGTCGGCGATCTGGAGCGCGCGCTCGGCATCCAGCAGGCGCATCTCTCGCAGCAACTCGCCCGGTTGCGGCGGGATGGGCTGGTGCGCACCCGGCGCCACTCGCGCAGCATCTATTACAGTCTCGGCAGCCAGGAGGCGCAGCAGATGATCGGCATGCTCTACAGCCTGTTCTGCGCCAACCCCGACGCGTGAGGCACCTGGCATGACCCCCTTCGATACCGCGATCCGCAACGGCACGGTGGTGACCGAGAGCGATCAGTTCCGCGCCGATATCGGCATCCGCGCCGGCCGCATCGCGGCGATCGGCGAGATCGGCATGGCGGGCGAAGAGATCGATGCCGCCGGCCTCCTGGTGCTGCCCGGCGGCATCGATTCGCATTGCCATATCGAGCAGCAGCGCGCCGATGGCTCGACCGACGAAGAGAGTTTCACCACCGGCAGCGCCTCCGCCCTCGCTGGCGGCACCACCAGCGTCATCACCTTCGCCGCCCAGATCAAGGGCCAGCCGATCGGCCCGACGCTCGCCGCCTATCGGGCGAGTGCGGCGCGCGCGATGGTCGATTACAGCTTCCACCAGATCATCACCGATCCCACCGATGCGGTGATCCATGAGGAAATCCCGGCCCTGGTGCGCGCCGGCATCCGCAGCCTGAAGGTGTTCCTCACCTACGATGCCTCGCATGTGGACGATCGCGGCCTGCTGCGCGTGCTCGCCGCCGCGCGCCGCGCCGGGGCGCTGGTGACGGTGCATTGCGAAAATTACGACGCCATCGGCTGGCGCACCGAGGCGCTGCTCGCCGCCGGGCATCAGGCGCCGAAATATCACCCCTGGTCGCGCCCGGCGGTGGTCGAGCGGGAAGCGACGTATCGGGCGATCGCGCTCGCCGAACTGGTCGATCAGCCGATCCAGATATTCCACGTCTCCTGCGCCGAGGTTGCCGAGGAGATTGCCCGCGCGCAGGCGCGGGGGCTGAAACTCTGGGCGGAGACCTGCCCGCAATATCTCGTGCTGACCGAGGGCGACATGGACCGGCCCGGTTTCGAGGGAGCGAAATTCATGTGCAGCCCGCCGCCGCGCGGCCCGGAGGCGGCGGCCGGGATGTGGGCGCATATCCGGCGCGGCACGCTCGGCATCGTCTCCTCCGATCACAGCGGCTTTTCCTACGACAGCGCGCGCGGCAAGCGGGCGGGCGGGCCGCAGGCGAGCTTTCGCGACATTCCGAACGGCATCCCCGGCCTCGCCGCACGCCTGGCCCTGCTGTTCAGCGAGGGGGTGAGCGAGCGGCGCATCAGCGCCAGCGATTTCGTCCGCCTCACCTCCGCCAACCCGGCGCGACTGTTCGGCCTTGCCGACAAGGGCCGCATCGCCCCCGGCGCCGATGCCGATCTCGTGTTGTGGGATCCAGCGCGCCGCGTCACCCTCACCAACGCGCTGATGCGCCATGCGATCGATTACACCCCCTATGAAGGGAAGGTCGTGCAGGGATGGCCGGTGCTCACCATGCTGCGCGGACGGGTGGCGATGCGCGAGGGCGAGGTGCTGGCGCAGCCGGGCGATGGCCGCTTCCTGCCGCGCGGGCCGTATGACTACATCCGCCCGAGCGGTGTGCTGGCGCAGGATTTCGACGCCAGCGCCTTCGCGTAAGGCGCATGAGCCTGCCACCCCCCGCCGTCGCGGCGGCGATTCGCGCCTTTCTGCACGCCGAGCGGCCGCGCCAGACCGCATTCCTCGCCGCCCTGGTGCGGGAACCTTCGGATAATCCGCCGGGCGATTGCGGGCCGGCGGCGGCGCATGCGGCCGGGCTGCTGGAGGCGCTCGGCCTTACCGTCGAGCGCCATCCGGTGCCGGCCGAACTGGTGCGCGCGGCGGGCATGATCAGCGTGACCAATCTGCTGGTGCGCCAGCGTTTCGGCGACGGCGGACCGGTGATCGCGCTGAACGCGCATGGCGACGTGGTGCCGCCCGGTGCCGGCTGGACGCAGGATCCGTATGGCGCCGCGATCGTCGATGGCTGGATGGTCGGGCGCGGCGTCGCCGTCTCGAAATCCGATTTCGCAACCTACACCTGGGCGCTGTTGGCACTGCGCGCGCTCGATATACCGTTACGCGGCGTCATCGAGCTGCATTTCACCTATGACGAGGAGGCCGGCGGCGCGATCGGGCCGCAATGGCTGCTGCGCGAGGGCATCACCCGGCCCGATTGCGCGATCGGCGCCGGGTTCTCCTACGCGGTGGTGAGCGCGCATAACGGCTGCCTGCATCTGGAGGTGGAGGTGATCGGCCGCTCGGCCCATGCGGCGCTGCCGGCGAGCGGGATCGACGCGCTGGAAGCCGCGAGCGCCGTCCTCACATCACTCTACGCCGCCCGCCCCGCCCTCGCGGAAACCCGTTCGGCGATCCAAGGCATCGGCAGCTCGCAACTCACCGTGGGGCTGATCAGCGGCGGGGTGAACACCAATGTGGTGCCGGATCGGGTCGTGCTGCGGCTCGACCGGCGGATCATTCCCGAGGAGAACCCACAGACGGTCGAGGACGGGTTGCGCGCGCTGATCGAGGCTGCGGTGGCGCGCGTTCCTGGCGCCCGGGTGGCCATCCGCCGCATCCTCGGCGCGGCGCCTCTGGTGCCAAGCCCGGCGGCCGAGGCGCTCGGCGCGCGGCTCGCGGCGGTGGCGCGCGATGTCCTCGGCGAGGCCGTGGCGGTCAGCGGCGTGCCGCTCTATACCGATTCCCGCCACTATGCGGCCGCCGGGGTGCCGATCGTGCTCTATGGCGCCGGGCCGCGCAGCATCGAGGCAGCGAACGCGCATCGCGCCGATGAGCGCCTGCCGCTCGCCGATCTTTACGCGGCGAGCGAGGTGATCGCCCTCACCCTCGCCGGACTGCTGGGGGAGACCGATGCGACTGCATGATTTCAAGGTGTTGAGCTTCGATTGCTACGGCACGCTGATCGATTGGGAGAGCGGCATTTACGCAGCGTTGCAGCCGCTGCTGGGCCGCCTCGGCCAGACGCTGCCGCGCGAGGCGGTGCTGGAGGTTTTCGCCCGCCACGAATCGGCACAGGAGGCAGCGACGCCCGCGATGCGCTATAGCGATTTACTCGCCGTGGTACACGCCGACCTCGCCCGGCACTGGGATGTGGCCCCCGATCCCGTGGCGGACCGGCGTTTCGGCGCCAGCGTGGCGGACTGGCCGGCGTTTCCCGATTCGGCCGAGGCGCTCCGCTATCTGCAACGGCACTACCGTCTGGTGATTCTCTCCAATGTCGATCGCGCGAGTTTTGCCGGCAGTGCGGCGCGTCTCGGCGTTACCTTCGATCATGTATTCACCGCCGAGGATATCGGCAGCTACAAGCCAGACCCGCGCAATTTCGCCTATCTTCTGGAGCATCTCGGCGCCGCCGGCATCGCGCGCGAGCAGATTCTGCACACCGCGCAAAGTCTGTTCCATGACCACGGACCGGCCAACGCCGCTGGCCTGGCCTCGGCCTGGATCGACCGCCGGCAGGATGCGGCCGGCTGGGGTGCCACGATGCCGCCGCCGGGCGCGGTGCGCTTCGACTTCCGCTTCCCGAGCCTCGCCGCCATGGTCGAGGCGCATCGGGCGTGAGGCAGGACGACAAACCCGCGCCGGCAGCGCCACGCGAGGGCCGCAAACCGGCGCGGAAAACCGCGCCGCAACCGAACCCGGCGCGGCTCGCCCGTGAGGCCGAGGCTTTGCGGGAAAATCTACGCCGCCGCAACGCGCAGCGGCGCGGGCGGCAGGAGAGCGATTAGGCCGCCGCGAGGCTTTCGTAGATCAGCATCGCCTCGCCGTCGCGCGTAAAACCGCCGCAGGGGCGCATGCCGATGCTGCCGAGCACGGTGCGCGAGGCGAAATTATCCGCCCGCGCGACAGCGACCACGCGGGGCAGGCCGGCGCGGTCATGCGCGAAACGCAGCGCCGCCCCGGCCGCCTCGCGCGCCAGCCCCTGCCCGCGCAATTCCGGCCAGAGCGCGAAGCGCAGCGCCATGCCAAGGCCGTCATCGCGCCCCATGATCCCGGCGATGCCGGCAAACCGCCCGTCCGCGCGCAGCCGCAAGGTCCAGATGCCCACACCATGGCGCGCCCAGAAGCCGATGTCCTCGGCGAGTTCCTCCGCCGTTTGCGTCGGATGGCGCACGCCGCCGAGCATCAGGGCGAAGGCGCGTGGATCGGCTTTAAGGGCCTGTAGATCGGCGAGATCGGCGCCGCTGACGGGGCGCAGATCGAGCCGGCCGGTTTGGATGGCCGCCGCATGCTCGCTCATGCCATGCCGGCAACCTCACCGCGCCAGCGGGCGGTATTTGATGCGGTGCGGCTCGGTCGCGTCGGCGCCCAGGCGGCGGCGCTTGTCTTCCTCATAGGCCTGGAAATTACCCTCGAACCATTCGACATGGCTGTCGCCCTCGAAGGCGAGAATGTGCGTCGCCAGCCGGTCGAGGAACCAGCGATCGTGGCTGATGATGATGGCGCAGCCAGCGAACTCCACCAGCGCCTCCTCCAGCGCGCGCAGCGTATCGACGTCGAGATCGTTGGTCGGCTCGTCGAGCAGGATGACGTTGGCCTCCGATTTCAGCATCTTCGCCAGATGCACCCGGTTGCGCTCGCCGCCCGAGAGCACGCCGACCTTCTTCTGCTGATCGGCACCCTTGAAGTTGAAGGCGCCGACATAGGCGCGCGACGGCACGGCTCGCTTGCCGAGATGGATGACGTCGGTGCCGCCGCTGATCTCCTGCCACACGCTGTTGGTGGCATCGAGGCTGTCGCGGCTCTGATCGACATAGCCGAGCTTCACCGTCTCGCCGACGACGAGGCTGCCGCTATCGGGCATCTCCTGACCCACGATCATGCGGAACAGCGTGGTTTTGCCGGCACCGTTCGGCCCGATCACGCCGACGATGCCGCCCGGCGGCAGCTTGAAGTTCAGATCGTCGATCAGCAGATGGTTGCCATAGCCCTTGCGCAGCGCCTCCGCCTCGATCACCTGCCCGCCGAGGCGCGGCCCGGGCGGGATGACGATGTCGGCAACCCCGCCGGCCTGCTCCTGCGACTTCGCCAGCAGATCCTCGTATTTGGCGATGCGCGCCTTGTTCTTCGCCTGCCGCGCGCGCGGGCTCGCGGAAATCCACTCCTGCTCGGCGGCGAGGGCGCGCTGGCGCGCACTCTCCTCCTTCTCCTCCTGCGCGAGGCGCTTGCGCTTCTGCGCGAGCCAGGAGGAATAATTGCCCTCGAACGGATAGCCACGGCCGCGCTCGATCTCGAGGATCCAGTTGGTGACGTTGTCGAGAAAATAGCGGTCATGCGTCACCACCATCACGGTGCCGGCATACTCGCGGAGGGTGCGTTCGAGCCAGGCGACACTCTCGGCGTCGAGATGGTTGGTCGGTTCATCGAGCAGCAGCAGATCGGGCTTTTCCAGCAGCAGCTTGCATAAGGCGACGCGCCGCCGCTCGCCGCCGGAGAGCTTCTCCACCGCCGCATCGGCGGGCGGGCAGCGCAGCGCGTCGAGCGCGATGCCAATCCGGCGGTCGAGCTCCCAGCCGTCCTCGGCGTCGATCTTTTCCTGCAAACCGGCCTGCTCGGAGAGCAGCGCGTCCATCGCGTCCTCTTCCATCGGCTCGGCGAATGCGAGCGCGATGGCATTGAAACGGTCGAGCGCCGCCTGCAACGGGGCGAAGGCGCCGGCGACGTTCTCACCCACCGTCTTGGTGGGATCGAGCTGCGGCTCCTGCGAGAGATAGCCGACGCGCACCCCCTCCGCCGCCCACGCCTCGCCGCCATATTCGGTCTCGATCCCGGCCATGATCTTGAGCAACGTCGATTTGCCGGCGCCGTTGACGCCGAGCACACCGATTTTAACCCCTGGCAGGAAGGAGAGGGTGATGCCCTTGAACACCTCGCGCCCACCCGGATAGGCCTTGGTGAGGTCCTTCATCACATAGACATATTGATAAGCGGCCATGATGGACCTCCGTTAGGGTTTGTTCAGGAATAAGTGCCGCACCGGCCCGCTTCCCCACCAGGCCATCCATTCAGCATACTGTTGTGGGTGGCCTGGTGGGGAAGCGGGCCGGTGCGGCACTTATGTTCCATACAGCGCGTTATTCAAAAGCCGACGCTCACCCGCTCGCGATTGGCGTGCCGCAGATCGCGCTGCCGGGCCAGGGCCAGCAGCGGGAAGAACTGCTTATAGCCATGGTAGCGCAGATAGAACACGCGCGGGAAGCCGACGGCGGTGTAGGGCTGCTCCTGCCAAGTGCCATCCGCCCCCTGCGTCGCCTGCAACCAGGCGATGCCGCGCGCGACCGTGACGCTGCCCTGCTCCCCCGCCGCCATCAGCCCGAGCAGCGCCCAGGCGGTCTGCGAGGGGGTGCTTTCCTTGTATTGGCCGGGGGTCGCCCCGGCGTAGGTCTCCTCGTCCTCGCCCCAGCCGCCGTCTTCGCGCTGCGTCGCTGCGAGAAACCCCACGGCGCGGCGGATCGCCGGATCGTCATGCGCGATGCCGGCGGCATTCAGCGCGCAGAGGACCGACCAGGTGCCATAGATGTAATTGGTGCCCCAGCGGCCGAACCAACTGCCATCCGCTTCCTGATGCGCGCGCAGCCAGGCGATGGCGCGTGCCAGCACCG